>DAINPV010000357.1:0-3995 GCA_036743315.1 bacterium | reverse complement strand
CCTCGAACAGTTCCTGGTCGACGTGCGGACTGTGCAGTACGACGGCCTTGGGGAACTCCTCCGCCATGCGCATGCAGCGGTTGTAATCGCTGTCGACGATCTTGAGCGACAGGCCCATCTTGAGCAGCTTGTCGGCGACCAGCCGGGTGATGATCGAGCCGCCGAAGATCATCGCGCGCTTGATCGGCTCGCCGGAAATGCCCAGACCGGCCAACACATGTTCGACGTTTTCCGGCGGACTGATCACCCAGATGTTGTCGCCGGCCTCCATCGAATCTTTGCCGCCGGGGATGATCACCTTGCCGTTGCGTTCCAGCGCGGCGATGAGCACCTTTTTGTCGGCGTGAAACTCCGGCAGGTATTTGAGCTGTTGTCCGATGACCGGGCATTGTTCGTTGATTTTAATGCCCACCAGGCGCACCTTGCCGTCGGCAAGATCGACGACCTCGGTGGCCTTGGGAATTTCGATCATCTTGAGGATCGTCTCGGCCGCTTCCATTTCGGGATTGATGTGCAGGTCGATGCCCAGCACGCCCTTGCCCAAAATCGGCGAATCGACCAGGTACTCCATGTTGCGGATGCGGGCGATTTTCATCGAGGTGGACGACTGCGTCGAGGCGATCAGGCAGGCGATCATGTTGACTTCGTCGGAGGTGGTCACCGCGATGACCATGTCGGCGGTGGCGATGCCCGCCTCGCGCAGCACCCGCGGCGACGAGCCCTCGCCCTGCAGCGCCTGAATGTCCAGGTGGTTGCGCGCGAAATCGACCCGCTCCTGATCTTGGTCGATGATGACCACGTCTTGTCCTTCTTGAACCAGACGTGAAGCAAGATGGAGACCGACTTCACCGGCGCCGAGAATGACGACTTTCATGATGGTCTCTCATGCCCGGTTGCTGCGCTCGAGGCGCGCCAACACCGGATTGATGCGTTTGAGATCCGGTCCGGGAGCGACGACCACGACTTCCAATCCCCGGAGCAGATCCGCTTTGGGTCCATACACGCGTTGCAACGCTTTGCCCAGAAATTCCGCCGCCTCGGCCGGATCCAATTGGGCCAGTTCGACGCCGGGCAACGGCAAGGCGAACCGATTGACCTGGATCTTCATCAGGGTTTCGCAGATTTTATCCACCATCTGTTTGTAGCGGTTCATGTCGTATTGGTCGAACAGACCCAAACCGACCACGAGCACCTTCTCGCTGTTCATGCGATGGTTGGCGGGCATCAGCAGCGGTTCGCCGTACTCGCCGTCGATCCACTTGTGCATGATCAACCGCGACAAGCGGCCGCACATGCGCCAATCGGTGAGCCCGACCGCGCCCTTGAGCGGGCGTTCGTTTTCAAAAAAGCTCAGGACCACCGTGTCGGTTTCGATCAGATCGATTTCCTGGCTGGTGGCTTTCAGTTTCATTCCGCTTCCTCGCCCCCGTCCTTTTTAAAGTCGCGAGCGATCTTGTCGATAATGCCGTTGATGAAGGCGCCCGAATCTTCCGACCCGAATCGTTTGCCGATTTCCACCGCTTCGTTGATGGTCACGTTCTTGGGAATCTCGTCGCAGTAGAGAATCTCGTAAACGGCCATCCGCAGAATGTTGCGGTCGACGCCGGTCATGCGTTCGAGCGTCCAGTTTTCGCTGTAGCGCGACAGCAGCTGGTCGATCTCGGCAAAGTGATCGATCACTCCTTTGACCAGGCGGTCGGAGAACTCCCGCACTTCGCCGGGCGTGCTGATGTCGTGCCAGAACAACGACTGGATCTCCCGGATCGGAGCACCCGTGAAATCGTGTTGAAAAAGAATCTGCAGCGTGAACTCGCGCGCTTTATGTCGATTGCCCATTGTTCTTTCAGAGTTTCTCGTAGATGCTGATCATTTCCATCGCGGCCAGAGCCGCTTCGGCGCCCTTGTTGCCGGCCTTCGTGCCCGCCCGCTCGATCGCCTGTTCGATCGAATCGCAAGTCAACACGCCGAAGGCCACCGGAATCTTCGCCTGGATGCCGACGTTCGCCAGCCCTTTGCTCACCTCGGCCGCCACGTATTCGAAATGCGGCGTGCCGCCGCGAATCACCGTACCCAACGCGACCACGGCGTCGCAATTGCCGCTCGCGCTCAGGCGCTGGGCCGCCATGGGGATCTCCCACGCGCCGGGCACCCAAACGACGGTGATGCTTTCCTTGTCGCCGCCGTGGCGGACGATCGCGTCGACCGCGCCGTCCAGCAGTTTGCCGGTGATAAAATTGTTAAACCGGCTCACCACGATGCCGAAGCGGTATCCTTTGGCGGAAAGTTCGCCTTCGAGGACTTTCATTCTTCCCCCCTTGCCCCGTTGTTCACCTGGGCGAGCAGATGGCCCATTTTGGTCGCTTTCGTTTCCATATAGCGTTTGGTCTCTTCCGTCAACGGAACTTCGATCGGCACCCGCTCCACGATGTTCAAACCGTATCCGGACAGACCGACCACTTTCTTCGGATTGTTGGTCAGCAAACGCAGATTCTTCACCCCCAAGGATACCAGAATTTGCGCGCCGACGCCGTAGTCGCGCAGATCCGCCGCAAAGCCCAATTGGATGTTGGCCTCGACGGTGTCCAGTCCCTGCTCCTGCAGCGCATAGGCCTTGATTTTATTGGTCAGGCCGATGCCGCGCCCTTCCTGATTCATGTAGAGCACCACGCCCTTGCCGGCCTGGTCGATCATCTCCATCGCCTGATGCAGCTGATTGCCGCAGTCGCAACGCTTCGAGGCGAACACGTCGCCGGTCAGGCAACTGGAGTGAATGCGGCACAGCACGGGCTCGTCGGTATCCACGTCGCCCTTGACCAGCGCCACGTGCTCCATGCCGTCGACGTCCGAGGTGAACACCTTGGCGGTGAACGGACCGCCGTGCTCGGTCGGCAGATTGGCCGAAGCCACGCACTTGACGTGAATCTCGTGCTTCATGCGGTATTCGATGATGTCGGCGACGGAGGCGATCAGCAGATCGTGCCGGGCGGCGAATTGTTCCAGGTCCGGCAGGCGGGCCATGGTGCCGTCGTCCTTCATCACCTCGCAGATGACCGCCATCGGTTTGAGTCCCGCCAGCCGCGCAAGGTCGACCGAGCCTTCGGTCTGGCCGGTGCGTTTGAGTACGCCGCCGTTACGGGCGCGCAACGGAAAGACGTGACCCGGGCTCACCAGATCGTACGGCTGCGCTTCGTCGGCGACGGCCGCTTGGATCGTGCGGGCGCGATCGTGCGCGCTGATGCCCGTGGTCACCCCGTGGCGCGCTTCGATGCTCACGGTAAAGGCGGTGCCGAACCGGCTGTTGTTGTTCGAGACCATCGGCGTGAGTTCGAGGAAGTCGGCGCGCTCTTCGGTCATCGGTAGACAGATCAGACCGCGACCGTGGGTGGCCATGAAGTTGATCGCCTCGGGCGTCACCATCTCGGCGGCCATGGTCAGATCGCCTTCGTTCTCCCGGTCTTCGTCGTCGACCAGGATGATCATCTTACCCTGGCGAATGGCCTCCAGAGTCTCGGGAATCGTACTAAACGGCATTCTTTATCCCACTATTTCACAAAGCCGTGTTTGGCGAGGAAATCCTCGTCCAACCGACTCGCGGTTGCTTGTTCGCCGCCCAGACGGGCCGCGAGAATTCGCTCTACGTATTTGCCGATCAAATCGGCCTCGAGGTTCACTCGGTCGCCCACCTTTTTATCGGCCAGGGTCGTGTGTGTCCAGGTGGTCGGAATGATCCCCAGTTCGATGCCGCGCTCGTCGACGACGTTGATCGTCAAACTGACGCCGTCCAGGGCGATCGAGCCCTTGGCGACGCAGTAACGCAGCACCGCCTCGGGCGCATCGACCGCCAGCTTGACGAATCCCTCGACCTGCTGCATGCGGCGGATCGTCCCCACGCCGTCCACGTGCCCGGCCACCAGATGACCGCCCAGACGGTCGCCCAGCGCCAACGCGCGTTCGAGGTTCAGTTTATCGCCTACCTGCCGCTGGGCGACCGTCTG
>DAINPV010000356.1:0-4033 GCA_036743315.1 bacterium | reverse complement strand
ACAGCCAGCTCGCGCAGTTTTCATCTTCCCGAAGGAATCATATCGGAAGACTAACTATGAACTTAATTATAAACTCAATCTATCAAATGTTTTCATCTTCCCGAAGGAATCATATCGGAAGACTGAAGAAATCGCCGCCGTGGATCCCAAGGACTAGAAGTTTTCATCTTCCCGAAGGAATCATATCGGAAGACGCTGCCCAATACCGCAATCACCGACTTTGCGCTGGCGTTTTCATCTTCCCGAAGGAATCATATCGGAAGACTCGAAGAAGGAGACGAACATCATGCGTGATCTAGAAAGTTTTCATCTTCCCGAAGGAATCATATCGGAAGACAGCATGCTATAATACTTGTGTAATTGCAACAAGATACGCGGCGTTTGCGCGAACCTCCCGTTTTTAACGCCAAGTAACGTTTTTCTCCGACCAATAACTTACACCTCCTTTCGTAAGTATTCGATTTTCAAAGATCTTTTCGCTGCGCGAACCTCCGATTGCTTAAAAACTCAAAAAGCGATGTAAAAACAAGATGTTAAGCAATTTCCCGTCATCGCCGATCCCGGTCGCCGGGAGGTTCGCGCAAAAACTCAGCAAATAACGAGAAAATCACGCTTTTCCGGCCCCGGGGGCGTTTTTCCCCACCGCTTCACTTTCGTCCGGCATTGCTCGCAAAGCCGATAGATCGACACCTCGTCTTCCGGTTTCAACAGGGCGGACAACTCGGCGATCATTCGCTTGAGTTTCGCTTCGGTCAACGAACATTCGAACACCGAACGTTGCACCCGGTAACCGTAGCTTTTGAGCACGCGGGCCACCTTGGTTCGGCGTTTGTCGTCTTCGATGTCGTAGGCGATTACATGCACCATCAGCGTATCCTGATCGCCTGATAAAAAGCAAGCGCGCCGGTTATTCGGTCGTACAAGGCGTCCGCCTGGTGCTCGAGCCAGCGGCGGTAGGTGCGCTTGTCTTTGTCGAGCAGGGCGACTTCCCCGCTCAGGCGTTCCTCGAAGGTGCCAAGCAACAAGTTGCGCGCCTCGCGGCGCATCAGGCACGGGTAGAATCCCTTTTCCGGATAGGAGAAGTCGCCGGGGACGATCTGCCCGCGGTGGATCGTCGCGAGCACGAGGGCGTCGGCCAGGAAGCGGAATTCCTCCATCAGATCGGCGGCCAGGGCGCTGTAGTCGTTGCGCCGGGTGTGAAACAGGCCGATGCCCGGCAGCAGCTTCGCGCCGGTCAGGGCGATCGCGGCTTGCTTGTACAGCAGCGAGTAGGCGAGGTTGAGCATCGCGTTGACCGGCTCCTTCGCCGGACGCCGCTGCCGGCCCGGGAACTCGAAGGGCGCCGTCCAGCGCGCGAAACGCCGGAAGTAGACCGCCGCCGCCTGCCCTTCCAACCCAAGCAACGTCTTGAGCGAACCGGCGGAAGAGGCGCGGCGTTCCAGCAAGGTAAGGGCCTCGTCGAGTTCGCCGTCCTGCCGCCTGACCGTCACGTTCTGGTTGTGGATCTTGGCGCCGACGATCTCGCGGGCGACATCCAGCCGGTTTTCCATCGATTCGGCGAACAGGACCTGCGCGACGACCGCGTCGGGGGCCATTCCCGCCGCGGGCGACAACATCCCCAGCAGGTTGCCTTGCGAATCGGCGAAGGTCACCGGGACGCCGTCGCGGAGACAGGCGTGCATCGCCGCCGGGCTCAGGCGCACCCGCCCCAGGCAGGAGATCGACTTGACGCCGTGCCAGGGCATTTCCGTATCGTCGCCGTCGACGTCGCGGATCTGCAGGCGTCCGTCGACGAAATGCAGGCTTTTGTCGCCGCCGGAGATCGTCAAATGCAGGTCGTCACGCTCGGGCGGCGGGGCGTTTTCGACGAAGCCGCCGTCGGGTTCGATCCGCGCCGCTGCGCCGGGCAAGGCCCAGGCGGGCAAGGCGTGGGGAGCGGCCGGGGCCTGCTCGTCCTTCGCTTTTCCCTTATCCAAGACGACGGACCGGCAAAACAAATAACCCAGGTAAGTAAAGCCATGCTCGAAATCGACGATCTGTGTTTTGGCCTCGTTTAGATTCAATCCCTCGTCGGCCGCCGCTTCGCGCACTTTATCCAGCGCCCGTTCGGCCTCTTCCCGGCTTTTGCACAACACGAGAAAGTCGTCGGCGTAGCGCACCAGTTTCAAGCCTTGACCCAGCAGGCGTTCGTCGAATTCGTCGAGGAACAGGTTGGCGAGCAGCGGCGAAACCACCGCCCCTTGCGGCACGCCTTTTTCGCGGCGGATCAACTTGCCTTGCCACAGCACCGGGCGCTTGACCCAGTCCAGCAGCAGATCGACGAGGGGATCGTCGGCGTAGAGCGCGATCAATTTGTTTTCCAAGCGTCGCCAGTCGATTTCATCGAAGAAGGATTCGATGTCGGCTTTGAGCGCCCAGCGATACCCTTGTCGGTAGGCGGCGCGAACCGCCTGTTGAGCGCCAACGCGCGACAATCCCCGGCGATAGGCGAAGGAACAATCCTCCAGCAATTGGTCCAACGACGGGGCCAGGATTTGCTTGACGGCGCGCTGGGCGATGCGGTCCGTCAGGCTGGGTATCGCCAGGGCCCGCTGCCCGCCGTTGCGTTTCATAATGACGCCCAGCAACGGCTCGGCCGGGCGACGACCGTCGAGGTATTGTTCGACGATCCGCTCCGGTTCCGGCAGCGGCGGGGATTCGCGTCCTTCGTCCAGAAGATCCCGCGCGGTTTCCCGGCAGGCGTGACGCACGTTCGGCAACGCGAACGACGCCCGGCGAAGATCCTGCGCCCGTTGCACGAAAGGCGACATCGCGGCGATCTCCGGAATGCGCATCGCGCCAAAACCGAAACGCGTGTTTTTACCCACATGCAGGTATTGGCCCAACACGAGCCAGGGCGCCCACGCGCCGGGCCTGCCTTTGATGCGCAGTTCGCCGCAGCAACCGCCGAGCAGAATTTCCCGCAGCGGCGCTTCCACCCAGAGCAGGTTGTTTTCGGCGATTTCCCACGTCGGCTCGGTCGCTGGCGGCTCGAGGTCGTCCGCCCCGAACAGCGAAGCGGCCCGTTGGAACAGCGACGAACGAAAACGAGCCAGGTCGAAGAATTTCTCGTCGAAAAAGCGGTGGCCGGCCTTGTAGAGGTTCGTCTCCATGCGCAGGGGCGAGATGAAACGCAGCGTCCAATTTTCCAGATCGGCCAGCGCGGCGATCGGCGCAACCAGATCGTCCAACGTGAGCGGAATCAAATCATTCGCGTGACGCACTTCCGTTCCAGTCAAAATGTTTTCCACGCGATGGAATGAAAGGTCGTTGCCTAAAGGACCGCGAAAGGAAGAATAATTATCTTCGACGGCTATTTTAAGACAATCAATATTTTCGCATACTTGCTTGGAATCGCATCCGCGAAAAGTGAGTCCGAAATTATAAAGATCGCCGTCCGAATAATTTACTCGACCCGACTCGACAGCATAAGGCACAACACCTTCCGGGAGAGTTTTTTCGACATTCCATGCTTTCTTAAGAAACGCCGCCAAGGCCGCCGAATGAAAGAAGCGGAAATCGGCAGGTTGCCCCAGGCGCAAAGTAACCTGGAGCGCATAAAACGATATCTTTTTAGTGAAATTCATCATTGCCAGAGTATATTCATTTTATTAGGATATCTCAAATATGTTTTAAAGAGGATAGTGATGGATTTTAAAAAGCTGATTGGTCTTGAGACCGCAGCGGCGATTATCGGCGCCGTGATCGCCGATTTGGTCCACCGGTATACGCAGCTCAGCTACTCGCTGCTGATCTACCTGGCGCCGTTGCTCGTGATCGCCATCATGTTGACGCAAATCAAACATCGGCTGCAGATCGTCCGCTCCGGCATGCAAGGATATTACAAGACGCTCTCGCTCGACGAAGGATTCGCCTACTGGAAGGAAACGGAGACATCCTTCGGCTATTTGGGCATCACCGGCGCCAGCATCAGCGAGTATATTCGCGGCTTTTTGCACCGGGAAAAAGATCATGACATGAATTATCGGTTTTT
>DAINPV010000355.1:0-4063 GCA_036743315.1 bacterium | reverse complement strand
CGGCACTCGCTCGCGCACCCGGCGGTAAAAATCCCGCAGCCGCGAGCGATTCTCGCCCAGTTCCGCCGCGTCGGCCAGCAGGCGCGGCGTTTCGCCGGTAAACAGCACGCCGCCGTTTTCGGCGATCGCGCCGTCGATGTTCAGGTAGGCGCTCAGCGCCTGTCCCCAGGCGGCGCAACGACCGGTCACCAGCCACACCTTGACGCCCGCCGTGCGCATCCGTTGCAGGCAGTCGAGCACCTCGGACGTCAACTTGCCGTGTTCGGTAAGCGTATCGTCGATGTCCGAGGCCAGCAGCCTCACTTGTTCCAGGCGCTGTTCGGGAATTGTGTCAGCCGGCAGGGGGCGCATCGGACGCATTCTCCTTTTCCAACCGGTCAACCAGCAGCGTGGCGCCGACGGTCGCAGCGGGCAGCATCAGGAAATTGAGCAGCGGCGCCAGGGTCGTCAAAAACACGGCCAGGCCGAAGCCGATCGCCTCGGGCAGATGTTCGCGCACGAACGCCCAGCGACGGGCGGCGGTCAGGCCGCGATGCCCGAGCGGAAAATCGAGAAACTCAGCGCCGAAAAACAAACCGCCGGCCAGCGGGCTGAGCACGGCGTAAACGATCTGCCCGACGACCGGCAGCAGCCACAACAGCAGCAAGGCCAGTTGCGTTACGATAAACAATGTCAGCGTGACCAGCGACATGACCACGCCGCGGCCCATGTCGGCCATCGCCCCGCGCAACCCGCGCTCCGGCGCCTGCCGCCCAAGCTGCCGCTCGACCTTTTCCGACAACAAATCCAAAAACGGCGCGGCGATGATGCAGCCCAGCAGCGTGAAACTGAAAATCACCACCAAGGCGAACGCGACCACCAGCAGCAGAATCAGCAGCACATAGACGATCCACATGTACCAGGCGTCCGGCTTGTCCATGATCGCGCCGAGCAGATCGGGGAAAAAGTGAACGTACGCCCAGATGCCGGCGACGAACAACACGATGTTCAGCAGCACCGGCAGCGCGGCCAGCGTCCACAATGAGCTGTTGCCCGCCAGATAGGAGAGTCCGCGAAACGCGGTGAAGAATCCGTCGGTCAGCCGTTTCAAGTCACTCGTTCCCGCGCTAGCCCATCAGGAGCGGCAGGAGAGCTTCGATCGTGTTGAATAGGTCGATGACGAAGCCGAGAAGCTCGCGAACGCCGTCGGGTTCGGGCTCGGCGAACCAGGGCCCGATGTCGATGGGCAGGATTTCCGGAATGCCGGTGATGACGATCTGGAAGTCATCGTCGAAGCCGACGTCGCCGATGTCGTTGGGATCGCCCAGGTCCAGCCCGAGTTCCTGCAACAGCGATAACAACTGCGGCAGCAGTTGCTGCACCAGCGCATCCAGATCGATGCCCAGCAAATCCTCGATGAACGCTTCGTCGATCACCAGCGGCAAAATATCCAGACCGATCAGCAGATCGTTGGCGAAGGAAAGATAAAACGGATTGGCCTCGTAAGGATCGATGTCGAACACCGTGTGATCCCACATCGCCGTGGCCGTCAGCGCGCACAGCACGTCCAGCCCGTTCACCATACCGGCGTCCAGCGTGCCGAAGCCGGGAATGACCAACGATTCGGCCAACCGGTCGCCCGCCTGGTTGGAGTCGGCGTCCAGGTAATGCACCGTGCCCTCGGTCTGCTGGCTCGTCTCGCGGTACACTTCTTCAATCATCAAGTGCATGCGGTAGAACATCAAACCGAACTGCTGGCCGGCGGCCTGCATCCGCGCCACGCCCTCGTTGCCTTTAAGGTACAGAAAATCGGGATTCTCCTCGAAATTCAGCATGCTCTCGAGCAAATCGACGATCGGCCCCAGGCTTTCGATCAGATCGAGAATCGCCTCGAAGTCGTCCAGGTTGTCGAAGTTCAGCTCCATCTCGGGGATGGCGATATTGAAAAAGTCGTAGTTGATGTTGTGCGCCAACACGAAATTCACCAGCCCACGCACGAGGCCGGTCATCACGCCGAAGAAATGCAGATCGCCGCGGTCCAGACGCCCGCCGAACTGCATATCCAGGATGCCGGTGATGCCGATGCTGAAGTGGTCGATTTCAAAAGAGGGATCGGGGTAGGTCAGCAAGTCGAGGTACAGATCCTCGCAGACCTCGTACCACTTCGCCGCGCTTTCGGCCAGAAATTCCTGGATGTAATCGCCGATCGGTTCGAGTTCGGCCTGCACGATCCGTCCGTCGGGCAAGGTCACCTCGCCGCCGACGCTCTGCGCGTTCAAATTCGAAATCAACGTGAACAGCTCGTCCAACATGCTCAGGAATTGCAGGTTGCGCGCGATGAGCAACCCGTACTTCGCTTCGCCGCAGGTGGGCGAAAGTTTCATCGCCGCCATAAACGCTTCGGAGGCGCTGCCGCCGTCGCCGGCGCGAAGATAGCCTTTGCCGATCTCAAGAATTTCCTCGAGGGAAGGATCATCATTGTAATCGAACTTCTCCTCGCAACCCAAAAGAAGGGCGGCCAGGATCGCAACCAGGAGCAACGCCAGAAGAGTGCGGCGCATCCTTTATACCTCCGAATGAAAAAGCCCCGAATTGCAGGCAGTGTAAAGAAGATGCCCAAGTGGTGTCAAATGGGTTTGTTCTTCTTAATTCATTAAAGCGCCTTTGGGTAGCGACCGATCAGCCAGTTCCAGCGAATGCGCAGCAATTCCAGCAGGCTGCGCGGTAGATCGACCGCCAGGCGCACCTTGGTTTCCGGGTTGTTGCGCCAGGTGACGGGCACTTCGGCCACGTGCAGGCCGTAACGCAAGGCCAGAAAAAGAATTTCCGCGTCGAAGCTCCAGCGCTCGATCACACTGGGCGCGAACACCCGTTGCGCCGCGGCGGCGGTGAACGCCTTGAAGCCGCAAGTGATATCGCTGAGCGTCGGCGTGAACAACCGCAGCGTGAATTGCCGAAACACCTCGCCCAGCAGCCGTCGATGCCGCGGCTGATACACCTGGACGTCGCTGGCCTCGACCTTGCGTGTGCCGATGACCACGTCGCTGCCCGCGCGAATTTTCGCGACGAAGGATTCCGCCTCGGCGATGGGCACCGACAAGTCGATGTCGGTGAACAAACGCACCTCGCCCCGCGCCGCCAGCATGCCCTCTTTCACCGCCGCACCCTTGCCCCGGTTGCGCGGCAAACGCAGCAACCGCGCGTCGTCGCGCCCAGCGATACGGGCTTCGATCTGCGCGGCCGTGTCGTCGGTGCTGCCGTCGTCGGACAGCACCAGCTCGCAACGCAAAGGCGATGCGTTCATGAACGCGATAATTTGTCGCAGACCATCGTTGAGTCGATGCTTTTCGTTGTAGACCGGAACCACGATCGAGAGCTCGGGGGTGTCCATTCGCGCTCACTCTTTCTTCGGTTCGAGATTGGCGGCGCACATCTTCGCCAACAGCGCCGCTTGTTCGTCAGCGGGGCGCAACGCCTGCGCCGCGTGTGCTTGCCGGCATGCCTGCGGGAAATCGTTCATGCCGATATAGGCACGGGCGCCGTACAGATGCAAGAGGAACCGGTCGTTTTCCGCCCGCGCCAACGGCAGCGAAGCGCGCACGATCTGCGCCGCCTCCGCCCATCGTTCGCTTTGCAGGCGCAGGCGCAGCAGGTTCAGCGCCGTGCTCAAGCGGTTGGGATTGAGCGCATAAGCGCGCCGCAGCATCGCCTCGGCAAGATCGTATTGCTTTTGGAACAATAGATATTGCGCGTAACCGTCCAGACAGGCGTCGCAGAGCGGATCATCTTCCACCGCCCGCCGTAGTTGGTCACGCGCCGGTTCGACTTGTTTTTGCGCCAGCAACAGCAAACCGATGAACGTGCGATACTCCGCCAGCGTGTCGTTGACCCGTAACGCCTCCCGCGCTTCGGCCATCGCCGCTTCGGCTTGGCCGGTATCGAGGAAATATTTCGCGCGCAGATGATGCGCCCGGCCGTACACTTCGCGCGCCGTCCAGTCGTAGCCATGCGGCGCGACCACCGGATCGTCCTGCAGCGGCGCAAACACATCGCGCCACAAAGCGGCGTCATGTGAATCTTCCGC
>DAINPV010000354.1:0-4064 GCA_036743315.1 bacterium | reverse complement strand
AAGCGCGCTTCCACGTGCAGCTTGCGTACGCGCAACACCTTGGTCGAGTACTCGATTTCGTACAGCAGGCGGGTCAGTTCCTCGAGGGTGATTTTCTCGACCCGCATCTCGACCGCCTCTTCCTGATAGAAGTCGTTTTTCGGCTTGGCCTTGCTGACCATCGAGTCGATGCCCTGTTTGACGTTCACCTTTTCAGCAATGCGCGACAACTCGCTGAGCAACGAAAGGCTCTGGTTGCGGTTGATCTGGCTTTCGATGCGGTTGAAGTCGCCCTTGATCTGCTCGAAGCTCTTGTACAGGCGGATGACCTCGCGCAGTTCGTTTTCCTTGAGCTTGATCTTGTCGTCGATTCCGCCGATGCCCAACCGCGGCAAGACGACCACCCACAGCAACATCAGCACCGCGACCACTGCGCCGGCGATCATGGCGATTCGTTTTTGATGATCGTCAAGGTTCAGGTTCATGGCGCTTGCTTCGTCCTTGTCTTGGGTTTCGCCTTGGTTTGTGTCCGCGTTCCGGCGGCGGCGGCGCGCTCGCGATCGGTCAGGTGCACGGAGAATTTGAATTTAACCTTCTCCGACACCGAGCGGCTCGACTCTTTCTTCACGCTTTTGAAGCCGGTCAGCCCGCTGAGCACGTTCTCGATTTTATCGACGTCGTCGAAGGCGTTGCATTCGCCCTCGAATTTGAGCAGGTCCGGGGTCAGGTCGATCTTTTTGATATCCACGGTGATGTCCGGCGGAATCGCCTCGGAAAGCTGCTTGATCACGTCCAGCGCCCGCAGGTCGCCCTCGCCCATGAAGCCGACGGTCTTGTATTTGTCCATCGTCTTGCCGATCTGCGCCTGGAACTGCTGCAGCGGCTGGGTCGGCGGAACGCCGGGGAACGCCTTGAGGTAGATCTGCACCACCTGGTCCGACAACGCCTGGTGGTATTTGCGCTTCTGCATGTTCGAAGCCACGACGTTGTAGATCAGCAGGGCCAGAATGATAAAACCCACCGCCGCCGCCGAACGGATCGACGCTTTCATCGCCGTGCGCTGCTTGCGGTAGAAAAATTCACCCAGGCGCAAATTGAGCTTCATGTTGCGCAACGGACCGACGCCGCTGTGCACCTCGGCGAACGCGGCGGCGAACCGCGCCTGGTTGACCCGGTCCTCGTCGCCGTTGTTCACCGGCGCGCCGGCCGGCAACGACGTGAAGCGGGCAACCTCGACGCCCAGTTCGTCGGCCAGCAGCTCGTCCAGGCCCTGCAGCAGGCTGGCGCGGCCCAACAGGTACAGCCGGGTGATTTCCACCCCGAATTGCGACCGCGCGCCCTGCAACACCTGCCGCAAGCGAACCAGCAGCGGCTCGATGCTCTCACGCAACACCTGCGCCGCCTTGTCGTCGCCGCGCAGGTCGGCTTTGGTTTCTTTGAGTTCCCGCGCCCGATCGACATCGATGCCCAGCGCCTTGGCCAGCTTTTCGTCCAGCACCGCGCCGCCCATCGGAATCGAACGCAGGTTCAGCAGCTCGCCCTTGTCGACCAGCGTCAGGTCGGTGTATTGCCGCCCGAAGTCGGCCAAGGCGTACGCGCCCTGCTCCTCGGGCAGTTGCAGCGCCGCCGCGCCGTACAGCGAAAACGGGATGACGCCGACCTTTTTCGGATCGACCCCGGCCTGCGCCAGATGCCCGAGGAACTTTTTGATGTTTTCCTTGGGCGTGATGCACACCATTATCTTAAAGCCGCCCTCGGGAGCTTTGCCCAACACATCGAAGGCGACGTGCATGGCGTCCAGATCGAACGGAACGATGTTTTCCAACTCGAACGGCAGCACCTGCTCGATGCGCCGGCGGTTGTCGAACGGCAGGGTCAGAAAATGGGTGGTGACTTCCGCGCCGGGCACCGACGTGTGCACTTCCTGATATTCGATGTTGTGCTTCTTGAGCAGATCGGCCAGGCCGAAGACCCAGGGCGGAGGCGTTTCGGTCGGCGTCGGCTCGGCGCCGGAAGTTTCCGCGTCCGGTTCTGCGTCGGCCAGATCCTCGGCTTGGGAGGCTTTCCTTTCCGCTTCCATCGGCGGCAGGCGATGGGCCACGTCTTCCGGACGCGGCACGGGTTCGACATACGTGGCCAGCACGTTGACGTCACGCCAGGACACCTCGGCCAGCACGACCTTGATTTCCGTCGTTCCGATGTCGATGCCCAGAATCAAATGCGCCATCGAAATTCGCTTCCCTTTCGCTTTGTCGCCCCTAACAGACCCGGCGGGCGGCCGCGAAGTTAAACCATCCGCTGTAGGATGTTTCTGTCTACCAGAACCTTCCGCTCGCTGCAAGCGGCAAAAGGCCGAACGCCCCCCGCCGACGGGCCACAAGCAACGACGGAAGAAGGCCTTTGGCGGACCCGGTCGATTTTGGCGCCCCGGCGGTCGGGTAAAGGTTGCAACCCCGGTTTCTGCCGATCTGAGTAAAATAATTCCCATTTCCCGATGGAAAAACGGATTTGCGAAGCCCGTTGCAAAGGCCATGGAAAATAGAATAAATATATGATACTAAATTTCGCGGCTTTCGAAGGCTCGGCGCGGCGCCGGACCGAAGAATGCCCAGTCTATCTTTATGTATTGGGGTTTAAAGGAACCATCGCTGCGAATCCAGGTTTCGCGGAGGCGTTGTAAGGTGAGGAAAATCGAACTGAGGCAAGCTCAGCCGGGCGATAGACTGGCTCAGCCCATCGAAAACAACAAAGGCATCGTCCTGTGCGGCGCCGGCACCGAGTTGACGCAAACTCTGATCGACCGCTTCGAACGGATGGAGATCGCTTCCCTGTGGGTGGAAAGCGACGAGTCGATCAACACCGAACAATTCGAAAAAATGAAGGCCAAAGTCGAACAGCGGTTTTCCCTGGCCTCGTCGTGTCCCATCGGCCAAGTGTTGAAAGAAATCGTTCTCGAACGTTTGGAAAGTAGAGTCGGCTGATCATGTTGTTAGACAAGGACCAATTTCAGAAAAAGCTGGCCAAACTGCAAAATCTGCCCGCGTTTCCCAGCATCCTCGACCGCTTCAACGATATGGTCAAGGATCCGTCGATTTCCATGAGCCAAATCGGCGACGTGATCGGGCAGGACCAAATGCTGTCGTTGAAGATCCTCAAGCTGATCAACAGCGCGTTTTACGGCTTCCCGGGGCGCATCAGCACAATCACCCACGCCCTGGTGCTGTTGGGTTACGACGTCGTGAAGGGCTTGATCCTGTCGGCGACCGTCTTCGAGGAAATGTCCAACGACTGGCGTGAATTGTGGAAGCATTCGCTGGGCGTCTCCAAAGCCTGCGGTCTGATCTGCGAAAAGTTGCGCATTCCCGACGCCGAGGAAATCGCCATGGCCGGTCTGCTGCACGACATCGGCAAAGTGGTGTTGATTCTCGAAGAGCCGGCCATCTACGAGAAGGTGCAGATGGGCGCCGCCAAACACGACCTGCCCATCGATCTGGCCGAACAGAAATTGCTGGGGTTCGACCACACCGAGGTCGCCTTGTGGCTCTGCGATCGCTGGCATTTGCCGCAGCGACTGGGCGTGCCGATGGCCTATCATCATCACCCGGAAAATTCGAAAAGTCCGCAGATGCATTCGGTGGTCGTTTTCCTCGCCGACAACATCACCAAGGCCGTGGGCGCGGGCGCCGAAGTCAACAGCAAGGTGATGCCGATGCCGGCCATCGTCACCGAGATGCTCAACATCAACCGCGCGTTCCTGGAACAGCTGGTAATCGATCTCGAGCGGGAGTTGCAGACGATCTCTGCTTGATTCCTCTCCATCCGGAGGTAGAGGGTGTCGCAACCGCAAAAACGAATCATGATTCTGGACCCCGATCCCGCACGCGCGGAGCGGATGGTCGAGCTCATGGAAACCGAAGATCACTTCGCCTATGCCGTCGAAGACATGAACCGGGCGATGCAGCAGATTTACAACGAAGCGCCCGACCTGATCGTCATGACCGCCCTCGGCGACCGCTGGAAAACCTTTCTGCGCACCCTGAAAAACGACAGCGTCTACCGTTATCTGCCGGTGCTGGGCCTGTTCG
>DAINPV010000353.1:0-4103 GCA_036743315.1 bacterium | reverse complement strand
ATTCCACTGCTGGCGATCGTCATGCTCGTTTACGCCAAGGAGATCAACAAGGCGCGCCTAAGCGGCGACTGGAACGCCGTGTTCGCCGGGCTGACCGTGTTCGGCATGGATTTCGTCAACGAAACGTGGAACGGCTGGGTGCTGGCGATCGGCGGGCGCTCGGCAGTGTGGACGACGCCCGGGCCGACGGCGCTGCGCACGATGGCCGGCTGGAACATCGAGATCATGTTCATGTTCCTCCTGGCGGGGATCGTCTATTACTATTCGTTGTCGCCCAACAAAGAGGAAAAGATACTCGGCCTGCGCAACGACTGGTTCTGGGCCATCGGCTTCAGCGTTTTCTGCGTGTTCGTCGAATGCCTGCTGAACATGGGCGACCACCTGGTCTGGGAATACGAATACTGGTTCCTGTCGTTCAAGGGCGTGTGGTTGATCTTCTTCTTCGGCTACTTCCACTTCTTCGTCGCGACATTACTCGTCGTGCGCCTCAAGACAATCAAGGCCAAGGCGATCGCCGTGGGATCGATGTACGGCCTGGCGATCGCGATGAACATATTCGGCATGGGGATCATGGGCTGGGTGTATTGATCCGCGAACAATCTCGATAACGACCGCCGGTCGACGGCCGGCGGTTTTTTATTAAGCGCTAAATCTCCTCGATCGTTTCGTTGAAGGGATGCACGTGCACGTTGTCGAGTTCGCGGATGAAGTCCATGCCGAAGGCCTGCGCGGGCGTCCAGGCGCCGGGGGCGACGTTGCCGGCCAACACGCGCTGCACCGCTTTGAGCACCGAATCGGCCGTCAGCTTGTAGGCTTCGGGCGCAGTGATCGTCAAGGTGACTTTTTCGCCGGCCGGGTTTTTCACGCAGCCCCAGAGGCTGGAGTAGCTGTTGTCGCGGATTTCTTCGTCGGGACCGGTGACGGTCCATTGCACGAGGCGTTGCGCGGCGCGGGTGACCGGCTTGAAGCGGAAGGCGTGCCGATACAGGTTCAGCAAGCGGTAGATCGTCGGTCGCGCGGCGAAGTACACGGCGATGTTGGGAATGCCCGTCGTGCGGTAGGCGGTGACGACGTCGCCCCAGGGGATGGTCACCGTTTTGGATGAACCGTGGGCGAACTGGATTGTCGGCGTACGCCAGGTGTAGGGAACGGCCTGCAGTTTGCCGTTGATCCGCGCGAGGGAACCCTGCCCCAACGATTCGAGCATCGTTTTGAGCGTGCCGCGGCTCAGGCGCGCGGACTTGGCGCCGAACCCGCCCAGGGCCAGCTCCAACTGATCGGCGTCGGGCAATTCGTTTTTAAGCAGCGCGGCCAGGCAGTCGGTGGGCACGACGTCGAAGCCGACGCCGGGGATGAGCGCGACGCCGGCCTGCGCGGCCTCGTCGTGCCGGGCGAAGATCGCCGTAAAGACCGGATGCTCGCCGGTGATGTCCAGATAATTCGTGCCGGTCTGCATACAAGCGTCGACCAGCGGTTTGGACGTATGGACGAAAGGACCGGCGACATGGGCGACGACGGCGATGTCGGCCAGCGCTTCGCGGATTTTTTCCGGCTTCAGCAAATCGAAGACGCGATACTCCAGACCCACTTCGCGGGCGACGGACTCGACCTCCTTTTTGTTGCGCCCCGCCAGGACGGGATTCATCTGACGGGTGGCGGCCAATTCGGCAATCAAACGGCCCGTGTAGCCGTACGCACCGTAAAGCATCCACGAAACAGCCATGCGTCACCTCCCCCTGATCGCTGGTTGCGGCAGATCCGAATCGACTATTTATCTTTGGTTGCGCTGTTGCCGACGGAACAATCATAGCGTTATCGGATTAAAAAGAAAAGGAACCGGTGACATGCCGGTTCCCGCGTTTTAGACCTGGGGGGACTCGAACCCCCAACCAACGGATTAAGAGTCCGCTGCTCTACCATTGAGCTACAGATCTGGCGCGGATTTTACTTACGAAACGTTCGCTGTCAAGACCAAAAAGCGGGCGGCGCGAAAAAGCGGCCGACCAAAGGTTGCGGTGCCACTTTTTCCCTTTACATTTAACGCGGTTCCGGTTTTAACCTATTTCGCTGCGCGTCGTGCAGACGGGAGGATGTGTATCGTTGCGTCGATGGTTGTCGATTTTTGTCCTGGTGTTCGCGCTGGCGGGCGCGTTGTGGGCGCAGGAGCGTCCGGCGCCCGAGGCCTTTGCACCGGACCTGACGCTGTCGATCGACAAGCTGTTCGGCGAGTACACCTTCTGGCGACAGACGGAAGAAGGCTACGAGAGCGGCTATCTCGTCATCGGCCTCGACCATACCTGGACGCTGGTGGTGCACGTGGATCGCGATTACGACCGCTACCCCGAGCGCTATGAGGTGCGCAAAGGCGCCTATGCGGTCGAAAAGCGTACGGACGGCGCGCGCGGCTTTCAGTTGAGCGACGAAGGCGCAACGGCGTTTCTGGACGACGCGCGCATCGTTGACGGGCGCGTGCAGTCGTTCACCTACGGCGAGCGTTCGTTCACGCGGCGGCACGAGCAGGATCCGTACTTCAACATGGTCGGCAACCAGCCGAAACTGGCCGGGCAACTGATCGTGGGCAGCAATCCGCCGGGCGCGGCGGTGTATGTCGACGGACACCGGGTTCCCGGCTCAACGCCGCTGACGATCGTCAAACCGGCGGCCGACCGCGAATTGCACATTCGCGTGGTGCGACAGGATTACCGGCCGGCGGAAAAGACGATCGCGCTGACCCTGGACGAAAACCGGTCGATTCATTTCGACTTGTTCCGCGGCGACTCCGGGTTGTCGATCAAGAGCCTGCCGCGGGTGAAAGTGGCGCTGGACGGACGGGCGCTGGGCACGACGCCGCTGGCATTGAACGACCTGCCCGCCGGCCGGCATGAACTGGCGCTGACCAACGAAGCGTTGGGCATCGATCATCGTGAAACGTTTACGATCGCCGAGGGCGAAACGTTTACGCGTTCCTACGAGTTCACCGGCCGGCTGGTGATCGACGTGGGGCGCGCGTGCCGCATTTACCGTCGCGACCGTTTGGCGGGGCGCACGCCCTTCGACGAACGCGTGCCGGTGGGCCGGCACGTGTTGTTGTTGGTGGACGAAAACGGCGAGCGCCGCCGGCTGACGGTGGACATCGCGCCGGACCAAACGACCACCATCCAGCAGGACTTCACCGCCTTGCCGGAAGCGGATTGATCCATCCACGGCGCGACCGCGGATCGGGAGGAAAAGCCAAAGATGAACAGCAAACTGCGCGAAGCCGACAAAACGTATTTCCCCGACAAATGGGGAGGCGGCTATTTCACCATCAACAACAAGGGCCACGTACAGGTCGACGTCAACGCCGACGGGCATCAGAAACTGGATCTGTACGAGCTGGTGGAATTGTGCCAGGCGAAAAACCTGACCCCGCCCTATTTGTTCCGCTTTCCGCAAATTCTGGAACACCGTATCGAGCAATTGC
This sequence comes from bacterium, assembly GCA_036743315.1. Lineage (GTDB taxonomy): Bacteria > Lernaellota > Lernaellaia > Lernaellales > Lernaellaceae > CALBTQ01. Next base: position 640 of record DAINPV010000353.1, on the reverse strand, counting down.
ACTGGGCGTTCGCCAGCGCGATCAACGAGTTCAAATACAAGAACCGCTACCAGGGCGTGTATCCGATGAAGGTCAACCACCGCCGCGAGGTGATGGAGGCGATCATCCGTTCGGGCAAGCGGTTCGGTTACGGCATCGAGGTCGGCTCGAAACCGGAGATCTACCTGGCGCTGGGCATGACCATGGCCGACGACAGCCTGTTGCTGTGCAACGGCTTCAAGGACGACGATTACCTGAACATGGCGATCAACGCCACGCGCATGGGCCGCAATGCGATCATCACCTTCGAATCGGTGATCGAGGCCAAGCGAGCGATCGAACTGGCGACCAAGCAAGGCATTCGCGTATCCTTCGGCACCCGCGTGCGGCTGAACGCGCGCGGTTCGGGCCGCTGGGAGGAAAGCGGCGGCACCAGCAGCAAGTTCGGGCTGACCAGCGCGGAAGTGCTGGAAGTGATCAAGCTGCTGAAGGAAGCCAATAAGCTGGATTGGCTGGAGATGCTGCACTTCCACGTGGGCAGCCAGATCACCGAGATCAAACGCATCAAGAACGCGATCAAGGAAGCGGCGCGCGTGTATGCGAAGGTCAAGAAGATGGTGCCGTCGCTGAACTACCTGAACGTGGGCGGCGGCTTGGGCGT
>DAINPV010000352.1:0-4113 GCA_036743315.1 bacterium | reverse complement strand
GGCCGCCGTCGTAGCTGTTGATCATCACGAAGTGCAACGGACCGACCGTGAAGCTGTAGTAAAGCGGTCCGAGAGTCCGTGCGAAATATTCCTCGCCGTCTTGCTGCAACTCCGGCGTCCAAGCGAAATAGCAGTAACCGTCGTGGTTGCCCGGTATCAAAAACAACGGCACGTTGGTTTGCTGCGAAATGTGGATGAAATATTCGATCTCCGTTTCGTAATGCAGGCCCACCGTCAGGTCGCCGGTCACCAGCGCGAAATCCGGATTGAGCAGCGGCAATTCGCGCAGCATCTGATTTTCGAAAACCGCCTCGGCGTTGGATTTGTCGCCGATGATGGGATAGGCGCCGTTGTTCAACTGATTGTCCGGCGCGGCTCCGGTGACGTCTTTCACCTGCACGTCGGTGATGTGTGCGAAGGAGAACGTGTCGCCGACTTCCTCCATCACCTTAACGCACGCCGGTTGATAATCGAGAATATCGTCGGTGGCGACCATCAGGCTGTACAGGTCCTCCGGCGCGCCCCAGGGCGCTTCGCAGGTCAACAGATACGCGGCGGCGACCATGTCATATTCGACCGTCAGCACGGTCATATCGTACACCTGTCGCACGGCGTCGCCGACTTCCGCATAAGCGTCATATGGATTCTGGAAATTCGTGGTCAGCCGCACTTGCCATTCCTGCGGATCGAGGTAGATCGCTCCGTTCGGATATTTCACAATGACTCGCAGCGTCTCTCCCGGTTCGACCAACGCCGGCAGACCGAATACCGGATACACGAGGTTGTTGATGCGGCGGGTGATCGGCTGGGCGCCGATAGGATCCCAGGACGAGTAATTCAAGCCGGGCGTCAACGGGAGGTTGTAGGGCCAGCCCATCAGGCTGTCGAGGCTGTCGGCATGGGCGACGAGCGCCGTAAGGGCGAGACAAACCACAAGTACGAGCAGGCAATACTTCCGCATTGGTACTCCAAGATCATGAATTGATGTTATTTATCGCATCATTCGTGTCCGCAAAGTATAGGCGGTGGCCTCAGCGAGTGTCAAGGTGCGCCCTTGGTGTGCTTGCGCCATCCGCTCGCAATTTTTCTTTGAAAAATTGCGATTCATCACATTCGCACGTCGTTGCTGTCGGCCGCGGGAAATTATAATAAAATATCTTTCATTCCTTCGCCGGTGGGCAGGTAGCTTCTTGTTGGCCGATCCGAAAACGTTTATAGTGTCTCGCAACTCGCATATGGGGAATGAGATGAACAAAGGGCCGGTATTGCTGTTCACCGCGCATGCGGACGATGCGGAATTCTTTTGCGGCGGCACCATCGCCCGCTTCGCCGCGCAGGGACGGGCCGTTTACGAAGTGATCGCCACCAACAACGAACGCGGCAGTTTCGAGTTGGAGGCGGCCGAGTTGATCTCCCAAAGCCGCGACCGCGAAGCGCGCGAGGCGGCGCGGATCATCGGCAAGAAAGAGATATACTTCCTTGAATACCCCGACGGTTTTCTCAACGATTATCCGTTAAATGAGATCCGTGAAAAATTCATGCGCTTCGTGCGCAAGATCAAACCGTATACCGTGATGACCTTCGATCCATGGGCGCCCTACGAATCGCACCCGGATCATCGCGTGGTCGGCATGGCCGCCGTCGAAGCGGCCGGTTTCGCCCATCTGCCGCTGTATCATCCCGAGCATATTCGTGCGGAAGGACTGCAGCCGCACGTCGTCCCCGAGTACTACTATTTCGCCAAAAGCCCCCGCGAAGCGAACAAGATCGTCGATATCACCGAAACCATCAACGTGAAGATCAATGCGCTGTGCGCGCATGACAGTCAGATGAAATTGACCGTCGACGATTTCCGCCTCAGTTTGACCGCCGCAGGCGTCGATGCCGACAAGCTGGACATGCTCGACCGCGACAACTACCGCCCGGCGCTGGAAATGTACATCAAAGCCTGGGCCGGCAAAGTCGGCGAGCGCGGCGGTTTCACCTACGGCGAGGAATTCCGTCACGACATCGTCAGCAACTTTATCACCAAAATCACCGAAGCGTGATCGTGCCGCCGGTTTATCTTGTCGCCGCCGCGCCCCGTGGCTATACTCCATAAACGAGGGCGGAAGGAGACCGGCGCTTGGTGAACGCGAACAAACCGCGACCCTATAACTATTTTCAATATCGTCGCGAGGGCTTTCCACGGGTCATCAATTTGAATCCGACCCTGCGCTGCAATCTTTTTTGCGACATGTGCCAAGCGCCCAGTTCGAAGTCCGTTGAAGCGCCGCCCGACAAGATGCTCTCTTTCTTGGATCGTCTCGGCGCGTGGTTGCCCGATCCGCTCATGTTCATCATCACCGGCGGCGAGCCGCTGATGCACAAGCACATCTACGATTACGTGGCAAAGATTTCCCAAATCGGCCACATCCCGGTGCTCAACACCAATGGCGCGCTGTTGACCGTCGAACGCATTCGCCGCTTGATCGACGCCAGGGTGGGAGTGTTCAACATCTCCCTCGACGGCGTCGGGAAATTGCACGACCAGCTGCGCAACGGTCCGGGTCTGTATGCCGGCATTCTGGACATTATCTATTACCTGACGCACAACACCGACCTGAACGTCAACGCGGTATCGGTCATTCATGCGCTCAACGCGCACAGCTTGCCCGAGTTGGTGGGTATTCTGCGTGCGATGCCCGGTTTCGGCGTCATGCAGTTTCAGGCGGTCGTGCCGACGTTGGCCCGCGCTTGGTCCGATGATTTCTTTAAACTCAGCCCTTTGTGGCCGCGAACGCGCGAGCAGTTGGACGTCGTTCTTTCGACCATCGACAACCTGGAGGCGCTCAAACGCGATGGGGTGAGGGTCAACAATCCCAATTCGCAATTCGCTATGTGGCGGCGCTATTTCACTGATCCGTACCGCCTGGGCGCGTCCTATCCCTGCCTGGCCATGCACAACATGCTGCAGGTGACCGTCGATGGGAAGTTTCAACTGTGCGAGCGCCACGGTGCGATCGGCACGATCGACGACGATCCGGCCGTCGTGTGGAACGGTGAACGGGCGCAACAGGTGCGCGCGGCAATGCGTTCCTGCACCGCCACCTGCAACTTCAAATTGAATTGCTGCTATTTCGCCGACGAGGATCAGGCCGTTTGCGAATTATCGGGAAGATCCTGATCGAGAATCTGCCGCACGCTCTCCGCCAGTTGTTTGATGTTGTAGGGCTTGGCCACAAAGCCGGCCGCGCCCAGACGGCGCAGTTTGTCCGCACGTTTTTGATCGGTATAGCCGCTGGACATGATGACCTTCGTTTCCGGCGCGATCAGGTTGATTTGCTGCAACACTTCCAATCCGGAGAGGTGCGGCATGGTCAAATCCAGAATCACCAGGTTGATGTTTTTTTGTTCGCGGCAGAAAACGTCCAAACCGTCGCGACCATCGCACCCCAACAACACCGTGTAACCTTTGCGCTCCAGAATGGCTTTGCCCAGTTTGCGGATGACCTCTTCGTCGTCGATCAGTAAAATCGTCTCGGTGCCGCCGGGCGTATCCAGGTCGACCGAAGAATTGTTGCCTACGCTGATTTTCTTGTCGCTGCGCGGCAGGTAAAGGCGGAAGGTCGAGCCCGCGCCGGGACGACTGTAGACGTTGATCCATCCCCGATGCTGTTTAATGATGCCGAAAGCGGTCGCCAATCCCAGGCCGGTGCCCTTGCCGATTTTCTTGGTCGTGAAGAACGGCTCGAACAAATGCTGCCGCGTTTCGTCGTCCATCCCCGGACCGTTGTCGGTGATGCTGATGTACATGTACCGACCGGGTTTGGCGTAGGGATAAATCTGGCAATAGGCCTGATCGATTTCCGCGTTGCCCATTTCGATCAACAGGAAGAAATCGTCCCAGCGCCGTCCGTCGCTTTCCAGCACTTCCTGGATCGCGTCGTGCGCGTTGATGCATAGGTTCATGATCACCTGGTGAATCTGCGTGGCGTCGGCCTTGATCGGCCAGGTCTCCGGATCGATGCTGCTCTTGAGCGCGATGCGCTTGTCCAGCGTTTCGCACAACATCCGGTTGACTTCGCTGACAATGGCCGTCGGATCGATCACCCGATAGTCGTTCTGGCTTTT
>DAINPV010000351.1:0-4138 GCA_036743315.1 bacterium | reverse complement strand
GTTTGGTCACCTTCCCCTTGTCCTGCGGACGATGGTAGTAGCGCATCTGTACGTCGCCGTTGGGCTGCACCATGTAGTCGATGAACCGTCCATAGGCACGCATCAGATCCATGTACTGCCGGTCGCCGGTCACCGCTGTGTATTTGGCAAAAGCCAGCAGGGCCAGTCCGCTGCCGCCCAGTTTGGCGTATTTTCCTTCCGGATGCGTGATGGCCAGCCAATCGTATTGCTTGCTGTCGTTTTTGTCCGGCCCCTGCGACATGCGTTGCAGATAACCCAGGGCGCGTTTGGCCGCTTCAAGCAGCTCCGGATCCTGGTTGACCTCGTAAATTTGCATCATCGAAAACACGGTGCCGGCGTGGCGCAGTTCGTTGTAGCTGCGCGACACTTTGCTCGTCTGCGGGAAATAGAGATACTCGAACTTGCCGTCGGGCAGCACGGCCTGTTTCAGGTAGTTCCCCGCGCCGTTGATCGCTTCGAGCAGGCGCTCGGGCGTGGCGTCGAAGCCGTCAAGACGATTTTGGCGGTACAGGGGCAGCAGCGCGTTGTCCTTGCCTTCCATAAAGGAAATCGCCGTGAACTGCGCAAAGCTGACGACCTTGTTGCTGGCAAATTGATCGCCGAGCACCCGGCCCAACGCGCGATGCTTGATCAGGCGCTTCACCATTTTCCACGAGTACCGGCGTTGTTTATCGATCACCGACCAATCGCGCAACTCCTGCGGCAAAAAGGCGACCACCGGGTTTGTTTGGAAAATCAAACCGACGCGCGAAATGTCGATCGACCAGCGTTTGCCCAGCTCGCGCGATTTCTCGTCGGTCGATTCGTCGATCACGTCCAGACGCAGCTTGAGGGTGTTGACGTTCTCACGCACGGCCAGGCGCTTCATGTCCAGCGCCGCCTGCTCGACCGCTTTGGCGATCGTGTCGCCCATGGCGAAGGAAGTCAGCGCCGCCTCGTGCGGACGCACCAAGGTGATGAAAACGCCGCGCGGTTCGCGGGTATAAACCAGCGGATAGGTTTCCTCGTCATGCTTGAAGGCGGCGTCGGTCAATTCCGCGCGGGCCATCTGCAGAAGGTACGTTTTGTCCATATCCCGCAAGGAGATGCGGCGAATGTTGTAAAAATCGGCCCCGGCCGGCGATTGGGCTTGGCAGGCGCCCAACACCGACGCGATCAGGATCAGCACCAGCAACAAACCGGTTCCTTGACGCAACTTCATTCATGCTCCTTTGGTAGGCAAGCGAACGAGCGGGCATCCTATCAACCTTCCTTCCAGCTCGTCAATCTGCCCGAACCCCGGCGGTGAGCGAAGCGACGAAATTGCAACAGGGATTTAACCTCGGTTTACATTTGCGGATCATGGGTTAAGTTTTCGGGAAGTTTACAACGAACGCACCGAACCGATGCACGGCATACGCGGCAAGAGCCGGATCTGGCGGGAAAGCATGAAAAGCAAAGGAGCGAAAATGGCGCTGACGATCGGAATTTCGCTGGTCGTTTTTCTCACGGCGATGACGTTGGCGGTCGGTTACGCCTTTTCCGCACCCACATTTCGGGGGGATAACTCCGATCACTTCGACGGTGAAAAGTTCTTCAATCCGCACTGGCGCACCCAGCACCATTTCGGCGACTTTTTCAAATGGACGCTCAATCGCGAAGCCGGTCCCTGGCGCGAGTGGGATGAAATCCAGCCCGGTCCGCCCCCGCCGCGCCGCGTGGACGACGGCGAATTGCGCGTCACTTTCGTCAATCACTCGACCGTGCTGGTGCAAATGGACGGGCTGAACGTCCTCACCGACCCGGTGTGGTCGTTGCGCGCCAGCCCGGTTTCCTGGGCCGGTCCCCAGCGCGTGCATGCGCCGGGCCTACGTTTCGCCGACCTGCCGCCGATCGACGTCGTGCTGTTGAGCCATAACCATTACGACCACATGGATCTGGCGACCCTGCGGCGGCTGACCCGCGAACATCGGCCGGTGTTCGTCACCGGCTTGGGCAACGCCGAGTTTCTGCGGAAAAAATCGATCGCCCCCGCGCGGGATTTGGACTGGTGGCAGTCGACCACGGTGAACGAAAGTCTGCAAATCACCTTCGTACCCGCACAGCATTTTTCCGGCCGCAGCATGTTCGATCGCAACCGCACGCTCTGGGGCGGCTTCGTGCTGCACGGCGCGCACGGCAACGTTTACTTCGCGGGCGACACCGGATATGCGCCGCACTTCGCGGAAATCCGCGAGCGCTTCGGCGACATCCGCCTGGCGATGCTGCCGATCGGCGCGTACCGGCCGCAGTGGTTCATGTCGCCGGTGCACACCTCGCCGGCCGAAGCGGTGCGGGCGTATCGCGAGCTGGACGCCGCCTTCGGCATGGGCATTCACTACGGCACGTTCCGCCTGGCCGACGATGCACAGGACGAACCGCGCGAACGACTGGTCGCGGCGTTGGTGGAAGAGAAAATCGCTCCGGAATCGTTTTTCCTCCTGTCCCCGGGTGAAGGACGGGAAGTTCCGGCGCGCGCGACGGCACGGCAATAAATCGCCGCCGCGTCCATCGCCCCTTTGTGCAGGCATGCCGGTTATGCTATAAGAAAGTCGTTGCTGAAAAATTGACCAATTAAAACTGATATGCACCTTTTATTGATTGGGGAGATCATGCCGAAGCCGCCTTTTGAACAATTGTCCAACCGAAAAAAACGAGCCATTTACAAAACATGCTTGGAATTGTTTGCCCAACACGGCTACGCCAACACAAGTTTGAAAATGATCAACAAGCGCCTCCGCGTCGCCGACGGCTATTTGTATTATTATTTTAATGGAAAAGAAGATATAGCGCAATGGGCGATCGAGATCGGCCTGGCCAAGTGGAAAGAAGATTATCAGGACAACGTCGCCAAACAGCGCCCTACCGACCTTTTCTCGTTGTACAAGTTGTCGATTATACAAATGGCGCGTTTCGTGCGCGAGAACCCCGAGCTGTTCGGCGCCTACGTGCTCTTGGCCAACGAACCGGAGTTCCCCCTCGCCGGGTGGATGAACCAGCAGGCCAACTGGATCGACGAAAGTTACGAACAGACGATTCGGCAGGATATCGCCGCCGGCAAATTGCGCAACGACATTCCCCCCGCCATGATCGCGATGGTCCTGGCCGTGATCAACACGCGCGTGCAGGAACTGGTCTTCAAGCCGACGCTCGACCTCACCGGCATCTCCAGCTTGAGTGATGAAAACTTGGAGGCAATGGTCGGCAAAATTGTCTCGATCATCGAACGCGGATTATCGCTCGACGGCCAATAAAAAAAGCGACCTTCATCCTGAAGGCCGCTTTTGCGGTTCGCTTTATCGGTCGGTTCAGATCTCCACGCGGAAATGCCGGTGCGCCTCGGCAACCAGCCAGTCGCGGTAATCGGGGTGCGCGACCTTGATGATCTCCTTGATGAAGTTGCTCTGCGTTTTGCCGGAAATCTGCGCCACGCCGTGCTCGGTGACTAGGAAGATTTTCCCGCCCTCGCGCGTGGCCATCAGGTCCGGGCCGATCATCGACAACGGCGTGCCGGCCGGAATGGTCGGGAAGATCGACGAACGTCGCTTGCCCTCGGGCGTGCTGTGCGTCGACTTGAGGCACAGGTAGCTCACACCGCCGCGCCCGAGCCCCCGCACGATCGTCGCCGCGCCGCCGATGCCCGAATAATGGTTCATCTCGCGCCCGCCGGAATTGACGTGCCCCTGGAAGTCGATGCCCAGAATGTTGTTGATGCCCAGGCCGTAATAGAAGCCCTCCTGCACCACCACGCGCGCGGCCGAAGCCAGCACGATCGCGGGATTCTTGTCCAGCCGTTTATAGAAATCGCTGTTTTCCTCGGCCAACGTGAAGGTGCACACGACCTTGCCGTCCAGCGGCGTGCGCAGGCCGTTCATTTCGATGTAGTGCGAGCCGGCGATCTTGCCGGTCTCGAACAGATCGAGGGTGAACGGTTCGAGCATTTCGGTGTAACTGCGGCCGGTCCACGACGATTCGCGCAGGGCTTTGATCGCCAGCACGCCGGTGCCGCCGATGCCGACCTGGATCGCGCGCCCGTAGGTCAGCTCTTTGTGCATTTCCATGTGATTGACGACGTTTTGCGCGATGGCCGATTCGGTGG
>DAINPV010000350.1:0-4163 GCA_036743315.1 bacterium | reverse complement strand
GGCCGAGCAATGCATGCCCAGCACCTTCTGCTGCGGCAGCAGGTAGTTCATCACCGAAAAGACCGATTTCTTGATTTCTCCGGCATAGGCCGTGCCGCCGATGAGGATCGTCTTTTCGGTGAAGTTGGCGATGATGAACGCTTCGCTGTTGGTGCCGTCGATTTCCGGATTGGCCTTGAAATTCGGCGCGTGCAGCACGGTGAATTCCGGCACGAAATCGTTCTTTTTCGCCTGGCCGGGATCGCGGCGGAACATGTTGCGCGCGAACATGTTCGCCCAGGCCGTTTCGTTGATCACCCGCAACGCCAAGCGGTATTTCGGGTCGGCGCCGGCGTAGCAATCCTGCACATAGATGTCGCGACCTTGAAAATAGGCGCGCAACCGCGCTTCAAGCCTCTTGTAAACATCCGGCTCGACGGGCCGGTTGACCTTGCCCCACCACACCTTGTTGCGGTTGAAGCGGTCGCGTACGATGAACTTATCGTTCGGCGAACGGCCGGTGTATTGGCCGGTGCGCACGACGATCGGCCCCTCGTGGGCGATCAAACCTTCCCGTCGCCTGATGATCTGCGAATACAACGCCGGCGTGGGTAAATTGCGGTAAACGTGTCCCAGGTTTTTGAAGCCCGGATAGATTTCCTGGTTTGCCAACTTCAGCCTCCTTGGCGACAGGTTTTCTTTCGCGAAATTTTTTGTGTTACGGATGCATAGGGACAACCCGCTCATTATGAGGATTCCGTAAGTAAAAGCAATATTTGTCTATCGATTTTTCCGTCTGGATTCGGCCGGAACCGCGATCGGATTCTTCTGACGATAGGAGAATTTTATACATCCATCCGGATGCGGATACTTAATTGGGCCGGCTGTATTTTGCTATGAATTATCGCTTACTTGAAATTAAAAGCGGACGATTTTTATTGTCAATTTCCAATGCCGGACATCCGATATGACTAGCAGGTTGGGTGAAACTCAAGGAGCTTCTTTTTTTAAACCGCACCGTTTCCGAGGGAAAAGTTGGGGCTGCTGAAAAATATTGCGGCGAAATTTTTGGCAATTTTGATCATCGGCGCGCTGGCGTTCATCGTTTTTTCCGTCGTGCGCAATTATCAACTGGCCAAGCGGCACACGGATGAATTGATCCAGCAACAAGCCATGCTGGCCATGGAATACAACTTGGCGGTGCGCGAGTACATCTCGCATATCGTGCGCCCGTATCTCAATGAAAAGTTGAGCGGCGAGGATTTCAATCCCCAGGTGATGTCCTCCTCGTATGTTTCGCACAAGATGTTCGACCGGGTGCGGCAAAAGTTTCCGGAGTACATCCTCAAATTTTCCGCCGTCGAGCCGCGCAATCCGGCCAACACCGCCGGTCCGGATGAAAGAAATATCATCGAATACTTCAATGCCAATCCGGAAAAGAACATTTGGCTCGGCGAAATCGAAATGGACCAGAAGGAATATTTCGGCATTTTCGTGGCGCGACGGATGGAAAAGAGCTGTCTGCAATGCCACGGCGATCCTGCGGATGCACCGGCAAACCTGCTTAAAATCTATGGCGATAAAACCGGATTCAAGCGTCAAGTCGGCGAAACGATCGCCTTGGACACGGTGGCGATTCCCAAAGCGCAAATCAACGATACGTTGCGCGCGGAACTCAATCAGCAGGTGTTGGTTTCCATCCTGTTCCTTTTACTGACAATGCTGTTGGCGTTCATGGCGTTTCGGCGCTTTTTTTCGCATCCGGTCGGCCGCTTGGCCGAGCACTTCGACCGGCTGAGTTCGTCGGAGGATTATGCCAGCATTCGACCGCTGCCGACCAAAGGACAAGATGAATTTTCTATACTGACGCGCAGCTTCAACATCCTGGCCGCGAAATTCAACGAGCATCAAGCGGGGCTGGAGCGACAGGTGCACGAGCGCACGCTGGAACTGGCCGAATCCAACGAGGAACTGGCCAAGGAAGTCCAGGAACGCAAGCAGGCGGAAAAAACGTTGCGCCTCAACGAACGGCGGTTGGAGGCCATGTTGCATCTGACCCAGATGGGCCATTGCACGCGCAATGAAATCATTGATTTCGTTCTGGCCGAGATCGTCAAGCTGACCGAAAGCGAAATGGGTTACTTGATCCTACTGGGCGAAAACGATGCCGTCGAAAGCGTCGGCGTCTGGACGATCAAGGATACGCGGACGCAGGCGGTCGACCGGCTGCACCGGGTGAACGATCATCCACTGTTTAAGAAGCTGGTGCGCGAGGCGACGCCGTACACCGGGAACGGCGATCATGACGAAGCCGGTCATTTGTTCGGCGAACTGCTGTCCGAGTCGATTGATGTGGAGCGCCATATCAACATTCCCATGGTGCAGGACGGGAAAGTGGCGGCGTTGGTCGGCGTGGCCAACAAGAAAGCGCCATACGACGAAGGCGACGTGCGGCAGTTGACGGTTCTCTTTGGTTCCATGTGGCGCCTGTTCATGGAAAAATCGGCCCTGGAAGATAAGGAAAAGTTGACGCGCCAATTGCAGGATGCGCGCAAGATGGAGGCGATCGGGCGCCTGGCCGGCGGTGTGGCGCACGACTTCAACAATATCCTGACCGGCATTTCCGGTTACGCCGAATTGCTGGCGACGCAGTGCCGCGACGAGGAAGTGAATCATTCCGCCGGGGAGATCAAAAATGCGGCGCAGCGCGCCGCGAAGTTGACGCAGCAATTGCTGGCCTTCAGCCGCCAGCAGGTGATTTCCCCACAGGTCGTCGATTTGAATCATGTCATCGGGCAGGCGCTGCCGCAGTTGCGGCAACAGTCGCGCGACGATGTGGAAATCGTTTTCCTGCCCCAGGAAGAGACCGTCGACACGGTCATCGATCCGGAGCAAGTCCATCAGATCCTGCACAACTTGCTGGTCAACGCCAACGAAGCCATGCCGCGGGGCGGGCGGGTGACGATCGAGACGAAACGAACTTATTTGGATGAATCGTTTTGCCGCCGACACACGGCGGTGAGCGAAGGCGACTACATCGAGTTAATTGTGCGCGACACCGGTCGGGGCATTGCCGCGCAAAAGCTCGACAAGATTTTCGAACCGTTTTTCACGACCAAGGAATTCGGCAAAGGTTCCGGTTTGGGCTTGGCGACGGTCTACGGCATCGTCGAACAAAATCGCGGCGCCATCGAAGTGGAATCGACGGTCGATGAGGGCACCGTATTCCGTCTTTATCTGCCGGCGCAAAGCCCGGAGCTGCCGCTGCCGGTCGCCGAATCGACGGCGGAAAGGTAAGTCGCACGTCCGTTATTGCGGATCCAACCCGAACCAGAAATCGCTCGAACGCACCAAGGTGCCGGTTTCGTCAACGCCCAGCACGCGATAGACAGTGCGCGCGGCAGCGTCGTCGACGGTGATGATCACTTCGTGCTGGTCGTCGGACGTGCCCATGACCTCGCAGGTCGAGTGGGGCGACGACCAGCTGATGCGCACTTGATCGGCGGCGAGCGCCTCGGCCTGTACGGCGAAGAGCGCCGGCTGCGTCCATTGATCGGAGGTCGGCTGCACGGCGAAGCTCCGGCGCAGATCCTCGACGAATTCGCGCACGCGCTGCGGATTGCCCGGCGACACCGAGGCGCCCCAGCGCGCCTCCATCGCGTCGGCCAGATCCAACAGCCGCAAGGCGTCCCATTCGAGGTAATCCTTGTGTTCGGCGTGGCCCATCATGATGAACAGAAAGCGGTAGACGACGTCGTCGATCAACTGCCACAGCTCGGCGCAGTCCTCGTGCAATTCGAGTTTGTCGTGCAGTTCGGCGTAGTCGGCGGGCACGGCGAACGCACCCTCGATCGACTCGAGGTCGGCCAGGTTATTCGCCGCCAGCTCGCGCGCCTCGGCGTTTTCCTGCCACAGGTCGATCAACGTTTGCTCGCCGGGCAGCACCAGCGAGAGGAACGGCTGCAACCAGTCGCGATCGTAAAAGACCGACGCGCGCGTCCACAACTGTTCCGGATAACGCGCACCGCCGGGCACTTCCGAACTTTTCTCCAACGTCCATTGGCCGAGCTGGTAGTACATTTTGCGCATGGCGAAATGCGAGTTGCGGAAAATTTCCTTGAGCGTGTCGGCCGCCGCGCCCGGCGACGCGATGCCGTAGCGTTGGTCGAACCATTCGCGGTACA
>DAINPV010000349.1:0-4196 GCA_036743315.1 bacterium | reverse complement strand
CTTCATCATCCTGGTGCCCACGACGATCAACTACGCGCTCAACACCTGGGCCGTGCGCCAGTCTTCGCCGTCGTTGGTCGCCGGCTACACGACGCTGCAACCGTTGTCGGCGGCGACGCTGGCGGCGCTGTTCTTGGGCGAGGCGGTCGGTTGGCGCGAGGCGGCCGGTCTGTTGTTGATTGTCGCCGGTTTGTTGCTGGTCAATCGCGGCCTGAAGCGTGCGGTCGCGGTACCCGGTGCGGAAATAATGAAACCAACCACATTGGCAAAGTGAGACCGATGAAAAAGTTTATCAATCGTTTTCTATTGATCGTTGCGGTGCTCGCCGTGATCGGCGTTTTGGTGTGGATGAATCAGGATCGTTTGTTCGGTCACATGAACATCCCTGACGATTCGCGCGAATTCGCCGAGCAGATCAAAGCCGTGCGCGCCGACCAGAAGTGGAAACCGGTGCGCAACTACGATCGTCTGATGACCCGCGAAATGCTGCTGGAATCCTTCCGCTTGGGGCGCGATTTCATGATCGCCAACCAGAAGCCGGAAGGAAATTTCAATTACGAATACGATTTCGTCGCCAAAAAGCAGAGCCCGTTGGACAACCAGGTACGCCAGGCCGGCGCGCTGTGGGGCATCGCCCTGTGTCATCAGTTCGAACCGACCGACGCCTCGCGGGAAGCGCTGAAAAAAGGCTTCGATTTCTTTTTCCGCAACTCCCGGCCGGGTCCCGACGATTCGCTCATCGTCTATTATCCCGGCGCGAAAACAGTGCTGACCGGCACGGTCGCGCTGGTCGCGCTGGCCATCGTCGATTATCTGAGCGCCGAGCCGAATCTGGCTGAAGCCGAACGCGCCGAATTGGATCGGAAGCTGGTCGGCTATCTTAATTTCATCCGCAACCAGCAGTTCAAATCCGGCGGTTTTTCGATGGGTCTGGTGCGCGGCGTGAATGTGCGCCTGGGCAAGTCCAGCCCGTATTTCGACGGTGAAAGCATGCTCGCCCTGTCCAAGGCGGCCAAGTACGCGGGGCATCCGGAATACGTGCCGACCATCGAACGCGGCGCGAAGTATCTCGCGAAAAAGTACACGGTCGACGCTTGGCGCAAGGAGCAGGATTCGGACAAGACCAAGGGCTTTTATCAGTGGGGTTCGATGTCGTTTTGGGAATACCAGGACGCCGGATGGAAAGACGCGGACGTGTACGCCGACACCACGCTGGCGCTGGCCTGGTGGATCGTCAACACGCACGGCATCCTCCGCCGCACGCGCAACACGGGCTACTCCTTCGAAGGGTTGACGCACGCCTATCGCATCGCCGAAAAGCGTGGCGATCGGGCGATCGCCTCGCGGCTGGAACGAACCATCGACAAGGGAATGAACAAGCTGACTTCCTGGCAGGTCGAAGGTCCGCTGGTCAAGCGCAACAAGTTCCTCTTGAAGCATCGCACCGAAGATCCGCTGGCGATCGGCGGCATCATGAACCATCGCAGCGAGCCGGGTTTGCGGATCGATGTCACGCAGCATCAGATGCATGCGGTGATTCTGGCCCTGCGCCATTTGTATAAGGAATAAAAATAATCACCTTTCTCGAGCGGCACGCCGATAGGATGTTCGTTCTGGTTTCGCTGTCTTAGCGCGCGACGGCGCACCTTGCGGGTTGGCGAGGTCGCCGCTATGATGGCAATTCGGGTCATCAATTACACAACTTGGAGAATTTGCTTTGATTCCCGAAGGTTTTACCATCCTGATCGATCGACCGACGATCGCCGCGCGGATCGGCGAAATGGCCGCGCTCTTGCTGGCCGAGATCGGCGAGCAGCCGGTGACGTTCGTGGGCATTCTCGATGGCGCGCTGTTTTTCATGACCGACCTCATTCGCGCCGTGGGGCGTGACGTGCAGGTGGATTTTTTACGGATCTCCAGCTATGCGGGCGGCATGGAAAGCGGCGAGCTGAAAATGCTCTCCGGCCTGACCTGGAACGTCGCCGGACGGCAGGTGATTCTGGTCGACGACATTCTCGATTCCGGCAAGACGCTGGCTTTCTGCGAAAGCTACATGCACAAAATCGGCGCCGCCGGCGTACGCAGCGCGGTGCTGCTGGCTAAGGAGCGGCAACGGGAATACTTGCTCAACGATCCGTTGATCGGCTTTACCATTCCCGACAAGTTTGTCATCGGCTACGGCATGGATTGGGAAGGGCGTTTTCGCCATTTACAGGATATTTATCACCTGGAGAAGCAGTAAGTGAACACCATGGCCATCGCCATCGATTTGGGCGGTACGTTCATCAAGGGGGCGCTGATCGACCGTGCCGGCAGGATCGTCTCGCCGACGCAAATCCCCACCGGCAAGGACCTCTCGCCCAGGGCGGTGATCGACCGGCTGGTGGAGGTCATTCAACGTTTGCGCACCGTGGCGGAAAAAGAGGGCGGCCAGAAGGTGATCGGCGTGGGTCTGGGCTGTCCGGGCGGCGTGTATCGCGACCGGGCGCGCGTCAGCCAAAGCCCCAATTTTCCGCAGTGGCGCGAGGTGCAATTGCGCGAGCCGCTGGAAGAACGTCTCGGCCTGCCGGTTGTTTTGGAAAACGACGCCAATGTCGCCGCGCTGGGCGAACAATGGCTGGGCGTCGGGCGCGACGTCGACTCGCTCGTGTTGCTGACCCTGGGTACGGGCATCGGCGGCGGGGTGATTCTCAACGGACGCATCTGGCAGGGTGAATGGGGCATGGCCGGCGAGATCGGCCACGTCACCGTCGAGCGGGACGGCCCGCTGTGCGGCTGCGGCAACCATGGCTGTCTGGAGGCGCTGGCCGCCGGGCCGGCCATCGTGCGTCAGACCAAGGAGGCGATCGTCCGCGGCGAGGGACGCCAGTTGCTGCAGATGCTCGACGGCGACATCGAAAAGGTGACCCCGCTGGCGGTTTATGATGCAGCGCGCCAAGGGTGCGCCGTTTGTGAAAATATTTTGCGCCAGGCGGCACAATATATTGGAATTGTCATTGCTTCGGTGCTAAACGTGCTTAATGTACCATTGTTCGTTATTGGCGGCGGTATCAGTGCGGCCTTCGATGTTTTAGGGCCGATCATCCGCCGGGAAGTACGTGCGCGCGCCTATCGCGTGCCGGGGGAAAACGTACGGATCGAACGCGCATCATTGGGAAATGATGCCGGCGCTCTTGGAGCCGGCTTGTTGGTATTTCAGGAATTCGACACAACCATCGGGAAGCAGGTCCATGAGTAGCGATGTTCTGACCATGATCCTCGCCGGCGGCGAAGGCCGGCGGTTGTTGCCGCTCACCATCCATCGCGCGAAGCCTGCCGTGCCCTTCGGCGGCCGCTACCGCATCATCGATTTCGTACTGTCGAACTTCATCAATTCCGGGTTCTACAAGGTCAAGGTGCTCACGCAATACAAATCCGACAGCCTCAACAAGCACATCATGCGCGGGTATCGGTTCAGCGCGCAGTTCGGCTCCTACGTCGAGATCGTGCCGGCGATGATGCGCACCGGCCCCGATTGGTTCAAGGGCAGCGCCGATGCGATCTACCAGAACCTGCAGATCATCACCGATGAAAATCCCAACTATTTGTGCGTGTTCGGCGCCGACCACATCTATAAAATGGACGTGCGCCAGATGCTCAACTTCCACATCGTCAAGGGTTCCGAAGCAACCATCGCCGCTGTGCCGGTGCCCATCGAGCAGGCGTCCTCTTTCGGCGTGATGGAAGTCGACAAGGATTGGCGCTTGATCGGATTCGCAGAAAAGCCGAAAAATCCCAAGCCGATGCCCAACGATCCCTCGCGGGCATTGGTGAGCATGGGCAACTACATTTTCTCGGCCGATCCGCTGATCGAGGAGATCGTCACCGACAGCCGCAGCCCCGAAAGCGCGCACGATTTCGGCAAGTCCATCATCCCCTCGATGATGAAAACGCGGAAAATGTTCGTCTACGATTTCGCCAAAAATATCGTGCCCGGCATGAGCGAAAGCGAACGCGGGTATTGGCGGGACGTCGGGGACATCGACGCTTACTACCAATGCTCGATGGATCTGGTCAGCGTTTCGCCGGTCGTGGACATCCACAACCGCCAGTGGCCGATTCACACCTATTCCAAGCAGGGTCCGCCGGCGAAGTTCGTGTTCGCCGACGAGAAATCGCGCCGCTTGGGCATCGCCACCGACAGCCTGGTCAGCGAG
>DAINPV010000348.1:0-4201 GCA_036743315.1 bacterium | reverse complement strand
GCCATCGGGGTTGACGATCTGATCATCGTACACACGCCCGATGCGACGCTGGTGGCGCGCCATGACGACGCGCAGGCGATCAAGCAAATCTTCGACGAACTGGAAAAACGCGGCCTCGACAAATATATGTGAGCCGTTCGTTTTAAGAAAAAAAGCGGCGGGAGAATACTCCGCGCCGCTTTTTTGCCTATTGCGTGCTTACTTGATTTCGCAGGGACCGTCGGCGGCCGGCAGCGAATCGGCAACCGCGCCGGGCGCCAGCTTCGGCGGACGCGCGATCCGGTCGAAGTAGGTGTACATCGTCGGAATCAAGTAAAGAGTGAATACCGTGGAAACCAAGACGCCGCCGATGGTGACCATGGCGATGGCGGCGCGGAATTCGGCGCCGGCGCCGGCCAACGTCTGCGGCAGCAGGCTGATGGCGATCGCCAGGTTCATCATGATGACGGGCCGCAAGCGCACAATCGAGGCTTCGATCAACGCGTCGCAAATGCGCCAGCCCGCCGAGCGAAGCTGCGACGCATAATCCAAGATCAGAATCGCGTTGTTCACCACGATGCCGACAAGCATGACGATGGCCATCATCGACATCATATTCAGCGAAATGCCCGACAGGAACAGCGACAGGCTGACGCCGATCAGACCCAGGGGCAGGGTGAGCATGATCGTGAACGGATGCACGAGACTTTCCAGAGTGGCGGCCAGCACCATGTAGGTCAGGATGATGGCCAACAGCAACGCTTTCAAGATTTCGGCGAAGGTTTCTTCCATGAATTCCGACTGGCCGCCGAAGTGAATGTTGTATCCCGCCGGCAGGTCGATTTTCTCGTCGATTAGTTGTTGCATCGCCTGCTTCGCCTCGCCCAAGGTGCCCTGCGCCATATTCGCCGACACCTCGACCATTCGCTCTTTATCCTTGCGGCGAATTTCAGTCTCGGCCACCGTGTATTCGATGCCGCCCAATTGGGTCAGCGGCACGTACTGGGGATCCAGCCGCAGGAAGATGTCGGTGAAGTCGTTGGCCTCGGTCCGCTCGTCTTCACCCAGTTGCACGCGAATGTCGTACTCTTCGTCGATTTCGCGATAGCGCGTGGGCACGTCGCCCTCGAAAGCCGTGCGCAACGTTTGCGCCACCTGGCCGGTCGTCGCGCCGTAGTTGATCATCTGCTCGCGATCGGGCGTGAAGGTCAGCTCCGGTTTACCGGCGACATAGGTCGATCGCACATCGACCAGAGCGGGCATTTCGCGCGCCAATTGCATCAATTTTTTGTTCAAATCCAAAATGACGTTCAGGTCCGGACCGGTGATTTCCATCTGCAAACCTTCGCCGGGGCCGTGGCCTTCGGACGTACTGATGGAAATGTCCGCGGCGGGGATTGTCGCCAGCAGCGGACGAGTGCGCGCCACCAACTGTTTCGCGCTCAGATCACGCTCCAGTTTGTCCACCAGTTTGAAGGTGATGCTGCCTTCCTCGGGGCCGGAACCTTCGCCGCCGATGCTCTGAAGACTGGAGATGATGTACTTGTCGAAATTGGTTCGCACCAGCGAGTCGATTTCCTGCATGACCTCGTCCGTCTTTTTCAACGAGGTGCCCGCCGGCAGCTTCAACGACACGCGCATGATGTTTTCGTCGGACTCCGGAAAGAAATCCATGCCGATGAAGTTGAAAAGCATGATCCCGCCGAAGAGGGCCAGGAACGTCAGCACGACGACCACCCAGCGGTGCAGCAGCGTCCAGGAAAGCGTGTTGCGATACCAGCGCACCAAGCCGTCGTAGCCGTTATTCCACCAGATGGAAAATTTTTTCACCCAGTTCATTTCGTGCTTCTTGCCGCCCGCGCGATACAACTTCGAAGCCAACATCGGCACCAGGGTGAAGCTGATGACCAACGAAAAGACGGTGGCGTACACGACGGTCAAACCGAACTGCTTGAAGAACTGACCGATGATGCCGGCCATGAAGGCGATCGGCGTGAACACCACGAGGTTGGTGGCCGCCGAGGCAATAACTGCGACCGCGACGCTGTTGGTGCCTTCGATCGCCGCGTTCTCGGGCGAATAGCCTTTATCGATGTACGAGGAGATCGATTCGAGCACGACGATCGAATTGGCGACCAAGGTGCCGACGCTGACGCCCAAGGCCATCAAGCTGATGATGTTGAGCGTGAATTCGGAAAAGAGCATCGGCGTGAACGAGGCGATGATCGCCACCGGGATCGACACCGCCGCGATCGATGTCGCGCGAATGTCATGTAGGAACAAGAAGAGGAACAGCGAGGTCAGGATGATGCCGATCAAAATGCTGTCGCGCGCGTCCTTGATCGAATCGCGAATGTACTCGGCGCGGTCCTGCACCGTCGTAATCTGAATGTCGGCGGGCAATATGCCGGTCAGTTTCGCGATCGCCTTGGACACGCCCCCGGACACGGCGACCGTGTTGGCGTCGCGCTTTTTGCGAATCTGCAGGCTGACCGTTTCCTCGGTTTCGAAACGCGACTGGTCGCGCGGCTCGATGTAAGTGTCGAGCACCTCGGCGACGTCGCGCAGGTACACCGAACTGTTCTCCCCGGTGGGAATGCGCACGCGGCGGATGTCTTCCAACGAGTTGAACTTTCCCGCGATGCGCAACGAAATTTCATTGGCGTCGCCGATGATGCGCCCGACCGGGTAGTTGAGGTTTTCCGCCGCGAGCATCGCCATGACGTCCATCACCGACAGGCCGTAGGAACGCAACGCCTGCCGCTGCAAAGCCACGCGGATTTCGCGCTGGCGGCCGCCGATGATGTCGACCGAACTCACGCCGTCGACCGTGGCCAGAAAGTCCTTGATTTGCTGATCGGCGATGCGGTAGGTCTCTTCGAGCGAACGGGGCGAGCTGATCGCCAGGTTGATGACCGGTTCGTCGCCGAAGTCGAATTTGAACACGGCGGGCGGTTTGGCGTCCTCGGGCAGGCTGTCCCGCACCGCTTCAATTTTATCCTTGACCTCGATCGCCTTGAGGTCCGCATCGCTGCCCAACTCGAATTCGAGGAAGATGAACGATAGCGCCTCGCGGCTGTACGATTGCATCTGGCGCAGGTTGGAGATCGAACCGACTTCATCTTCGATCAATTTGGTAATCGAGCTTTCAATTTCCTTCGGGCCGGCGCCGGGATAAATCGTCTGCACCATAACGAAAGGAAAATCGATGTTGGGCGTCAAGTCCTGAGCCAGCATCACATAGGAACGCACGCCGATAACGACGAACAACAAAATGAACATCGTCGTTAAAACAGGACGTTGAACGGACAATCGCGCGAGAAACATCGCTTACCTCCGTCCTATTTTG
The DNA here is from genome assembly GCA_036743315.1 of bacterium. Classification (GTDB taxonomy): domain Bacteria; phylum Lernaellota; class Lernaellaia; order Lernaellales; family Lernaellaceae; genus CALBTQ01. The sequence goes on along the minus strand of DAINPV010000348.1, from coordinate 873 downwards.
CGTCGACTTGTTTGTGGATCTTCACTTTTTCTCCGCCCGCCAACAGATTCATGCCCCACACGACGACCTGTTCGCCTTCGTTGAGCCCCTCGGAAATCCACAAGGACGTTTCGTTGCCGGAGGTCATCGCCACCGGTCGCTTCTCGGCCTTGCTCTCCGCGTTCACGACGTACACGAACATCTCGTTGCCGACCTTCACCAGCGCGGCGAGCGGAATGGTCAGGGCGTTCTCCTGGTAAATGGTGCGCACGAGCACGGTCTGCAACGTACCGGCGCGCAAGCTTCCGTTTTCCTCGAGCATCACGTCGACCAGGAAGAGGCGCGACTGTTCATCGGCGGACAGGCTAATGCGATGTACCTTGCCCGCGCCGCCTTCGCTGCCGTCGCGATGGATCACTTTGGCCGGTTGACCGACTGCCAGTTCTTCCATGTCCGCCTGCGAGACTTCCAACTTGATGTTGGCTTTGGACATGTCGGCGACTACCGCGAGCGTCGCGCCGGGCTCGACTTTCTCGCCTTCGCGCACGCGCATGTCGGTCAGCGTGCCGCCGATCGGACTGCTCAGCGTCAGCGAAGCCTGCACGTCGCGCAAACCGGCCTCGGCGGCTTCCAACTGGGTTTTGATCTGGTCGAACTGGCTGTCGCTGATCGCGCCGGCTTCGTGCAGCGGCTTGAGACGATTGAATTCGCGTTTGAGATTGTCGTACTGCAAACGCGCACCCTGCAACGCACTGTAGGATTGCGGCGAGCTCAGCGGGTCCAGCACGATCAACGCCCGGCCGGCGCCTACGCGGTCGCCCTGTTTGGCCAGGATGCTGCGCACGCGCATCGGCGCGCTGGCGTAGATCGGCGATTGCTTGATGCCTTCGAGGT
>DAINPV010000347.1:0-4207 GCA_036743315.1 bacterium | reverse complement strand
GCGGACGGTGAGGAATCCCGGGGTGATCAACAAAAGGCCGCTGGCCAGCACGAGCACGCCCTCGAGAATCGTGTCGCCGGGCAGCTTGCCGGATTGAATTTCTTTCTGGAATTGCAGAAATACGCGCAAGCCTTCGCGACGGGCGAGCACCGCGCCGAGCCAGCCGGTGAGGATGACGATCAGGACTGTCGCCGCGAAGCCGATGTGCTCGCCGACCCGGAACAACAGATAGAAATCGATGAGCGGAATCAGCGTAAAGGCGAGAAACAGACGACCGAGCAAGTGATCTCCTTTCGTGGGGTTTCCCACACTATAATCCTTCGCCGGCGGTTGCACAAATTTGGTGCAAAATAAGGCGCGCTTCGTGTTCACGGCCCTTCGCCGCATTCGTCCACACGGTTATCCACAGGGTTATGCGCAGGTCCTGTGGACAGAGTGAATGAGGGCTCAGCCAAGGTCCTTTTTCGCGCGCTGCCACAACGCCTCGAGCTCGTCGATGGATTTGTCTTTGAAATCCGCGCCTTCGGCGGCGACGGCCTCTTCGACTTTCTCGAAGCGTTCGATAAACCGGTTGGTGCAACGGCGCACGGCGTCTTCTGCATTGACTCCTAGGTGCCGCCCGAGGTTCACCAAGGCAAAAATCGCGTCGCCCAGTTCGTACTCGATATATTCCCGGTCGCCGGACGCGATCGCCTCGGCCAATTCGCCGTTTTCCTCGATCACCTTGTCCCACACCTGCGCGGGATTTTCCCAATCGAAGCCGACCTTCGCCGCGCGCTCGCTGATGCGGTAGGCGTACAACAGCGCGGGCAGCGACTTGGGCACCTTGTGCATGACGCCCGCGTGCGTGGTCGTGTTTTTCTCCAGCTTTTTGATCGCCGACCACTGCGCGACGACCTGCTGCGAATTTTCGATCTTCGCCGCGCCGAAAATGTGCGGGTGGCGCCGGACCATCTTTTCGCCCAGCAACTGCAGCACGTCGTCGATTGCGAACAGGCCGTCCTGCTCGGCGATGCGCGCGAGGAAGAGAATCTCCCACAGCGTGTCGCCCAACTCCTCGGCCAAACCGGGCCAGTCGCGTTTGTCGGCGGCGTCGAGGGCTTCGTAGGCCTCTTCCAGGAAGTACTTGAGCACCGATTCGAGGGTTTGTTCGTTGTCCCACGGGCAGCCGTCGGGGCTGCACAGGCGGCGCATAATGGCGACGCATTCGTCGAAGTCGTACTTGGTCACGGGCGATCTCCTCGGCAAAGTCGCCCCGTTGTAGCGCATGGCGCGGGGATCGGCAAGGGATTATTGGTTTTTAAAAAAAATTATATCCATAAAATACTTACGTGTTAGATTAGAGTAAACAAGAAAATGGCCTTTGCTGGAAAATGCATTAATCAATTCTCGGTAATGTTGTTTGCTGTCGTCTTTCAGTGAATAGTTATTTATATCTTCTATAACATCATACTGCAACAACGAAGAACTCTTCAGCGGTTGGAGTGGGAAAAGAGTTGCCTTGAATACAACGATGAAATCGGAATTAGTCAGAATCTCTGTCATTACCTCAGAAGGGAAAGATGTTTCGTCGATAAATTCGTAAGTCGCGATTGCACACTGGGCATCACGGATTAAGCATTCTTCTTCCAAACAAGCCATGAAATCTTGCTGGCTTTCCTGGGAAAGGATAGTGATGTTGATTGGTTCCAGGTTTTGGATACGCGCTTCCAGAAAAAAGCAAATTTGGTTGGTCAACATCTCGACTTCAAAGTCGTAACGATGCATCCGATAGAAACCGTAATGGCAGTTACCACGAACTCTTTCAACACTCCAGGGGATACCGAAAAGCAGATCTTCCCATTTTCCCTTTTTAACCTCACTCATCTCGATCGGACTAAAAAAGGAAATGTAAATAAATTGGAACAAGCTAAACCCGACAATCATACACATTAAAATATTTCTTTTAAAACCAATTTTTCGTTTCCCCCCTTTTTTATCCAGGCCGTCGCCCAGCCAGCCAAGCGAAAGCGCGATGGCGAAAACGGGCACGGCGGCAATGGTGAAACGTGAAAAATGATGTTCCGCCATGCTGAAATAAAAAAATCGACAGCGATCATCGACAATCCCAGCAGCAATAGCCTGCTATAGACAAAAAGCATCCGTCGGCGCAACAAGAGCAGCAACATGCCGCCGAAACTCAGCACGGTCAGCACCAGGCCTAAATGTTCTTCCCACAACACTGCCGGATAATAGGGAAACGCCTGGCGGATCCGTGAGATGTCGGTCGTCATGCCGTGCTCGATGTAATAATGATAGCTTTTCAGAAAATTGTTGATGTACCAGGGGAGTCCGATCGCCGCTAACACAGCGAACGACAACAGCCAATGAGCGAGCGTTCGGCCCTTTTCCTTGCTTTGGCTGAGCGACCAATAAAAGCCGACGGCCACCGGCAACGCAAAAAAGATAGGAAAGCTTTGCTTGCACAGCATGCCGGCGGCGGCGCAGACGCCCATACCGACGAAAGCCCACCAGCGATTGTCTTTGATCGCCGCCAACAGGAAAGCGATGCTCGCCCACACGCAAGCGGCCAGCGGCAGATCGGGCATGAAATTGCGCGCCATGGAGTAGACGCTCGGCGACGTGGCTGCAATCACGGCAGCCACCAAGGCCGTCATTTCACTTTCGCGCGGAGCGATCAAGCGGGTCGAAGCATACACACTGACTATCAATACGGCGTAAAACAACATAATGACGACCAAAACGATTTCCGGTTCGAATTTTATATTCACCGGATGTAAACTCAAGGCGGCAAGCATGGAAACAAGTGTGGGTTTGTATGCAAATTCGGAGTTGTAAAGGCTGACGATCGGGTGCAGGCATTGTTGGAAATATTTTGCTTCGATGTAATGCCCGACCGCATCCCATAGAAAAGGCGTATGGTCCAAGACAACATAAACGACATTGATACCGACCATCGCCAAAACGATGAAAAATAGAACCAAGAGCGCAGTAGGTTTGTAAGCCACTCCGTTCATTTAATCTAAAATATTCCATGCGTTAACAAATAGTAAGTTTGCAATCTTCAATGAAAAATATAGTTGAAATGAGCATTCCAATCAACACACAATCTTCGCCTTGCCAGCGCATGCTCGATCTGCTATGCCTAGCACGTTTGTAGAGGGATGCGCTTCGCTGACGGGAAGCCGGTGCGAATCCGGCGCGGTCCCGCCACTGTAAGGGGCGAGCCTGCCGTCACAGGCCACTGGGCGCGAGCCTGGGAAGGCGACGACGGGCGCCGTCAGCCCCGAGCCAGGAGACCGCAGCGAAACGCCGAACTGCCTACCGCTCTTCGAGGGTTTGAGAGTGGTGGTGAATCGATTCCGATCTCACCTTTCCCACATCCTTCGAACCGGTAAGGCACCACTTTCCACATTTAAGGAGGATACGATGTTTCATGTGGATCGATGGGCCTTCCTGGTCGCCGTGTTTGCCGTCCTGGCCCTGACGGCAGCGCCGCTGATCGGCTGCGGCGACGATGACGACGACGATGACGACGATGATGCCGCCGACGACGATGACGGCGACGACGACAACGACACCGGCGACGACGACGACGACGACGACACGACCGACGACGACACCGGCGACGATGACGACGACTGGGTGGAAATCACGCCCGGCGCGCAGATGATTCCCGTCGGCACGAGCTTCACCTTCACGGCCGCGGGCGAAGTGGACGGCGTCACGGCGACGACCTTCACCTGGTCGATCGGCGACGACGAAGTGGCCACGGTGGTCGACGGCGTGGTGACGGCGGTGGCTTCCGGTCAAGCGACGCTGACGGTCACGGCGGGCGACGCGAGCGCCGAGGCGCTGATCGCGGTGGGGCCGGACGTGTACTCCTTCGACAACCTCAACGGCGTGGCCACGGCGATCGACCGCGGCGATGAAAGCGCCATCGCCGACCTCGCCGGCGGCAGCATCGGCGCGGTGTTGCAGAACGTGACGATCGATACGGAAAACGGCCTGCTGTACTACGTCGATTCGGCCGACTCCGGCGCGGGCGTGACCGGCAACGAAAAGTTGATCATGGTCGATCTGCTCGACGAATACGCGACCACCGACATCGCCCTCAACCAGGACAGCCCGTGGGCCGCGACCGTCTTCTTCGACGCGGTGTGGGTGACCGGCAACCTCGACGACACGCTGGCCAAGGTGACCGTCG
>DAINPV010000346.1:0-4207 GCA_036743315.1 bacterium | reverse complement strand
CAGTTTCCGCTCGGTGACGAACGCCTCGAAGCGGAAACTGAGCCGGCGGCCGGTCACGGCCGCCGGCTCAGTTTCCGCTTCGAGGCGTTCGTCACCGAGCCGTCGTTCGAGTTCGACCGGCGCACCTCGGCGGTGTCGTTCACCTGGCCGTGGATGGGCCGCGTGCCGCTGGACGGAACGCTGACCATCCGCGACATGCTGCAAAACGAAATTGCCTACGACGTACGCAGTTTCGGCCTGACCGTGGGCACGACCTTGCAGTGGCAGAAGATGCTCAATTTCCTCGAAGCGACGCATCCGAGCGAAGAAGTGCGCGACTTTGCCGGACAGCGTTCGACGCGGCGCACCTTCGATCCGTTCACGACCAAGCTCGACTGGGAACTGGCGCGCGACTTCCTGTACAACATCGATCCGCTGGTGCAGGACCAGGAGGTCGGGGAAATCACGATCACCACGTTCAGCCCGATGATCATCTTCGACAAGCGCGACAACATCTTCAACCCGACGCGCCTGACCTACAACACGCTGCGGTTCGACTACGGCGCGCCGTGGGCGCTGTCGCAGATTCACTACCTCAAGACGACCGCGAGCACGGCCTGGTATCTGCCGATTTACGAACTGCTGCCGTTCCTGCCCGGCTGGGTGTTCGCGGAAAATGTCGTCGTCGGGCACGGCCAGACGTTGCGCATCACCGACACCATCCCAATCAACCGCCGTTACTTCCTGGGCGGTTCGACCACCTTGCGCGGTTTCGGTCAGAACCAGATCAGTCCCCTGGCCGAAGACGGCAAGACGCCGGTCGGCGGCTATTTCATGGCCTATCAGAATACGGAAATCCGCCTGCCGCTGGGCGAATCCGGTTTTGGCTTGCTGATGTTTTTCGACGCCGGCGACGTGACCAACGGCACCAACACGTTCTACCTGGATCGCTTACGCGCCACCACGGGCCTGGGCTTCCGCTACATCACGCCGGTCGGCCCGTTGAGCGCCGATTACGGCATCAAGCTCAATCGCCGGCCGGAGGAAACGTACGGCGAATTTTACCTGACCATCGGCAATGCCTTCTAAAGCGCGAAAGCCGCAACTCCTGAAAATATGAAAGTAATGGACTTCCAACATCCTTCCGAAACTCTATAAAGGAAATGAGGAGAAGAAGGGATGTAATCATGAAAGATGTGGTTGAAGTCTCCTTTCATGCGGAAAAATCCGTAACGGGATCACTTAACGGACACAAAATCTGCACGTCGTATCCTGATGAACGCGGCGGCGACGGCAGTGCCCCCAATCCCTTTGAATTGTTTCTGATTTCCCTGGGAACATGCGCCGGCTACTACGCGCGGACGTATTGCGAAGAACACCATTTGGCCAGTGAATCCCTGCGTATCTATCAGCACAATGTGTTCGAAGAAAAAACCGGCAAACTGCTGGGCGTGCGGATGCAGGTGCTGATGCCGCCTGATTTTCCGGAACAGCACAAGGCGCCGTTAAAGCGCGCAATCGACTCTTGTAAGGTCAAGCAAGTTCTGGTCGATCCGGTCCTGATGCACGTTGAATTGATGGAAATGCAGTTGGAAAACGCCAACCACTCCGACTCGGTCGGCTGCGGTTGCGGCTGCGCCGCTATATAAAACGGAAAAAGCGGCGATCTTCAAGTGAAGATCGCTGTTTTTCATTGATCATCGATTAGGCAATCAACTCATTTTTAACCTGATTAAGCCAGGTATCGATCCGTACTTCGGTCAAATCGCCCTGGTTGTCTTCGTCCAGAACCAAGCCCACGAAATGGTTGCCGATTTTCGCTGTCGAATGGCTGAAATCGTATCCGTTCGTCGGCCATTGTCCGATGACCTTCGCCCCTTTACGCAATAACGTCCGATACGCCGTGCCCAAGGCGTTGACGAATTTTTCCGGATACAGGCGCTGGTCGCCCAGACCGAACAGAGCCACCGTTTTGCCGTTCAGGTCCTTATCCTGCAACTGATTGAGCAGGATGTTCAGGTCGTCCAAACGGCCGTCCTCGTCCCAGGTGGCGGTGCCCAGAATCAGTTGGTCATATTTGCGGATATCGCGCGCCGAAGACAACGAAGCGTCATAGGTGTCCACTTCGTCGCCCAGTTTGTCTTTGATGATTTTGGCAATGCTTTGCGTCGAGTTGCTGGCCGTCCCGTAAAAAAGCCCTATTTTCGCCATCGCCTTAACTCCTTTTCTCGCTCAATCGAAAAGCAGAGCTTTTCTTTTGAGATTCGTTTTCAATAAATATAGCCATGCGATGCGCTTTGCCAAGGTGAAATCGTTAAACGATCGAAAAAAGCGAGGCAGGAACAATCAGGTAATATTTCGGAATTGCAGAATTATTCTTTCGGCTTGACCAGCGCCGCGCTCAGCCCGCGTCCTTTGATCGCCGCATCGGTGCGTTGCAGACCGGCCCGCTCGGCGGCGGCGAGCGTTTCGGCGAAGTCGTCGGCGTTGACGTGGCCGCGCGGTTCGCAGATCAACACCGTGCCGCCGGGGCGCAACAGCTTGGCGATTTCCCGCAGAATGGCCGCCTGGTCGTCCGTTTCATGCATCATGTACATGGCGGTCACCAGATCGACGCGCCCATCGTGATCGGGCAGGGCGATGGCGTCGAAACTTCCCAGGTGTGCCTGGATGCGGTCGGCGAGGTCCTTTTTACAGGCGCGCTTTTGCAACACGTCGAGCATCTTTTGTTGCACGTCGACGCAGATCACCCGGCCGTTTTCGCCGACCATCTCCGCCAACGGCAGGCTGAAAAAGCCCATAGCGCAGCCCAAGTCGAGCACGGTCATGCCCGGCCGGACGAAGGGCGCGAACATCTTTTTCGGATTTTCCAGCATCGCCCGCAGGGGGCTGATCAGGAAGTAGCCGATCAACGGCGGACACAGCAGTTTACGAGCCATGAAGCGTTCCTTGTATAATTGGCGCACTCAGTATATTGATTCTTTTTCCCGGCGCAATCGTTCGCTGACGTTTTCGGCGAATTTTAACCATTTGGTAATTGTGGAATGAATGTTTCAAGTTTTCACCGCGATGCACCGATCTGAATTCTTTATATGGGGTTATTGCCGATAGTCCGAGCGTCGACCGATGTCGCGCGCGGTGTCATTTTCATTCGAGGACGGTGGGTGCGATGACGAAAATCCAGGACTGTTACGAAAAATTTTCCCTGCTGTACCGGGAATTGGTGCTCAGGTGGTTCGTGAAAACCGAGTTGGAAAACAAGCGGGTGGCGCAGTTGTCGCTGTTGACCGATCCGAAGACCTTTGCGGAATATTACGCCGCGTTTTTGACCGATCGGGGCTATGGCGAAAAAGACCGCGCCGAGCAGGTCAAAGCGTTTCTCGCCACGGAATTCGCGAAGTTCAAACGGTATCTGTGGCAGATCCATGGCGAGATGTTCGTCGCCGGGATCATCTGCGACGCGGGCGCGGCGACCGGCAAGTTTCTCAACCAGTTTCGCCTGACCGCCGCCGGCGAGCAAAGCCTCGCCGAGCAGGATCCGTCGCCGGCCTTCGCCGACCAATACCTGGCCGAGTTGAAAAAGCGCATTCCCGCGCTGGACACGCTGGTGGAAACCTATCTGGCCGAGGCGTTGTGCTCGCTCAACCGCCAGATGCCGCTGGCGTCGGCGATGATGCTCGACGCGGCATCCGAGCGCCTGTTTCTGCTGCTGGTCAACCGTATCCCCGATAGTTTCGAGGATGCGTTCAAGCGCACCAAGCGCGTGCTGCAGGTCGACGCCTCGCTGGTCAAACTGCGCGCGCAATTTTTCCAGGAGTTGGAAACCTACCAGTCGGAAAACGCCTACAATCAGCAGCGCGGCCTGTTGCCCAAGGACCTCAATTACAAGGAAACCCACGCGATCATCTGGAACACCTCGGAGGCCTTGCGCCTGGATCGCTCGCTGGGCGTGCCCGCGGAACAGGGCGAGGTGAGCATGGATACGCAACGCGCCGCCCTGGCGATCTTCCCCAAGTACGCCGAGCGCGTGTACGCCCTGCTGGATTTTTGGAAGAGTTAAAAAGACGACCGCCCCGCGCTTGACGAGGCGGCGGGTGGCTCTGTTTTGCAGCAAAGCTTCTGAGCGAGCATAACAGTGAACACGAGTCGTTTTTTGGTGGCACTGTTAAACGAGCGAGCGAAGCGAACGAGTTTATCAGTGTTCAAATATAGCACTGATAAGCCTCAC
>DAINPV010000345.1:0-4222 GCA_036743315.1 bacterium | reverse complement strand
AGTGTCCCAAAGTGTCCCATTTATCCCATAATATGAGGATAAACCGGGACACGTAACGAGTACATGTCCCTGGGTTTATCCCCCACGCGCGTCAGCGCCGGCCGAGGCTGCGCACAATGAATGAAACATAGGTCCAGGAATTATTCCTGGCTGGGATTATCCCTGAGAGGTCCGGGAATTATTCCCGGCTGGACAGCGCCGATACTGATTTATAGAATAATCTCCATCATCAACCGAGGTAGGAAGTCTCTCATGCGCTATCAACCCAGCCCCGGCTGGAATCGGAAAATACCGCCCCTGGAATTCGAATCGCCCACCGCCGTTTTTCTGGAGGCGATCGACACCTTCACCACCAACTTCGGCCTGTACGCGAAGATCATCCTCTCGGTCTTTTTCCCGCTGGAGCTGATCTTCGCCGCGCTGAGCCACTTCACCTTCCTAGGGAAAAATCCCGTGGCCGGCACGATCGTTTTCCTGTTGATGTACCTGCTGGCCGGCTCGGTGGTCGTCCCCGCGCTGGCGACGACGGCGCTGACCCTCTGGCAGACCGGCGCGCGCCCGACGCTGGGCTCGATCTACGGCCGCGGCCTGCGCCGCTGCGCCGACGTGTTCGTCACGCGCCTGGCGCTGTGGCTGGCCACGATCATCGGGCTGGCGTTGCTGATCGTTCCGGGCGTGTGGATCATGATCCGCTTCTTTCTGGCGCCGATGGCCGCGTCGCTGCATCCGCGCAACGGGCCCGAGGCGCTACGGGAAAGCGTCGGCCTCAGCGAGGGCCGTTATCAGATCATCGGCCTGTCCGTCGCCCTGGGCGCGGCCGCGATTGTCGCGGTGATTGTACTCTCCATCATTCTGGGCCTGATTACGCGGGTGAGCTTTTGCCTCCGCTTCGTTTATCCGCTTTTCGATCTTTTCTTCCGCCTGCTGGGCGACCTAATCGTCTTCATTCCGGCGTTCATCGGCCTGCACCTGTACGTGGCCTGGACCGACAACCGTTTCAGGTACTTCCGCCACATCGAGGAAGCGCAGCGCAAGCACGACGAGGAAATCACCACGCGGCCGTTGTCGCTGTCCGGCGCCGAGGAGGACGTCATGGTGCGCTACAACCGCGAGCAGGCGCAGCAGGCGCCCGACGCGCCGGCCTTCGAACAGCACCGCGAGCCGCTCGATGTGCCGGAGGAAGATCCGTTCATCAAAGCCCGCCAGGAGTTGCTCAACCGCGTCACCGACGATGGTCCGCCCGAGTTTGAGTTGGTCGACGATTCCGGCGAGAACAAAAACGAGACGTAGCGTTGCCGCATCCGGGCGCTCGGCAATGATGCAATAACACCCGCCGTTCGCCTTGCCCGCCGCTCTTGTGCTATAAAGACCTATCGCACCACGACTCATCCACCACGCGCATCGATCAACCCTTGCGGAGGCCACGCATGGACTTTCAGATCTCCGATCGGCTGTTGTGCGGCAGTTTCCACAACCGCAGCCTCAAGTACGGCGAACGCGTCGCGCTGCTGTGCCCCTGGAAAGACGGCCGCAAGACGCGCGAGTTCCACCCCTACACCTGGAACGAGCGGCTGCGCATGGTCGAAGACGTCGCCTGCGGCCTGCTCGCGCTGGGCCTGCAACCGGGCGAACGCGTCGCGGTGATCGGCCCCAACCGCCTGCGCTGGCTCGACGGCTTCTGGGGCACGCTGCTGGCCGGCGGTGTGGTGGTCACCGTCTACCCGACGCTCACCGCGCAGGACATGGCGGTGATTCTCGCCGACAGCGGCGCGCGTTTCGCCTTCGTCAGCGACACGACGATCCGCGACCGCGTCATCGCCAAGCAAGAGCAACTGCCGGCGCTGGAAAAAATGATCGTCATGGACCCCTATAAGAAAACGAGCGACGAGGTCATCGGTCACGACGATCTGTATGCGCTCGGCGCGGCCCGGCGCGATCTCGACGCCCTGCACGCGCGCATGAGCGGGCAACAGCCCGACGATGTCGCGGTGCTCATTTACACCTCGGGCACCACCGGCGAGCCCAAGGGCGTGATGCTGACCAACGCCAACTTCGACAGCCAGCGTGTCGTGACCGAGATTTTTGCGTACCGCGCCGACGACGTGTGGCTCAATCACATTCCGCTGTGCCACAGCTTCGGGCTGACCGGCGACATGCTGGCCAGCGGCGAAGCCGGCGGCACCCTCGCGCTGGCCTCGGGCATCGACCCGGAGGAACTGCGCGCCTCGCTGGCCGCCGTGCGTCCGACGGTGCTTATCAGCGTGCCGCGCCTGTACGAAAAAATGTTCCTGAAGATCACCTCGACGCTGACGCAAAAACCGCCCTTCGTGCAGGGGTTGTTTGCCAAGGCGCACGCAGTCGGGCGCGAGATGTTCAAGCAGTACACCAGTTGCGGCCAAGAGCCGCCGCTGGGCATGCGCCTCAAACACCGCCTGGCCGATCGCGTGCTGTCCAAGGTGCGCAAACAGGCCGGATTCGAGAACATCCGCGTGGCCTACGCCGGCGGCGGGCCGATCAGCGCCGAGCTGGTCACCTTCTTCCAGGGCCTGGGCATCGACATCTACCAGGGCTTCGGCCTGACCGAAACCAGCCCGGTGGTGACGGTCAACCGGCCGGGCAACAACAAACTCGGCTCGGTCGGCCCGGCGCTGCCCAACGCCGAGATCAAAATCGCCCCCGACGGCGAAATCCTGGTGCGCGGACCGATGGTGATGAAGGGCTACTGGAACAAGCCGCGCGACACCGCCGAGACGATCGAGCCCGACGGCTGGATGCACACCGGCGACATCGGCCACCTCGACGGCGACGGCTACTTGTTCATCACCGACCGCAAGAAGGAAATCATCGTCACCAGCGGCGGCAAAAACATCGCGCCCACGCGCATCGAAAACCTGTTCAACATGGACCCGCTGATCGAAAAGGTCGTGGTGATCGGCAACGCGCGCAAGTTCCTCGCCGCGCTGCTCTGTCCCAACTTCGAGGAACTCGTGCGCTGGGCCAAGGCCCACGACGTGCCGACCGAGCCGGTCGGGGAGCTGATTGCACACCCCGCCGTGACCGCGTTGTATCAACAGAGCGTCGACCGCGTGAACGAGCAACTGGCGCGCTTCGAGACGATCAAACGCTTCGCGGTCATGGACCACGTCTTCGACGAACACCACGGCGAGCTGACCGCCACGCAGAAGGTCAAACGGCGCATCGTCGACGAGAAGTACAAGGAACTCATTGACTCGTTCTACCAGGAGTGATACGCCGACGAAATGAACCAAGACGCGCCGCGCCGCCACTGGAAAACCTACCTTTATTTCGCCGCCGTGCTCGGCCTATACGCGGCGCTGATCGCTTCGATCCGGACGCAGGCGCCCGACGACAACTACGCCTTCCTCGATTGGGCCAGCCCGGAAGATGGCTTCTGCGAAACGTTGAACCTGGAGTTCGTCGCCCTGAATTTCATCCTGGCGATTTACCTACTGAAAAAATTCTGGCGGCGCAAAACCTTCGTCCGGCGCATCCTCTGGCTGCTCTACTTTTTCATCTGGTTCGGCGAAGAGAGCCAATGGGGGCAGTCGATTTTCCGGTTCGCCACGCCCTGGTGGTGGGAGGGCATGTCGGGCAAGAACGCCTTCGACCTGCATACCGTCGTCAACTACGGCTGCATCCTCTCGGTGGGCATGACGGCGGCGACCGGCATCGCGTTTCTCTCCGGCTTCATTCGCGCCTGGCGCGGCGATAAGTGGTCGCGGGTGTTTTGCGTCGGCCCGTTTTTGGTCGTGCTCTCCGGCTCGTTCTTCCCCGATCGCGATTACCTGTGGCAACTGTTCATTTCCTTCGTGCTGGCCGCCTACTTCGCGCTGGAGGCTTGGCAACGCGAACCGCTGCCGCAATCCGTCGAGCCCGCGCCATGAGCGACCGGCCGCTGACGGATCGGCGCGCGATCGTTTATTACGCGCTGGCCGTCGGCGGCGCGATCGCGTTGAACGTCGCGTTGCATACCCTCGGCCCGCGCGAGCAGTCAGCCTATCAACAATGGATCATGCCCGAAGAGGGCTTTGCCGAAACGCTGAACCTGCTGTTCGTTGCGGTGAGTTTTTTCGCCTCGCTGGCGCTGCTGCGTCGCGGGCGGCGCCGGCCGACCTTCGCGCGGCGCCTGCTGTGGACGATCTTCCTGTTCGTGTGGTTGTGCGAGGAAAGCCAATACGGGCAGTCGATTTTCCATTTCGCC
>DAINPV010000344.1:0-4226 GCA_036743315.1 bacterium | reverse complement strand
ATCCGTTGCGCAAAGAGTTCCCCACCCGTCGTTATGAGGATTAGGCATGGCCGAGTCCCGCTACATGACCTTGAACATGGGCCCGCATCACCCGTCGACCCACGGCGTGTTGCGCATCGTGCTGGAGCTGGACGGCGAACGGGTTGTGACGGCCAAACCGGTGATCGGCTATCTGCACCGCGGCATCGAGAAGCTGGCCGAAGGGCTGACCTACCACCAGATTCTGCCGCTGACCGACCGCCTCGACTACACCGCCTGTATGAACTGCAACCTCGGCTACACCTGGGCCGTCGAGCGCCTGCTGGGCATCGAAAGCGAAATCCCGGAGCGCGCCGCGACCCTCCGCATCATCATGGCCGAGCTCAGCCGCATCGGCGGGCATCTGATCTGGCTCGGCTCGCACGCCGGCGACATCGGCGCGGTGACCGTGTTCATCTACGCCTTCCGCGAGCGCGAGTGGATCTACGAACTTTTCGAAGACGTGTGCGGTCAGCGCATGACCGTTTCCTATCCGCGCGTCGGCGGCGTCAGCCAGGACCTGCCCGCCGGGTGGACCGACAAATGCCGCGCCTTCTGCAAGGAGATGCCCAAGCGCGTCGACGAGTACGAGCGGCTGCTGACCAACAACCGCATCTGGCAGGCGCGCACCAAGAACGTCGGCGTGCTCAGCGAAGCCGACGTTTACGAATGGGGCCTGACCGGTCCGCTGGCGCGCGGCAGCGGCGTCGAGTACGACGTGCGGCGGGTGCTGCCTTACGGCGGCTACGAAAATTACGATTTCATCGTTCCGCTGGGCGAAACCGGCGACACTTACGACCGTTACCTGGTGCGCATGCAGGAAATGCGGCAGAGCGTACACATCGTCGAGCAGGCGCTGGATCGCCTGGCCGACGGGCCGATCATGGCCGACATCCCGCGCATCGCGCCGCCGCCCAAGGTCGATGTGGGCACGAAGATCGAAGCGTTGATCCATCACTTCCACCTCGTGCTGGAAGGATTCGATACGCCCCGGGGCGAAATCTACTTCCCCTCGGAAGCGCCCAAGGGCGAGTTGGGATTTTACCTGGTCAGCGACGGCGGCCCCAAGCCGTACCGGATGAAAATCCGCGTGCCCAGTTTTTCGAATCTGCAAAGCATGGTGAAGATGGCGCCGGGCCGCTTCCTGGCCGACATGGTCACGCTGGTCGGCACGATCGACATCTGCCTGGCCGACGTGGACAAGTGAACGCGCATGGAAGAACTGAGTCTGCACATTCTGGAACTGGCCGAAAACAGCCTGCGGGCGGGCGCCTCGCTGATCGAGATCGTCGTCGAGGAGGATCGCTCGTTCAACCGGCTGACGATCGAGGTGACCGACAACGGCCGGGGCATTGCGCCCGCGGCCATCGCGCGGTTCGCACGGCCCGACGCCGCCGGCGGCGACACCGACGAACTGGGCTTGGGCCTGTCGTTGTTCGTGCGCAGCTGCCGCGAGGCCGACGGCCGGGTGATCGTCGAGAACCGGCCCGAGGGCGGCACGTTCCTGCGCGGCGACATGCGGTTGGATCATCCGGACCGCAAGCCGCTGGGCGATCTGACCGAGGCCGTGATCTCGCTGATCATGGGCGCGCCGGAAGTCGAGTGGGTGTACCGCTACGAGCGCATCGGCGTCGACGGTTCGCTGGTGCGGCGCGAGGTCGATACGCGGCCCCTACGGCGGCGCATCGGCGAACTGACCCTGGCGCACCCGGAAGTGATTCGGGAAATCCGCCGCACGCTGCGCGGCGAAAACGGCGACGCATAAACGCGCCCGCGGCGCTCGCGGGCAACGGGAGAGGCAACGGTGTTGATTAGCTTGCTCATCGCCCTGGCGAAAATCCTGGTGGTGATGGCCTTGTTCCTGGCCGCCACCGCCTGGAACACGCTGTTCGAACGGCGGGTGGTCGCTCCGATCCAAAACCGCGTGGGCCCCAACCGCGCGGGCCCCTTCGGGTTGCTGCAGCCGATCGCCGACGCGGTGAAACTTTTTTTCAAGGAAGACATCGTCACCGACCGGGCCGAGAAGTTTTTGTACTACCTCGCGCCGATCATCTCAGTGAGCACCGCGCTGATGTTCGTGGCCATGGTGCCCTTCGGGCCGGAAGTGCCCTCGTACTTGAGCACCGACAATCCGGCCTGGAATAAATTTTCGATGGCCGACCTGAACGTCGCCGTGCTCTTCGTGTTCGCCGTCAGCTCGATCGCCGTGTACAGCGTGCTGCTGGGCGGCTGGGCGGGCAACAGCAAGTACTCGCTGCTGGGCGGTATGCGCGCCGGCGCGCAGATGATCTCCTACGAGATCGCCATGGGCCTGTCGATCATGCCGGTGATCATGAGCGCGTCGAGCCTGAGCCTGCACCAGATCGTCGTGGCGCAGCAGGACGTGTGGAACGTCTTCCGCCTGCCCTGGGGGCCGGTCGGCTTCGTCATTTTCCTGATGGCGATGCTCGCCGAATCCAACCGCGCGCCCTTCGACATGGTCGAGGCCGAGCAGGAGCTGGTCGGCGGCTATCACACCGAGTACAGCTCGATGAAGTTCGGCGCGTTTTTCGTCGCCGAGTACGGCAACCTGATTACGATCAGCGCGTTGATCGTCACCTTCTACCTGGGCGGCTGGCAGGGGCTGCCCTTCGTCGACGTGGGGATTCCCGCGTGGCTGGCCCCCTGGCTGGGGATCGTCTGGTTCGGCATCAAGACGATGCTCCTGGTCGCCTCGCTGGTTTGGATCCGCTGGACCTTCCCCCGGCCGCGCTACGACCAGTTGATGGGCTACGGCTGGAAGGTATTTTTCCCGATCGCCCTGGGCAACCTGTTCGTCGCCTGGGTGTTGATCTACCTGGGGCAGCGTTTCGGCATCGGCTATTTCGGATAAGGGAGTGCGCCGTTGAAAGGGTTAGCGAAATTTTTCCTCACCGACTTGCTCACGGGCTTGGCGACCACGTTCAAGTACTACTTTAAAAAGCCCGTGACCTACCAATATCCGGAAGTGCGCCGACCCATCGCGCCCCGTTACCGCGGCCGGCACCGGCTGGTGACCAACGACGACGGCTCGTTGCGCTGCGTGGCCTGCGGCTTGTGCGCCGCAGTCTGTCCGTCGCACTGCATTTTCATCGAGCCCGGCGAGCGGCCCAACGGCACGCGCTGGCCCGAGGTCTATGAGATCGAAGTCGGCCGCTGCGTCTATTGCGGCTTCTGCGCCGAGGTCTGCCCCTTCGACGCGATCGTGCTCACCCAGGAGCACGAACTGGCCGTGCTCGACAAGCGCAAGCTGCTCTACGATAAAAACGCCCTGCGCGACAAACCGCAGAGCGGGGAGAAAGCGGGATGATCGCGTATCACCTCATCTATATTTTCTTCGGGCTGGGCGTGCTGGCCGGCGGCGTGAACGTCGTGGCCCAGAAGAATCCGGTCAACAGCGCCATCAGCCTGCTGTTCACCTTCATGTGCGTGGCGGCGCTGTACATCCTGCATGGCTCGCCGTTTCTGGCGATGATCCAGATCATCGTCTACGCCGGCGCGATCCTGATCCTGGTGGTTTTCACCATCATGCTGCTGGCGTTGCGCGAACCGGGGCAGGGGCTCGGCAAATTCTGGACGACGCCGCAGAAGATCGCCGCGTTGATCGTCGGCGCGGCGCTGGCCGTCGAACTGGCGATCGTCGCCGTGCAGGGCCTGGGCGATCTGGCCGCGCCCGCCGGCGCGAGCCTGGCCGAGATCGCGTCGCCCGCGACGCTGGGCAAGGCGCTGTTCGGCAAATACCTGCTGCCCTTCGAGGTGGCCGGCGTGCTGTTGCTGGTCGCGATCGTCGGCGCGGTGGTGCTGACCCGGCGGCCGCGCGGCACCGCGGCGGCGATCGACGCTCCGCATGCCGACGAGACGATTCCCGCACCCGCCGGCGACGAGCAAGGAGGTCGGGCATGATTCCCGTCAGCTATCCGTTGGCGGTCGGCGCGCTGCTGTTCGCCATCGGCGTCTTCGGCGTGCTGGTGCGGCGCAACGCGATCGTCATGTTCATGTGCATCGAGCTGATGCTCAACGCGGTGAACCTCACGCTGATCGGCTTGTCGAGCCATTTGCAGGTCGTCGACGGTCCGATCTTCGTCATGTTCATCATGGCCGTCGCCGCGGCCGAAGCCGCCGTCGGCCTCGCGATCTTCATCGCCCTGTACCGGCGCAAAGCGACGATCGAAGTCGCCAACTTCAACATC
>DAINPV010000343.1:0-4261 GCA_036743315.1 bacterium | reverse complement strand
TGCCGCCCATACCAGCTGCCCGGTGATCGGCGTGCCGCTCAACGCCACCAGCCTGCAAGGGCTCGACGCACTGTTGGCCACGGTGCAGATGCCGGCCGGCGTGCCGGTGGCCACTTTTGCCATCGGCGAGGCGGGCGCGCGCAACGCCGCGTTATTCGCCGTACAGATTCTCGGCGCGTCACGGAAAAAATTCGCCGATAAACTCGACATTTACAAACAGGAAATGGCGAAAAAAGTCGAGGCGAAAGACCGAAAACTCAACGAGGGAAAATAGCATTTTTTGACTTGCGCCCGTCGTCAAGAACGGATATTTTTTGCAACGTTATGAATGAGCAGGAACCCGAGCGAGAACAACCTCCGAGTTTGTTGAGGACCTACGCCCGAAAATTGACGGACGGCGAGGTCATCGCATTTCCCACCGAGACATTCTACGGTCTGCTGGCTCGCATCGACCGCCCGTCGGCCTTGGCGCGCCTGTTCGAACTCAAGGGCCGACCGCCGGACAATCCCCTGCCCGTCATCGTCGCCGACCTCGAACAGACCAAAGCGGTATGGCGCGAAGTGCCCGCCGCCGCGCAAAAGCTCATCGACGCCTTCTGGCCCGGTCCACTGACGCTGGTCCTACCGGCCGTGCCGACGCTTTCCGAATTGATCACCGCCGGCACCGGGACGGTCGGCGCTCGTCAACCGGGTAGCGCCGCCGCCCGAGGCATCGCCGCCATGGCCGGTCAAGCCCTGGTGGCGACCAGCGCCAATCCGTCGGGCAAACCGCCGGCGACCAGCGCGGCGCAGGTGCGCGACTATTTCGGCGACGCGGTGACCATCGCCGACGGTCCGCCATTGCCCGCCAGCCGCGGCAGCACAGTGTTGGATCTGACCAGCTGGCCGCCGTTGCTGCTGCGCGACGGCGACGCGTCCCGGCAGCGGATCGAAAAGATTTTGGGCGTTAGCCTGGAAATGAGGAACTGAACGTGGCCCTTATCAGCCCCTTCGCCGCCTGGCGATACAATCCGGAAAAATTCGCCGGCCTCGACGAGGTGATCGCGCCTCCGTACGATCGCATCGATTCCTGCTTGCGCGACGAACTGCTGCAACGACACGCGTACAACGTCGTGCGCCTCACGCCGCCGCTGGGGACGGTGGATGATACGAACGTGCAGCAGGTGGCCGAGCGCGTGGCCGCCGATCTGGCGCAATGGCAGCATGATGAAATCCTGTGCCGGGACGATACGGAAGCCATTTATTACTACCGCCTGGGCTATCCGGCGCCCGACGGCCGACGGACGGTTCGCAAGGGCTTCATCGCCTTGCTCAACCTGGAAAACGAACAAAGTACGCTGGTGTTGCCCAGCGAGTCGGACTGGATGAACCCGCGCTTCGATCGACTGGAGCTTCTGGAAGCCGTTCGGGCGCTGTTCGCGCCGATTTTTGTGCTCTTCCCCGACAACGAACGTGAAGTGATGTCGCTGATCACCGGCGCGGCCGAGAAAGAACCGATCATCGACACCGAAACCGCCGACGGCATCGAGCACAACTTGTATCGGCTGACCGATCCGGAGGTCGTCGCCAAGGTCGTCGACCTGATGAAAAGCCGACCCGTTGCGCTCGTCGACGGCCACCAGCGCTATCGCACGATGCAATCCTACGCGCAGGCGCATCCGGAAAACGCCGCCGGGCGCAGGATCATGGCCAGTTTCGTGCCGATTCAGGACGACGGCTTGAGCATGCTGCCCATTCACCGGGCGGTCACCGGATTACCGACGCTTAAACCCGACGCCTTGCTGTTGGATTTGGCGAGCAACTTTTACATTCGCGAAATCACCCAGGCCGAAGCCGGCGGCGACCTGCTCGGCTACGCCTTGGAAGAACTGGCGCGCGAAGCGCAATACAACGAACCGGCCTTTATCATGGGCCTCGCCGGACTGTCGACGCTGATGCTGTTGACGATCAAAAGCGACGCGGCCAAAATGGCGTTGCCCGACGGCCTGGCGGAGCCCATTCGGCAATTGGACGCCGCCTTGCTGCATCAGCTCGTATTGCATGGGTCGCTGAACCTCGACCCGGAAAGAAGAGAAAACGGCGAAGTGTTGTTTTTCGACGGCCCCCATCAGTTGCCCGAACTGCTGGCGAGCGGTCAAGCCCAGGCGGTTTTTCTGTGCAACCCCTTGCGCCCCGACCAACTGCAGGCGGTGCTGGACGCCAAGTTGAAACTTCCGCACAAAGTGGCTCGTTTCCTGCCTGAAGTGCCGGCCGGACTGTTGGTGTATTCGTTCGATTCACTCAGCCGAAACGACGGAGGCGCAAATGGCTGACATCCACCACATCAATGGAAAAGAAATCGAAGTCGACGTTCTGGAAGACGAGGAACTGCAGGATCTGCTGCATGGCAAGCTGGTCATCTTGCAGAAAAAGGAAGGGTATCGCTTCTCGGTCGATCCGATTTTGTTGACCTCGTTTGTCGATTATCGCGAAGGGGAGAAAATCATGGACCTGGGCACCGGCAGCGGCATCATTCCGCTGTTACTGGCGCACCTGAAACCCGAAAACAAGGCGGAGATCGTCGGCTTGGAATTGCAGCACGAGATGGCCGATATGGCCGAGCGCAGCGTCGCCGCCAACCGGATGGAAGACGAAATTTCCATTCAGCAGGGCGACATCTGCTCGGTGCGCCGGGACTATAAAGCCGATTCCTTCGACGTGGTCATTTCCAATCCACCCTACATCGCCAAGGGCAAGGGGCAGGTGAATCCGAACGAAACCAAGGCGCTGGCGCGACACGAAGTTAACGTCACGCTGGCCGACGTCGTGGACGCGGCGCGCTATCTGACCAAGCCCAAGGGCAAGGTCTATTTCATCTACCCCGTCATGCGCCTGACCGACCTGATTTGCGAATGTCGGACCAAGAACCTCGAGCCGCGGCGGCTGCGTTTCGTCCATGCCAACCAACTCAGCGGCGCGAAACTGGTGATGGTCGAAGCCATGCGCGACGCCGGCGCCGAAATGAAAGTGGTCAGGCCGATGATCGTGTACAACAACGACGGTACCTACACCGAGGAAGTTGCGGAAATTCTCAACGAGGTCGTGCCGGTGTAGCCGGCGACAACCAACCGACGCCTTCGTCCGAGGCGACGGGGGCGTCGGCTTAGGCGGAGGCGATGAAGGTTTTAGTCACCGGGGCCGCGGGGATGCTCGGGCGCGACCTGGTCGCGACGCTGGCCGGCACGCACGAGACGATCGGCATCGATATCGCGCAATGCGACCTCACCGATGCCGCTGCCGTCGATGCCTGCCTCAAGGAAATCGCGCCCGCCTGGGTGATCAACTGCGCCGCTTATACGGCAGTGGATAAAGCCGAAAACGAACCGGAACTCGCGCAACGGATCAACGCCGATGCGCCGCGTCACCTGGCCCGCACCTGCCGCGCATTGGGAGCGCGATTGCTGCACCTGTCGACCGACTATGTGTTCGACGGCACGAAGGGCGCACCCTATCGGCCCGACGATCCGCCGCAACCGCTGGGCGTCTACGGCCGCTCCAAATACGCCGGCGAACAAGCCGTGCGCGAGGAATTGAACGACAACACGGCCATCGTGCGCACCGCATGGCTGTACGGTCCGCTCGGACACAATTTCGTCAAGGCGATTCTGCGGCAGGTGGACGCGGGCAAGCCGCTGCGCGTGGTTGACGATCAACGCGGCGCTCCGACCTACACCGCTCATCTGGCGCAGGCGTTGGTCGCGGCGATCGAGCACGACCTGCGCGGCACGCATCACGCGACGAACGCGGGCTGGTGCACCTGGTGCGATTTCGCGCGGGCCATCTGCGAGCTGAGCGGGCACGCCGATTGGGAGATTGCGCCGCTGAGCGCCGCGCAACTCGGCCGGCCCGCGCCGCGTCCGGCCGAGAGCCGCCTGGACACCTCGTCTCTGATCGCCGTTACCGGTTTCACGCCGCCGCCTTGGCGCGAAGGGTTGATTGCCTACCTCGATCGCGAAGGCCGTCTCGTGCGCTGAGCACAGCGCCGAACGACGACGCCGTCTTTTCCGGCGCGAATTTTAGTTTCGCTCTCGTCCCGTTGTTGTGCCAACAGTTGCCTTATCGCTGAATAAATACGCTGACCGCCGTGTGATTTCCCTTTAATTTCCTTCCGGGATACGCTATATTTTGCGAAAATATCCAGGAGATATCGTGCCGGCCCAGACGAACCCCGAACGCATCGGCTACATCGATCTGCTCAAGGGGATCGCCTGCATCATCATGT
>DAINPV010000342.1:0-4274 GCA_036743315.1 bacterium | reverse complement strand
TGCAGATCGTGCCCACCCTGTGCGGTTGAACGCCCTTGTTCTTGAACGCCGACCCGCACAGGGTGGGCACGATCTGCAGTGCGACGGTCGCCCGGCGAATCGCTTTCCGGATCGTCTCTTCGTCGATTTCCGCTTCGTCCAGATACAACGCCATCAGTTCGTCATTGTATTCGGCGATGGTTTCCAGCATCCGGACTCGCCAATGTTCGGCTTCTTGTAAAAGATCGACGGGGATCGGTTCTTCGCGGAACCGCGCCCCGAGGGTTTCGTCATCCCAGCGGATGGCCTTCATGCCGATCAGATCGATCACGCCGGCGAAATCGCCTTCGGCCCCGATCGGCAACTGAATGACCAATGGATGCGCTCCGAGTCGATCCCGCATTTCGTCGACGCAACGGAAGAAATCGGCGCCGATTCGATCCATCTTGTTGACGAAGGCGATCTTGGGAACGTGGAATTTCTCCGACTGCCGCCACACCGTTTCCGACTGGGGCTCGACACCGCCCACGCCGCAGAAAACGGCGATGGCCCCATCCAGGACGCGCAACGAGCGCTCGACCTCGATGGTGAAGTCCACGTGACCCGGGGTATCCAAAATGTTGATTCGCCGCTCGCGCCAGAAGCAGGTGGTGGCGGCCGTCGTAATCGTGATGCCGCGTTCCTGTTCCTGCTCCATGTAGTCCATCTGGGCCGTGCCCTCGTGGACTTCCCCGATCTTGTAGGTGATCCCCGTGTAATAGAGGATGCGTTCGGTCGTGGTCGTCTTGCCGGCGTCGATATGCGCCATGATCCCGATGTTTCGGGTGCGCTCCAACGAACTACCTTTTACCTTCGGCTTGGCCACGATTTCGGTTCTCCTCAGGGGGATCGCCTTGCGTCGGCGAACCTACGTGCAACCTGAAAAAGAGCAATCGAAAGGACCGGTCGACCACGGTGTGCCGATCGGTCCGTTGCGTTCCACTCGACGGCGGCCGTTCGGCCGCGGTCGGGATTTACCAACGATAATGGGCGAAGGCCCGGTTGGCCTCGGCCATCTTATGCGTATCTTCGCGTTTCTTGATCGAGGTGCCGCGGTTGGCGGCGGCGTCGATCAATTCGGCGGCCAGTTTTTCCTGCATCGATTTTTCGCTGCGTTTGCGCGAAAAGTCGATCAGCCAGCGCATGGCCAGCGCCATCTGACGGTCGGGGCGCACTTCCACCGGGACCTGGTACGTCGAACCGCCCACGCGACGGCTCTTGACCTCGATCATCGGCTTGACGTTGTCCAACGCCTTTTTGAAAACCTTCAGCGGCTCTTCGTTGTTGCGTTTCTCGATGATGTCGAAGGCGCCGTAGACAATGCGCTCCGCCGTGCTCTTCTTGCCCGCCAGCATCATGTTGTTGATGAACTTCGCCAACTGCTTGTCGCCGAAGCGGGGATCCGGCAGAACGATACGTTTCTTTACGGTGGCTTTACGCGGCATAGCTCAGGTTCCCTCTCTTATTTGGGCCGCTTCGTGCCGTATTTACTGCGGCTGCGCTTGCGGTTTTCCACGCCCGTGGCATCCAACGTGCCGCGAATGACGTGGTAACGAACACCCGGAAGGTCTTTCACGCGGCCGCCGCGGATCAGCACCACGCTGTGCTCCTGCAGGCTGTGGCCTTCGCCCGGGATGTAACTGGTGACTTCGATGCCGTTAACCAAACGGATACGAGCCACCTTACGCAGAGCGGAATTCGGCTTTTTCGGCGTCGTGGTGTACACACGCGTGCAAACACCGCGTTTTTGCGGGCAACTTTTCAGTGCCGGCGCGCCGGTCTTGTTCTTTACTTTTGCGCGACCCTTGCGGATCAACTGATTGATTGTCGGCATTGCTTATGCTTTCCGTCGTCAAATACCTGATATTAGGGCGAATTAAAATATCGCCCAGCGCAAAGAGGCCGATAGCTATATCAACTTAGGTCGGGCTTGTCAAGTCCTTTTTCGACCTCATCCTCAATTTCATAGTCGAAGGGCGACGTGCCGAAGGAATCGACGTCCTCGTCTTCTTCCTCTTCGGGCATGTCGACATCGATTTCCAAGTCCTGGTAATTGGGTACGCCGGAGCCCGCGGGGATCAACCGACCCATGATCACGTTTTCCTTCAGACCGCGCAGTTGGTCCATCTTACCGGTGATCGACGCTTCGGTCAGCACCTTGGTCGTTTCCTGGAACGACGCGGCGCTGATGAACGATTCGGTCGAGAGGCTGGCCTTGGTGATGCCCAGCAGCATCGGCTCGCCGATTGCCGGACGCCCGCCCTGCTTCATGACCCGATCGTTCTCTTCCTTGAAGATGGGCTTCTCCACCTGCTCGCCGACCAGGAAGTTGGTGTCGCCCACATCGACGATGCGCACGCGGCGCAGCATCTGGCGCACGATCACCTCGATGTGCTTGTCGTTGATCTTGACGCCTTGCAGACGATAGACTTCCTGCACTTCGTCGACCAGGTAACGCGCCAATTCCTTTTCACCCAACACGTTCAGAATGTCGTGCGGGTTGGCGGCGCCGTCCATCAGCGGTTCGCCGGCGCGCAGGTAGTCGCCTTCGTGCACGCTGATGTGCTTGCCTTTGGGAATCTGGTATTCGCGCGGCTCGCCCACGTCCGGCGTGATGATCACGCGGCGCTTGCCTTTGATGTCCTCACCGAACCGGACGTAGCCGTCGATCTCGGAAATCTCGGCGCCTTCCTTCGGCTTGCGCGCTTCGAACAACTCGGCCACGCGGGGCAGACCGCCGGTGATGTCCTTGGTCTTGGTCGTCGCGCGCGGGATCTTCGCGATGACGTCGCCGGCGTGGACGTGGTCGCCTTCCTTCACTTCGATGATCGCGCCGATCGGCAGCAGGTAACGCGCATCGCGTTCGCTGCCCGGAATCTTCAAGGTGATCGGCGTGTTGTGCGGATCCTTGATCGATACGCGCGGGCGTGAGTTGGGATCCTTCGGCTCGACGATGACCTTGCGCGACAGGCCGGTGACTTCGTCGAACTGCTCGACCATCGTTTCGTTCTGCGTGATGTCGCCGAACTTGACGATGCCGGTCACGTCGGTGAGGATCGGCGTGGTGTACGGGTCCCACTCGGCCAGGACCTGGCCCGGGGCGACCGCATCGCCTTCCTTGAATCGCAACATGGCGCCGTAGACCAGCGTGTAGCGCTCGCGCTCGCGGCCCGTCTCGTCGCGGAGGATGATCTCGCCGTTGCGGTTGATGACAATGTTCATGCCGCCCTTGCCCACGACCGTGCCGACGTTGTGGTAATGCACCAGACCGGTGCCGCGCGATTCGAGAGCGGACGCCTCGACCTTTCGCGACGCGGTGCCGCCGATGTGGAAGGTGCGCATCGTCAACTGCGTGCCCGGCTCGCCGATGGACTGCGCCGCCATGACGCCGACCGCTTCGCCGAGGTTGACCATCTTGCCGGTGGCCAGATCGCGGCCGTAGCACAACTGGCAGACGCCGCGCGGCGACTGGCAGGTCAGCACGGAGCGGATGAGCACGCGCTCGATGCCGGCTGTTTCGATTTTTTTGGCCAATTCCTCGGTGATTTCCGTATTGGCTTCGACCAACACCTCGTCGGTCACCGGGTCGATGATGTCCTGCAAGGTCACGCGACCCAGAATGCGGTCGGCCACGCGCTCGATTACCTCGCCGCCCTCGATCAGGCTGCTGACGTAAATACCGTCGAGCGTCCCGCAGTCGAAAGTGGTGATGATCGAATCCTGCGCGACGTCGACCAGGCGGCGGGTCAGGTAACCGGAGTTCGCGGTTTTCAACGCCGTATCCGCCAGACCTTTGCGCGCGCCGTGCGTACTGATGAAGTACTGCAACACCGTCAGACCTTCGCGGAAGTTCGAGGTGATCGGCGTTTCGATGATTTCGCCCGACGGTTTGGCCATCAAGCCGCGCATGCCGGCCAACTGACGAATCTGCGCGACGCTGCCGCGGGCGCCGGAGTCGGCCATCATGAAGATCGAGTTGAAGCTGGGCGCCTGGATCCGGCCTTCGTGGACGCGGAACGCCTGCGTACCCATCTCCTTCATCATTTCCTTCTCGATGCGCTCGGTCGCCTCGGCCCAGATGTCGATCACGCGGTTGTAACGCTCGCCGTCGGTGATCAGACCTTCGCGGCGGTGTTCCAGAATGTCTTCGATCGCCGCCTGGCTGCGTTCGAGAATGTCTTTCTTCTTCGCCGGAATGAACATGTCGTCGATGCAGATCGACGTGCCGCTGATCGTCGCGACCGAGAAGCCCAGCG
>DAINPV010000341.1:0-4288 GCA_036743315.1 bacterium | reverse complement strand
ACAACACGTTGGCCGCGGCGACCATCACCGGGCCGTACCTTTTGTCGGCGGGGCCGTGTTTGGTCGACCACTTGTCGTTGGCAACGTCGTAGATGTAGAGGCCTTCGTGCTGCCAACCGCCCATCAGGTAGATTTTTCCGTTGAGCGTGGAGGTCGCACCGTAGAGCATCCAGTTGGGCATGTTGCGCATTTCTGTCCAGGTGTCGGTGGACGGATCGTACTTGTAGGTCGACTTGGGCGTGGTCGTGTCGAAGTTGCCGCCGAAGCAGTACAGGTTGCCGTCTTGTCCGTCGGCGCACATGACGCCGGCCAGTTGTTCCGGGTAATCGGCCACGGTGGTCCAGGAATTGGCATGAATGTCGTATGCGTACACGCTGGTCAGCACGGTTTCATCGTAATACCCGGCGACCGCATAGGCGATGCCGTCGACGATGGCATAGCCGAAATTCGATTTCGGAGCCGGCATATTAGCGCCATATGACCAAGAGTTGGTCGCCGGATTATAGATTTGCGTGTCGTTGTAATAGGTGCCGAAGGCGCTCATGCCGCCCCAGATGTAGATTTTATCCAGATAAACGCCGCCGCCGCCGCGATACCGCGAACCGGTGAATTCGGCGAGGGTGGTGCGCCAGCCGACCTGACAATACTGCGCCAGGGCCATACCGATCGTCAGAAACAGCAGAAGGATGACAAGAATCGCGACCTTAGACTTCATTGGGTTTCTCCCGGCAAAGCTTCCTCTGGTGAGGGACAAGTTCCGTTTGATTTTGCCGCTCAATACTAATCAAACTTAAATAGTGGGACAATCCTCTATCCATGCTCGCTTGACGAGCCGGGGAAATGCCGCAACAGTGACCGAAATGCGGGAGAAACGATGACGAGCAAAGTGGCGTTGCGCCCCTGTCAAGATTATGAAACGAGCCGGGTTTACGCCGCGGTCGCCGAGGCGGTGAATGCGGTATGCGACCTGCCGGTGTTGGTCGGCGGCAAAGCGGTGTTGATCAAACTCAATCTACTCAACGCCCTGCCGCCCGAGCGCGCCGTTTGCACGCATCCGGAGGTGACGCGGGCGCTGGTGCGTTTGTGTCGCGAGGCCGGCGCGCGGGAAATCGCCGTAGGCGATCAACCGGGCATGAATCTGTCAGACAATCCGGAAGAGGCGTTTGAGGTCAGCGGCAATGCGGCCGTCTGTCGCGAGGAAGGGGCGCGCATGGCGCCGTTTTCACGCGCGGGGTATCGCGAAGTGACCTTGGATAAGCCGCTCAAGCTCAACCATCTGTTGGCGGCCAACGAGGTGCTCGATGCCGAGGTGATCATCAATGCACCCAAGCTCAAGTCGCATGTGCAGGCGTTGTACACCGGGGCGATCAAAAACTGGTTCGGCGTCGTCGCCAGCCGCGACCGCAAGCGCAGCCATCACCTGAGCCGCTTGGAGCCGTTTTCGCAAAGCCTGGTCGATATCTTCCGCCTGCGCGTGCCGGAGCTGACGGTGATGGACGGCATCGTGGGCATGGAGGGGCGCGGGCCCGGCGAGGGCGATCCGCGCACGCTCGGGCTGATTCTGGCTTCGACCGACGCGCCGGCACTGGACACGGTGGCCCTGCATTGCATCGATTACGCTCGTTTGAACGTGCCGCACGTGCGCATTGCCGGCGAGCAGGGATTGGGCGAGACGGACATGGCGAAGATTGTCATTGACGGTCCGCCGCTCGCGCAGGTGCGCGTGCCTTTCAAATGGCCGCCGCGCGCGGTCACGGCGCCGCCGCCGTTGTTCATGAAGTTGCTGTTCCGTCTGTGGACGATCCGGCCGGTGATTTTAGCCGAGAAATGCCAGGTGTGCGGCGCGTGCGAGCGCATGTGCCCGGTAGGGGCGATCGCCATGGGCGCGGATCGGGCGATCATCGACACGTCGCTGTGCATCGAGTGTTTTTGCTGTCACGAAACCTGCCCGCACAACGCGATCGGCGAGCACATGTCGCTGTTGTATCGCCTGCATCGGTGGTACGAGCGGCGTAAATGGTGAATCAGCGGAGCGAATCGAGCAGGTCGATCATCGCGGCGCGATAAATCGTTTCGGTATCCTTGCCGAAGTACAAATCCTCTTCGTAATAATCCGGATGCCGACGCGGATGAAAATCGGAACGCGGGATCAGATAGCCCACCTCGTTGCCGCATTCAGCCACGTGCATGGGCACCTCGGCGTCCAGATGCGCCAACAGGCCGTCCATCGCCGGGAAAGTGAACGGTCCCCAGGGCGCTTCGAAATCGACGGATGATTCCTCGCGGCCCAGGTAGGTTTCGGGGAAGGTCTCGCCCGGCGACGTGGTGATCGCCACCGGACCGATCTCGACCACCGCGATGCGTTCGCTGGTGCAACCGAAGAAGCCGCAAAACTCAGGGTGATCGGTTACGACGTCGGCCCGGTCGAATTCCAACAAACCGCTGTAAAAGGCCAGCAGCATGATCGGATTGGTCACCGGCAGCAGCATCTCGCGCACGACGGCGCGCAGTCGCGGCTCGTCCACCGGTTGGCGCGACGCCATGTCGGCCAGCGCGTAGTCGGCGAGCACGAAACCCAGGCTGCGCGCCTTGTCCCAGGTCCCCTCGCGATAATAGAGCGGCTCGCCGCCGGGCCCGGTAAGCGGCGCGCCGTTTTCGTCGCGCGCCGGCACGTCCACGCCGGTGGGCGTGATCAGGCCGCCGAGCGCGCCGGAGATATACACGCAACTGCCGCCGAGTTTTTCCTCGACGCGCTGCCGCAGCCACTGCGGGAAATCGGCGCTGACCAGGGTCGATTCGATCATCACCTCGGGGTGCGTGTGCCAGTTGACCAGCGTGGCGACCGTCTGCCCGGCGGCGTTGTCGAAGCGCGCATAGGCCAAATGGTCGACCGACAGGTGCGGATACCGTAGATCGGCCGCGAGCGTCGGTTCGTTGGACCGCGGGTCGTTAATGGTCGCTTTGCCCGCGATCACGGTCACCGGTTCGAATCGGCCGACGACTTCGAGCACCAGATTCACCACCGCGTCCTGCACGAAGGCGATGTAGGTCGGCGAAACGCCGCTGGTCAGGACGTTCGGCCCGAACACGCCCAGCGTGTCGGGCGCTTCATGCGTGTGCGTCGAAGCGATGAGAATATTCTCTTTTGCCAAACCGTGCGCGGCGAGGCGTTCCTGAATCTCGCGGATGCGCGTGCGCGTGAAGGCGAGAAAATCGAGGCTGACCAGCACGATCGTCGTTTCGCCCTGCCGCAACGCCAGCGCCGAACCGAGCAGATCGTCATGCACGCCGGATCCCAGTCGTGACGGAAAAACGCCGCCGAGGTAGATCTGCTCCGGATGATTCGCGGCGGTCGGCGTAAGCACGACGTGTCCCGCGGCGGCGTAGAGCGGTTCGGGCGCGTCGTCGTCGCTGTCGTCATCAGCGGCGGAATCATCATCGGCGGCATCGTCGTCGAGCGTGTCGTCGTCATTGCCGTCGTCATCGTCGTCCGGCTGACAGGCGCACACGGCGACCAGCAAAAGCAGCGCCCACCACCATGCTGAGATCAACGACCGTTTCATGGAATCACCCGTAAGATAATCAAGATGAGGCGATTATAGTGAAGGCGGACTATTAAAGCAAAAAGGGCGAGCCGCGGCCCGCCCTTGGTTGATGTTTTCATCGTTTACTTGACTTCCAGCTCGACCGGCGCGGCGATCGCGTTGGTGTCCGGATCGTAGTAGTTGTACACCTTGGCCTGCGGCGCGACGGCGTGCATCGGGAACATCGCCTGCATCTTGAAGGCGAGTTTGAGCGCCTTGCCTTGTTCGAGTTTGTCCAGGTAGAAGGTCACCTGCCGCGCGGTGGTCGAGAACTTGCTGATGGTTTTCGCGGCGACCAGTTGTTCCAGTGTTTCGGCCTGGGGCGCGAAGCCGGGCGGCACGCCGATGTCGACCACGACCATGCCGAATTCGCCGCGCACTTTGTTTTCCACCGTCACCGTGCAGGTCACTTCGTCATTGACCGCCAGTTGCGTCTTGTCATAGGCGACGTCGATCGTAATCGGGCTGCCGGGCTGTTGTTGGTCGGGCAGTTTGCTCCACTGGATGTAATGCCGGTCGACCACCTGGTACATCACGCTGCCGCGGCCGGCGAAGCTGACGACGATTTCGTTCGCGCCGTTTTTGATCAACGACGTCGCGTCGATGAGGCGCAGCACGTCGCTGTTTTCCGGCGTGATTTTGAAGCCGCCGGCCAACTGGCCGTTGACGGTCACCTGCGCTTCGCCGTCGGCCTCGCTGCCGCC
>DAINPV010000340.1:0-4315 GCA_036743315.1 bacterium | reverse complement strand
CCATCCGCGAGGGCGGCCGCACGGTCGGCGCCGGCGTGATCAGCAAGATCAATAAGTAAGACAGGAAAGAAGGAGAGTTGGTCGTGGAAAACCAACGGATTCGGATCAGGCTCAAAGCCTACGATCACAAGTTGCTCGACAAGTCGGCTCGCGAAATCGCTCTGTCGGCGCGGAACACGGGCGCCAAGGTCAGCGGCCCGATCCCGTTGCCGACCAAGATCGAGAAATTTTGCGTGCTGCGCTCTCCCCATATCGATAAGAAGAGCCGCGAGCAGTTCGAAATCCGCACCCATAAGCGTTTGATCGAGATCTACGACACGACGCAGCAGACGATGGATGCGATGAACCGCGTCGAGCTGTCCGCCGGTGTTGACGTAGACATCAAATTGATCTGACTGGAGCATATCGATGGCTACCGGACTGTTAGGTAAAAAACTGGGCATGACCCAAACGTTCGACGAGGCGGGCATTCGTTATCCGCTGACCGTCGTCGAGGCCGGTCCGTGCACGGTGTTGAAAGTGAAGACCGTCAAGAGCGACGGTTACAACGCGATCTGCGTGGGCTTCGGGGAAAAGGACCTCCGCAAGTTCAACAAACCGCAGGCCGGGTTGATCAAGAAAGTGTTGGGCGAAAAGGCCAAAGTCGGCTTCAAAAACCTGCAGGAATTTCACGTGAGCAATCCCGAGGAATTCCAGGTTGGGCAGGTGCTGACGGTGGAACAGTTCAATGCCGGCGACCTGGTGGACGTGAGCGGCAAGAGCAAAGGCAAGGGCTTTGCCGGCACGATCAAACGCCACCATTTCGCGCGCGGACCCGTGACCCACGGTTCGAAAAACGTGCGTGAACCGGGCTCGATCGGCAATAGCGCCAATCCCGGCCGTGTCGTCAAAGGACGCAAGATGCCCGGCCAGTTGGGCAACAAGAAAACCACCGTGCAGCGGCTGCGCGTGCATTCCGTGGATCCGGAGCGCAACTTGATTTTCATCGTTGGCGCGATTCCGGGAGCGAAAAGCAACCTCGTGACGGTTAAACCGAGTGTGAAGGCCTAGACAAGGGGCAATCCAATGCCGAAGTACGATGTTTTGAACATGGAAAATCAGAAGGTTGAGCAGATCAACCTGCCCGACTCTGTGTTTTCCACCGATGTGAAAGAACATCTGTTTTGGGAAGTCGTTCGTTCACAGATGGCCGCTCGCCGGCGGGGCACCGCCAAGACGAAAGAGCGCAGCGAAGTCGCTTTCTCCGGCCGCAAGCTGTACCGGCAAAAAGGCACCGGCCGCGCCCGCGCGGGCGATCGCCGCAGCCCGGTGCGGGTGGGCGGCGGGACGATCTTCGGTCCGCAGCCGCGCGATTACAGTTACCGCGTGCCTAAGAAGGTGCGCCGCGCCGCGGTGATCAGCGCACTGTCGATGAAGCTGGCCGAAGGCAAGCTGCTGGTCGTCGACGAGCTGAGCCTGCCGGAAATCAAAACGAAGCGCTTTGCCGATCTGATGACCCGCCTGGGCGTGCAGTCCGGCCTGTTCATCATCGAGAGCAAGGACGAGGTCGTCGAGAAAAGCGCGCGCAATATCCCCAAGGCCAAGGTGCTGCGGGTGGACGGACTGAACGTTTACGATCTGCTGCGCTACGAATACCTGGTGTTGACCAAGGGCGCCGTGGCCAAGATCGAAGGAGCGTTGGCGCAATGAAAGAGGCATACAAAATCATCAAGCGGCCGGTGATTACCGAAAAAGCCAACCTGAGCAAAGAAGAGAACAATCAGTTGGTTTTCGAGGTTGCCGCCTACGCGAACAAGGTGGAAATCGCCAACGCCATCGAAGAACTGTTCGGTGTGAAAGTTGGCGATGTGAGAACGCAGGTCGTGCCCGGCAAGCGCAAGCGGCTGGGGCGGCACATCGGTTACTCTTCGAAGTGGAAGAAAGCGATCGTGACCCTGAAAGAAGGCAAGATCGACTTCTTCGAAGGCCTGTAAGGAGTTACGTTATGGGCATCAAGAAATACAAACCGACGAGCCCGGGACGCCGTTTCCAGACGGTCTCCACCTTCGAGGAAATCACCACCTCGACGCCGGAGAAGAGCCTGGTCGAGACGTTGAAGCAATCCGGCGGCCGCAACGCGCAAGGTCGGGTGACGGCCCGGCATCGGGGCGGCGGCCACAAACGGCGCTATCGCATCATCGACTGGAAGCGCAACAAGCTGGAAATCCCGGCCAAGGTGGTTTCGATCGAATACGATCCGAACCGCAGCGCGCGCATCGTTCTGTTGCAATATGCCGACGGCGAGAAACGCTACATTCTGCATCCGGTGGGCTTGAAGGTCGGCGACACGGTCATCTCCGGTCAGCATCCGGACATCAAGCCGGGCAACGCGCTGCCGCTGATCAACATTCCCGACGGCACCTGGGTGCACAACGTCGAGTTGAAAATCGGTTGCGGCGGCCAGATCGTGCGCAGCGCCGGCGCCTACGCGCAGCTTCTTTCCAAAGAAGGCGGCTATGCGCTGTTGAAACTCCCGAGCGGTGAAATGCGCCGGGTCAACGAGCGCTGCTGGGCGACCGTGGGGCAGGTGGGCAACGCCGATCACCAGAACCTGAGCGTCGGCAAGGCCGGCCGCTCGCGCTGGATGGGCAAACGCCCGCACGTGCGCGGCGTCGCGATGAACCCGGTCGATCACCCGCACGGCGGCGGCGAAGGCCGCACCAGCGGTGGTCGTCACCCGGTTACCCCGTGGGGCGTGCCGACCAAGGGTTACAAGACCCGCCACAACAAACGGTCGGACAAGTACATTGTGAAGCGCCGGAAGTAAGGAGAAGCCGATGGCCCGCTCGCTGAAAAAAGGACCCTTTATCGACGATTGCCTGCAAGAGAAGGTCGACCGTGCGCATCAGACCGGCTCCAAACAGGTGATTAAGACCTGGTCGCGCCGTTCCACGATCACCCCGGAGATGGTCAATATGACCTTCGCGGTGCACAACGGCAAGAAGTTCATCCCCGTGTTCGTTACCGAGAACATGGTCGGACATAAGTTGGGCGAATTCGCGCCCACGCGTTTCTTTCACGGTCACTCCGGCGACCGGAAGTCGAAGTAGGAGAAGCAACGGATGAAACGCAAAGACGAAATCAGAGCCGTGGGACGCTTCTTGCGCTTCTCGCCGTTCAAGGGCCGCGTGGTGGCCCAGCAGGTGAAGGGCAAGGGCGTGGCCGAGGCGCTGCAGATACTGAAGTTTTCGCCGAAAAAAGGCAGTGCGCCGGCGATTCGGAAAGTCATGGCATCGGCGTTGGCCAATGCCGAGCAGCGCGAGGGCGTCAATGTCGACACGCTGTACGTGAAGAACGTGATTGTCGACGGCGGCCCGACCCTCAAGCGGATCCGTTTCCGCGCGCGCGGTCGCGTGGACCGGGTTTTGAAGCGCATGAGCCATGTAACGGTCATTTTGGACCAGAGATAAACGAGGTAGAGCTGTGGGACAGAAAACCCATCCGATCGGCTTTCGCCTGGGCGTCAGCAAGGACTGGAGCAGCCGCTGGTACGCGGAAGGTCCGGACTACCGCGAGTACCTGCACGAGGACATGAAACTGCGCGAGTACATCAAGAAGAAGCTCGGCCACGCCGCGATCAGCAAAGTGGACATCGAGCGCCGCGCCAACAAAGTGGACGTGTCCATCCACACCGCCCGTCCCGGCATCATCATCGGGAAGAAGGGTGCGGAAGTGGAAGTGCTGAAAAAGGATCTCCAGCAGATGTTCAACCGCGAGGTGTACATCAAGATCCAGGAAGTACGGCGGGCTGACGTGGACGCGCAGTTGGTGGCCGAGAACGTCGCCAACCAGTTGTTGCGCCGCGTGGCGTTCCGGCGGGCGATGAAAAAGGCGGTGACCAACGCGATGAAAATGGGCGTGAAGGGCATCCGCATCGCCACGGCCGGCCGGCTCGGCGGCGCGGAGATGAGCCGCCGCGAATGGTATCGCGAGGGCCGGGTGCCGCTGCACACGTTGCGCGCGGACATCGACTACGGTTTCGCCGAGGCGAACACGACCTACGGCATTATCGGAGTCAAGGTGTGGATCTACCACGGCGACGTTGTTACTTCCTGACGCGTTGGAGCATGAACCATGTTGATGCCAAGTAGGACAAAGTACCGGAAACAGCAGAAAGGCGTGTTGCGCGGCGAGGCCTATCGCGGCAATACGCTGAATTTCGGCGAGTACGGACTGCAGGTGATCGAACGCGGTTATATCACGGCCCGGCAGATCGAGTCCGCTCGTATCGCCATGACGCGGTATATCAAGCGCGGCGGACGCATTTGGATTCGGG
>DAINPV010000339.1:0-4323 GCA_036743315.1 bacterium | reverse complement strand
CTCTTACCCTCTCCCGGTGGGAGAGGGTCGGGTGCAGCCCGGGGTGAGGGCAAAAGACGATGACAGGTCGTGATTGAAATCATCTGCCGCCCATACGGGACTGATTTTCTGAAAATTCGAAAACGCGATAGAATGATGTTTTATCCGCAAACTTCGTCTGAGGCAAAAGAAGGTAGGCTGACGCGCGAGCCCCGGCAATTATCGAATCGGAGGAGCGGATCATGAAGCGACTTGTTTTACTTGTTTTGTTGGCGATCGTCGCCGCTTTTGTCATGGCCGCCGAACGCGGAGGCGACGCCGCGCCCACGCCGCCGCCGGCCCGCCTTGACGAGCCCGACGCTCAGGGAATGGTCGCCGCTTTTGCGCCGTTCACCAAGATCGAGATGAACGGCTCGCTCGATTTGCAGCTCACCGTCGCCGAAGGCGAGGCGCGCTACAAGCTCGAAGGCGACAAGCAGCGCATGGGCTACGTGGACCTCGCGATCGTCGAGGGCGTGCTGCGGATCAAGGAGCGCCCGGCGCATGTCGCGGTGATGATGGGCAAGGTCACCGTGATCGTCCGGGCTCCGCGCATCGAGGCCGTCACGCTCAACGGGAGCGGCAACGCTCAGTTGCGGGGAAAATTCGGCGACGCCCTGCAACTGCTCATCACCGGCTCGGGCGATGTCGACTTCAGCGGCGAAGCCGTCGCCATCCAGACGACGATCAACGGTTCGGGGGATTTGACGGCTCAGGGGCGCGCAAACGCCTTCACCGTGGAAATCAACGGTTCGGGGCAGATCAAAGCCCGGGAGTTGTCGGCCGAAAACGCCAGCGCCCTCATCAACGGCGCGGGCCGGGGGGAGTTGACCGCGACGCGGTCGTTGCGCGCGACGATCATGGGTGCGGGCGCGATCGTCTACTACGGCGACCCCGCCCAGGTGGAGCAGCGGGTGATGGGTGCGGGATCGATCACCGCGGGCGAATGACCGCCGTTACTCAATCGTCACCCGGCCGTCGAGCGAGAACGCGCCGTTGACGTACACCTTCACCGTGTATTCGCCCGCCGTCAGATTGGCAATGTGCGTGGTCACGTCGAACGGGCACACGCAGAAGCACGGTTCGGGTGCGTACTCGTCTTCGTACAGCTCGATGACCAAGCCGTTGAGCTCCATGGCGACCTCGATCGACTCCAGACAGCAGTTGAACACGCCGTTGATGTGTTGGACCGTCAGCACGCTGTTCGTGTAGGTCAGCACCAAAGACTCGGGCCATTCTTCCTTGCTCGGTCCCGATCCGTCCTTGCACGTGCCGTGCTCGACACCGGTGATCGTCGGTTCCTGAGAAGTATCGTCATCGGTCGTGTCGTCGTCATTGTCGTCGTCGGTCGTGTCGTCATCTGTATCGTCGTCGGTGGGCGCCGGACCGACGGAGTCGTCGTCGACGGTGGTCGGGCCGCTGGACGAATCGTCATCGTCGCCGGGCGGGTTTTCCTCTTCTTGGCTGTCGTTGTTGTCGTCGTCATCCCCATGGTAGCAAGAGAAAGCCAGCACCAGGCAAAGCGCGAGGACGACCCCTTGGGCCGATAACTTGCCGTGGCGTATCATGGATTTTCCCTCCACACATTCCAGACAATACTACTATAACCATCCACGATCGGGGAGGATATGTTTTTCGCCTTGCGGCAAGTGCTTAATAGAAAACGCGGTCGCCGCAGGAGAAAAAACCTAAAAGTCTCATGCCGACGACCGCGTTGCCTTGGGGAGGATGTTCCTGTTGTCCGTCGCGGCGGACAACCAACTGAAAGTGACCAGAGCCTCTTCGCAGGGCGAAACGGGTGATGGGTCCGCTTCGCCGACCAAAACAGCGAAAACCTGCCCCGGGAGCCGCCCGCATCCCTATTCACCGCAGAGGCTTTGTCATGATGTATAACCCTGGTTGAGCCTCCGACCGCCGACATCGCACGTAATTGCCTGTTGTTGATGGGGATTGAAGCGCGATGTTTCCCTATTTTTCCCTTCATGGGCGGGACGGCTCCGGAGCCGATTGTTTCAAAAGGTTTCCAAAGATCATGTGATTCATTTCACTTTGTGAATCAAATCACAGTAGCTTTATAGCAAGATGGACGCGGTGTGTCAAGAAAAAAAATGGAAGAAATCCATTAAATTTTTATATTTGAGACATGGTGTCATTTGATCATTTTGTTGACCGATTCGGGCGCTTTGACTATCATTGAATCGCAGTTCCACCTCACCGAGCGAAACCGGAATGACCCAATCTTCCGCGAATGCCGATCCGATTCGTGCGCAACGACGTTTTCGTCTCGGTCTACTTGTTGTTTCGGCAGCCTACCTGCTGGTGCGCCTGCCGCGCCTGACGCTGTTGCCGCCGTTCAACGACGAACTTATCTACCTGCGCTACACCCAGTTGATCACCCAGGGGTGGGAGCACTTGTTCGTCGCGTACACGGCGGTCGGCAAGCAATCTCTATATCTGTGGTTGACGGCGTCGGTCTGGCCGTTGTTCGCCGATCCGTTGACGGCGATGCGCGCGACGTCCGTCGCCTGCGGTCTGGGTGCGCTGTGGGCGACGATGCTCCTGGCGCACAAGCTCCAGGGAGAGCGCTTTCCCTGGTTGCCGATCGCGGCGGGAGCGTTGTATGTTTTCAGTCCCTTCACCGTGTTTCATGAACGGCTGGCGCTCTATGAACCACTGGTCAATCTGATCAGCATGCTTGCCGTTTTTCTCTCCTTGCGCTTGGTCTTATCGCGACATGGTCGCGATGCGTTGTGGCTCGGTCTGGCGCTCGGCCTGGGGTTGATCACCAAATACTACTGCTTCTTTTTTCTCGCCTATCCTTTTCTCGCGATGGCGGATGCGTGGCTGACGGAAAAAAAGCGTCCGACCGGACGGTTGCTCGCCCTGGCCTTCGGCGCCGTGGCGCTGGCGGCGGCGGTGCGTTATGGGGTGAACATCAAACCGTTTTTCCTGATCAAGACCGGCACGCCGAGCATCGACATTACCGAGTATCTGGTCGGCGATGCGGCGAGCATCGCTCAGCGGCTCAAGCCCAATTTGTTCCATGTCGGGATGATCTACGAGCATTACCTCGGCCTGCCGTTGTTGGCGTCGATCATCCTCGGGGCCGTGCTCATCGCGGTGCGCCGACCGGCGGGGATGCTCGCGCCGCTGCTGGCCGCGCTGGGCGCGACGGCGCTGCAGGTGTTGCTGACCGAACGGATGATCTTCGCCCGCTACCTGTATTTCACCTTTCCTTTTCTACTGCTGACGGCATTGTATGGTTTGTTCGCCGCCGCGCAGTGGCTCGCGCCGCGCCTGCTGCCCGCCTTCCGGCCGGAGCGGGCGCAACCGGCGCTGGCGGGAATCGTAGTGGCGGCGATCGTGCTGTCCTATCTGCCCGCGAGCTTGATGATCGTCCGCGATCCGGCGAACGCGCCGCTGGAGCCGGTGGATCGCTGGCAGCACGTCACCGGTTGGACGGCGGGGTACGGACTGGCCGAGGCGCAGGCCTTCATGCTCGCCGAGGCCGAGCGCGTCGGCGAGCCGCTCGACGTGTTTTTCCATTACGATTCGCTGGGCATCCCCGGTCACTACTTTCATTTGTATCTGGGCGACGATCCGCGTTTTCGCTATCACCTGTCGTCGTGGGATCGGCGTCTGCCGCTGCTGTTTTTCGTCGCGCAAAACGGCGTCGTCGAGCATCCGGCCAGCAATTGTTACGACCTCAAGGAAACGTTGCGGCCCGAGCAAATGAAGCACGTTTATTTCCTGGGCACGACGCCGCTGCTGGATCGCGAACGGTTCGTCGCCCTCAACGGCGAACCGGAGGCGGAAAAAATCTTCCCCAAACCCGGCGGCGAAAGCGCGGTGGTCGCGTACAAGGTGCGCGTACCGGCGCTGGGCGCGGGCGGTTATTAGCGATATTCCTCCGCACGATTTCGCCTTGACAGCAACCGGGGACGCGGACCAAACTGGCGTGCTTTTCGAGGATTGCCATGTTGATATCAGCAGACGTATTGGTGATCGGCACCGGCATCGCCGGGTTGTCGTTCGCGCTTAAAGTAGCCGACACGTGCGACGTTGCGGTGGTCAGCAAGACCGGGCTCGACGAAACGAATACGAAGTACGCCCAGGGCGGCATCGCCGTGGTCAGTACGCCCGAGGACAGCGTCGAGCTGCACGTGTCCGACACGCTCACCGCCGGCGCGGGACTGTGCAAGGAAGACGTGGTGCGCATGGTCGTCGGCGACGGCCCGGCGCGCGTGGCCGAGTTGATCGAGCAGGGCGTGCGTTTCGACCGCAACGAGGCGTCGAGCACCGGCT
>DAINPV010000338.1:0-4324 GCA_036743315.1 bacterium | reverse complement strand
CAATTCATGCGGTTGGGTCTTGGAATACAACAGTGACGTGGTAAAGGCATCGAACTTGCCCCGCTTGGCCACATTGGCCGCCGCAGCCAGCCGCATGCGGAAGCAAAGGCGGCAGCGCTCGGTTTCCCGAAAAGCTACCATCCGCAGAAATTCTTGCAAACGATATTCATTGCGCCAGATCATCGGCAGGTTCACCCGGCTGCTATAGGTCTCGACCGCCGTGCGGCGCTTTTCGTTTTCGGTCCATGGTTGCACGTTGGGGTTGTACCAGAAGCCATGAAGCTCGTGTCCCTCTTCGCGAAGGCGATCGATGCTCACGATGGAACAGGGGGCGCAGCAGATGTGCAGCAGGATTTTCATCGTTCCGAGCATGGCATCAAACGCGCAACGGGTCAATGTTCGCCGTTTTTGTGCATTTTTGTAAATATATACTGAATAAAATATTGATATTGCATAGGTTACCGCCTTTGCGCCTTGTCTGACTGGTTGTGGTGTGATATACTTGTTCTATCTTGAATAGTATGCTTGTGAGCGGGCACAGCGCAGGAGTGGATCAAATGCAGAAATTCAATTCCGTAAAGGTATTCTCCGCCACCAAAGCCAAGGAACGCGAGGAAATGGGCGAGTTAATCACTCGCTGGCTGCGGTCGAATCCGGACATTGAGATCGCAAACGTGGAAGTTCGCCAATCGAGCGACAGTGAATACCACTGCCTGAGTATTGTCATCTTCTATAACAAGCCGGAGGAATTGACGGCCTGAGGCGATCGGCGAAGGGAATCCGAAAACTACTGAATCATCAATTTTACGGGCAACGGAATGTCCCATGCCACGGCTGCGCCGGCGGTTAACTGCACCGGAATCTTCGCTTCCACATTGACCATCTGACAAACGCCTTCGTTGTCTTTCTGGCAGGCGAACGCACTCACTTTAACATTCACCACGCCATTGCCCGCCCCCGCCGTTTTGATCGTCAGCGCGTATGGCAATTGTTTGCCCTTGCCTTTGAACGGTTCGGGAACCCCCGCAACCGCCGCTCCTTCGGCGACCGCCTCGATCTTCAACGGCGCTTCGGGCGACACCTTGTGCGTTTGGGGCACGCTCAGCGAAAGGTTCAGCGTCAGGTCGGCGTTGGGTGGAGCCTGCACCGTCGCCGTTAGAATCTGATCGGCCAGCGCGACCGTGGCAACCAACAACAAAACCGCCAGGATCATTCGTTTCATCAATCGCTCCTTCGCTGCGGATATGGTATGATGTTTGCCAAATATGGCCATTTTGCCTGCGAAGCGCAAGCGCGACCGGGGGGGGAACGCCGCCGCGATGAATTCGATCATCCGCCCATTGACCGCCGCCGACCGACATGAAGTCGCACGCGTATACGCCGAGGCCTTCGCCGCCGATGAACCATTGTGGCAGGGCCTGCTTTTACCTTCGCGTTTGCATCTTCCGTATTGGGAGATGATGACGCGCTTCTACTTCGAGGTGGATGAGGCGGTGATCTTAGGCGTGTTCGTGGACGGCTCGCTGGCCGGCGTGGCCACCGGCTGGGACGATACGCTCTCGCCCCCCGTCTCCCAGGAATGGCTGCTCGTTTTGCGTTACTGGCGGCGGATGGGCTTGAAACCTTTGTCGGCCTTGCGCCGTTTTCTGTTAACGACGATGGAATGCTCAAAACCGACCCGCCCCTGCCTGCGGCTGTACGTGTTTGGCGTCGATCAAGCGCATCGCGGCGCCGGTCTGGGGCGCGCCCTGCTCGCCGCTTTCGAGGAAAAGGCCCTGGAACGTTCGTTTTCCGTCGTTCAACTTGAATGCGAAGAAGACAATCCCGCGCGGCTTGTTTACGAATCGTGCGGATATACGACCGAACGCACCTTTTCCGCCATCGACATTCAATGGCATGTCATGACCAAGGAGTTGGCCTGATGGATCTGTCTTTTCTCAAAACCTTCATCGAAAGCGACATGATGCCCTTCGCCCATACGCTGGGTCTGCAGGTCGCCGACGCCTCGCCGA
The DNA here is from genome assembly GCA_036743315.1 of bacterium. GTDB lineage: Bacteria > Lernaellota > Lernaellaia > Lernaellales > Lernaellaceae > CALBTQ01. The sequence goes on along the minus strand of DAINPV010000338.1, from coordinate 2,312 downwards.
CCAAGGTGAGCCTGGCGCTGCCCGATAAAAAGTCGAACCACAACCACGTCGGCTTCGCCCACGCCGGCGCACAATACACGCTGGCAGAGCTGACCTCGGGCGCGATGTCCTTCGCCGCGCTGGCCGAGTTGGCCGGGCAGTTCGACCTGCTGATGCTGCAAGGCACGATCAATTATCTCAAACGCGGCGACGGCGACCTGTACAGCGTCGCGGAAATGTCGCCGGAACAGGCAGCGCAACTGCGCGAGGAATTGACGATCACCGGACGCGCCAAGACGCCGCAAAAAGTTGAGTTGTTCAAGGCTGACGGCACGAAAATTGCCGAGGCGGACTTTCTCGTCTATTTGCGCCTAAACCAATAAAACGGCGCGTTGGTGCGATTCTCGCGCGCGGTGGGAACCATTCGCCGCGGCAAGGTGTCATGTGCGGATGAACAGGCAAAACACCTCGGCGGAGGATCAAATGAAATCCCGGAATATTTTATTGGTCGTTTCTTTATTCGTATTTCTGGTCGCGGGCCTGGTCGCTTTTTCGTCCCTGCCCGATGTCAACGCGCAAAGCCTCGATGCGGTGCGCATCGGCAAGGCCGGGGCGAAAGGCGAAATGAAGCACGGCTTCGTCGAATTCGAAGTCACCCGCGGCAACAGCGAGCAATGGCCGACCGACGGGCCGCTGTCGATTTGGTTGACCAACCTCGACGGCAAGCCGCTGGTTTCGGCCGACGTGCTGAAAGACGAGCGCGCCGAGGGTCGCTTCAACGCGCGGCTTGCCATGTTGGCGCCGGCGGGCGACGAAGCGTTGTATGTCGTGCGCTATACGATGGGCGCCGGCGACGAAAAAATGGTCGGCGCAATCAGCCTCGCCGAAATCGTCGGTGCGCTCGAATTGCGCGTGCTGGCCCCCGACGCCTTCCAAGCCGGAACCCAGAGCGCCGTGCGCGTTATCGCCGCCGACCGTTTCAGCCACGAGCCGGTTTCCGGCGCGACCATCAAAGTGTTGTTGCGCGATAAAGAAAGCAAACAGCAAGTTTACCAGGGCCGCACCAACGAGGCCGGCACCTGCGACGTTTCCTTCAAGGTGCCCGAAAAGCAGCTTGTCGATCCGAGCCTCGTGGTCGTCGCCGACCGGCGCGGGCAACTGGCGCAAGTCGAAAACGCCATCCGCATCAAACGCACGGCCAAGGTGCTGCTGACCACCGATAAGCCGCTGTATCAGCCGGGGCAGACGATGCACATCCGCGCCCTCGCCCTGGGCCAGGGCGACCGCAAGCCGCTGGCCGGCAAAAACGCGCTGATCGAAGTGATGGACGCCAAGGGCAACAAGGTCTTCAAGCAGAAAGTGAAGACCAACGACTACGGCATCGTCGGCGCCGTGTTCACGCTGGCTTCGGAAGTGAACATGGGCAACTACGCGATCAAAGCGACCGTCGACGAATTCGCCACGGAAAAAACCGTCGAGGTCAAACGCTACGTACTGCCCAAGTTCAAGATCGACATCAAGGCCGACCGCTCCTGGTACACGCCGGGACAGAAAATCGAAGGCACGGTCAACGCGATGTACATCTTCGGCAAGCCGGTCAAAGGCGGCGAGATCGAACTGGAAGGCCTCGCTTCGATCGTCGGCACGGAAACCTTCGCCACGATCAAGGGCAAAACCGACGCCCAGGGCAATTTCGCCTTCTCGTTGGATCTGCCCGCGACGCTCGTGGGCCGGCAGGTCGATCAGGGGCTGGCGCGGGTGCAGTTGCACGCCACCGTCACCGGCCCCGACGGATCGACGCAGGAAGCGCTCAAGAGTTACACGGTGGCCAAGTCCCCGTTGATCGTGCGCGCCGTGCCGGAATCCGGCCGCCTGGTCGCGGATCTGCCCAACCGCATCTTCGCCATGGTCACCACGCCCGACGGCACGCCGGTCAAGGCCAAGATCATGGCGCATCTCTCGACGATCAAGATCGAGAATTGGCTTGAGCACGACGCGGTCACCGAGACCGACGAATTGGGCCTGGCCGAGTTCGTCCTCAAGGTGCCGCAACACGCGGTCAACTTGGTTTTCCACGTCCGCGACAAGCAGGGCAACGAGTTGGAAAGCACGATCAACTTCCAACCTGAGCGCAACGTCAGCTCGCTGCTGCTGCGCGCTGACAAGGCGACCTACCGCCTGGGCGAGTCGATCATCCTCACCGCGCTGACGGCCAATGCGCCGTCCAAAACGGTCTTCTTCGACTTGGTGCGCGACAACCAGACGTTGTTGACCACCACCGGCGAAATCAAAGACGGCAAGGCCACCGTGCAGATTCCGGTGAGCGAACAACT
>DAINPV010000337.1:0-4343 GCA_036743315.1 bacterium | reverse complement strand
CAACGCCCGCGACGCCATGCCCGACGGCGGCACACTGCTGATTGAAACCGCCAATATCGATCTGGATGAAGACTACTGCCGGCGGCATACCAACATTCAACCGGGCAAGTATATCCGCTTGACCGTCGGCGATACCGGCTGCGGCATGAACGAGGAAGTCAAACGGCACTTGTTCGAGCCGTTCTTCACCACCAAACCGCTCGGCCACGGCACGGGCTTGGGCCTGGCGACGATTTACGGGGCGATCAAACAAGCCGGCGGCAACATCGAGGTTTATTCGGAAGAGAACGTCGGCACGGCCTTTAAAATCTACTTGCCCTGTCTGGGCGGCCGATCGCGAACAGCGGCGCAGACCAAGGCCGCCTCGTCGGAAATGCCGGCCGGCCACGAAACGATCATGCTGGTCGAGGACGACAACCTCGTGCGCGGTCTGGCCCATAAGGTGTTGGTGCGGTTGGGTTACCACGTCCTGGTTGCCGATCACGGGCTTGCGGCGCTGGAACTCGCCAAAGGTTATCTGGAGAAAATCGATCTGCTGCTGACCGATGTGGTGATGCCCGGCATGAACGGCCAACAACTGGCGGAAAAGCTGTTGCTGATTCATCCGGAGATGAAGGTGGTCTTCACCTCCGGGTACACGGAAGACGCCATTGTGCACCACGGCGTTCTCAACGAGGGGCTGCATTTCATCGGCAAACCGTATTCGCCGCAATCCCTCGCGCAAAAAATCCGCAACGTGCTCGACGGATAATCAGTCGCTTCTTTTCCCGCGACGCGGTCTTGCCGATCACAACCCCGGCGCGTCGAACTCGCCGTTGCCGTCGAAGTCCACCCAGATCGGATTGGTGATCGTGAACACCGGCTCGCCCGACAGGTAGGGCGCCAGCGTCGCGGTGCTGTGTCCGGCCGCGACGACGAAATACCGGTCCTCGGTCGAGGTCGCCGGGATGGCTTCGTCGAAGCGCACCACGCCGGCGCCGCTGACGGGCTGTTCCGCGATGATCTCGCCGCCGTTGGAATAGACGCGCACGAAGTTCACGTCGATCCACGAAGGCGCCTGGATGACGATGCCCAGATCGACCGTGCCCTCGACGCCGGTGACGAAACCGCCGATCGATTGATCGCCGATGGAGAACGAAATGAACGGACCGTTGCACGATTCGCTGCGGCTCGCCAGCACCGAATCGACCATGTCCTGAATGTCGGCGTCGCCCGGGTCGTCGGTCGGCATGGCGAACAGGTCGCGCGGATTGCCCAGCAGCGAGCCGTCGCGGTGCGAGTCCGAGCCGCCGAGCATCGTGTAGGTGTAGCCCTGATCCAGGAAGCTGAACCAGTCGACGAAGGTGGCCATGTTGTCGCTGTGGCCGATCGTGCCGCTGTTCCACACCTCGATCGCGTCGAACTGATCGGAGAAGTAATTCGGATTGGCCGACGAAACGCCGACAGTCGGGTCGTAGCCCACCGTGTTGAACCAGCCCAATTCATCCGAACGTGGATGGTTGATCTTGACGATCTGCGCGCCCAGCTCCTCGCGGGCGACCGTCCAGAACTCGAGGTTGGTCAGGCGACGCACGAAGTTGCCGTCGTCGTCATACTCGGCCAGGCGGACGGGATAATAATCATCGGCCATGGCCGGCGCCGAAAGCGGCCAGACGTTCGTGTGGCCCCACACCGGGCTGATTTCCATGCCCGTCACGAACTTGACCCAGTTGTTGGCGCCCAGGTCGGCGACGTACCCGGAGAAATCGGACGCGGTGTCGTGGTCGGTGATCACCGGCATCTCCAACCCCTCGGCCATTGCCTCGATCACGCGCTGGGGCAGGATGGCCTGCGAATCGACCGAGCGCTCCGAATGGAAGTGGAAATCCGACGACAGGTAGCCCGTCGTGTCGACCACGCGTTCGATGGACGCGTCGAAGGTCGCGGTCTCGCCGGCGGCGATCGTCACGTTCATCGCGTCGATTTCGTATTCGTACCCGCGCGTGACGGTGACCGTGTATTCACCCGGCAGCACCGGTTCGGCGCCTTCGCCGGTGGCGGTCCAGACGCGATGCACGACGCCGGCGGTGCGCGGCGCGTTGAAGCCGCTTTGGAAGATGAACAGGCACGGGATGTTCGCCCCGTCGCCGTCGGTCACGTCGAAGGAGAAGTAGCCCGGCTCGTCGACGGTCAGGTCCGCCGTGGACTCGTTGCCCGCGGTGATTTCGACGGTGACCGTCGCGGAGTCGACGCGCCCCTTGCCGGTGGCGTACAGCGTGTAGCGGTCCGGCGGCAGTTGCAGCGAAAAGGCGCCCGAGGCGTCGGGCCGGGCCACGCCCACGTAGTTGGAGTCGTCCGGGCGCGACTTGTCCTGCACGATGATCTCGACGGCGGTCGGATCGTCGCCCGCGGGTACGTGCAGCGTGCCGCGCAACGTGCCGACGTCGGTGTTGCCGTCAAAAGTATCGATCGTCTCGTGAATCAGCCGGGTGTCGCCGTCGCCGACGATGAACAGGCGCCCGATGCTCGCTTCGCCCTGCGGCTCCAGCTTCAACAGGCCGTCGATCAACGGCAGGATGTCGCCGTCGATGTAGGGCACGTACATGCGCCGGCCCGGGCTGAGCGTCGCCACCGCGTAGGAGACCGGCAGGCCCAGGCGTGAGATGCCGCCGACCCACCGCAGGTTCGCCAGCAGGTCGACGTCGCCCAGGTTGTAGCCCGCGCGCGGCGTGAAGATTTTGCCCTCGTCGCCCCACAGCGCGATGTCGGCGAGGAACACGGTCTTCTTCTGGTTGGTGTTGTTCTTCAGCGTCGTTTTGACGATCAAGTAGTCGGCGTCGGCCGGCAACGTGTACTCGGTGACGATCGTCAGGTTGTAATCCCACGTGGGCACGAGGTGATCGACGATGTCGATGCCCGCGTCCTTGCCGGTCATGCGCACGACCGCCGCGCCGTCATGCCCGTCGCTGATCACCTCGGCTTCCTGCGCCATCACGCCGCGCAGCAAGCCCAGCGCCTGCTCCATCGCCCACAGGCTGTCGGCGCCCTCTTCGCTCGCCGGACGGGCGCGGTCGGCGTCGATCAGATTGCCGCCGTAGGGGATCCAGCCGACGCCCGGATTTTCCGGCGCACGGACGATGAACTCGACGCGCGAGTTGTAAAGCTTGTAGTCGCCCAGCATGCCGCGGGCGCGCGGACCGCCGATCAACTCGGCTTCCGCGGTGATCACGCCCGCGCGAACTTCGCCTTCGCCCAACTCGTCCGACAGGTTGTCCCACGGGCCCACCGTATCGTCGTCGCCCGTGTCGTCGTCGTCGCCCGTGTCGTCGTCGTCGGTCGTGTCGTCGTCGTTGTCGTCGTCGCCCGTGTCGTTATCGTCATCGTCGTTGTCATTGCTGGAATCGTTGTCGTTGTCGTCGTCATCGTCGCCGCAGGCGCCGGCGAACAGCGCCAGCGCCATCATCAAAGCCAGTAACAGGGTTGCCGTCCGGCATTTCATGAATCGGTCTCCTTGGAAACGGATCGGGTATTTGCCGATCCCGAATTGGTGAAGAGGAACCAGCCGCCATCAGGCGAGTGGCGGCGCCCGCGAGGCGAGTCCGAACGGTCCCACGGTTTCGCGCGCTTGATCGTTGTCGCGGGCGAGAACAACCACTATTTCATTGCCGAGAAAACTCCAACCCAGCGTGGTGAGCTGCAGCACGAAACCCAGAAGAATTCGACAGAGAGGACAATTCGGATCGTATTGCCGGCCCTGATCGGCGAAGTGGTTGTGCACGACGACCAGACACGCCGCCGTCATCAAAGACAGGATCAACAAAATGGCCAGACTTTTGTATCGCATGCGCCTCTCGCCGTCGGCGCAATGCTAACACACTTTGTATGTATTCAAAAGTTGCGAGCGGGGTGCGTCAGTCGAGAATCGCCACGCCCAACAACGGTTGATCGGCTTCCGCGGACGGCGCGGTTTCCTGCGTCCACTCGCCGGCGGAACCATGGATAATCAGCGCCTGTCCGTTCTGCGCGTCGAAGCCGACCAGCAACCCGTTGCCGGCGGAGTCGAACGCGACGCCGTCCAGTCCCCAATCGCCGTCGGCGAGGGGCAGGGCGACCTGGCTCCAGCCATCGTCCTTTTGCAGCAGCACGCCGCACCCGTTGGCGTTGTCGTAGCCGACCGCGTATACGCCTTCGTCCGCGCAGGCGATGTCGCGCAAATCCCAAGCGGCGCTGATGTTCGGCAAGGTTTCTTTCTTCCAGCCGTCGGCGTCGCGGCGCAACAGCAGTCCCCGCGCCGGCAGGCCGGCAGTCCCGACCGCGTAAACGGTTCCGTCCGGACAGGCGGCGACCGCAGTCAACTCCCATCG
>DAINPV010000336.1:0-4344 GCA_036743315.1 bacterium | reverse complement strand
ATTTTAACCAGCAGCTCGCCGATCTTGCCGCCCTTTTCCCGCTGCGCCTCCAAGGCCTGATCGACCTGCTCGGCCGTCACCAGGCCCATGTCGACCAGAATCTCTCCCAGACGTTTGCGCATCGGTTATTCGCCTCCGCCGGGTCCGAAATCGCCGTCGTCGGCCGCCGGGTCCTCGGCGGGTTGTTCCTCCGCCGCCGGCTCTTCGCTTACCGGGGCGTCCTCTTCGCCGGCCTCCGCGCCGGTCTCATCGTCGGCGGGCGGCTCCTCGCCCGTGCGGTCGCCTTGCTCGCCCTGGCGGGCCAGCGGATCGGTCTCGATGGCGTTGGGATCTTCGCGCCGGAACACGCGATCCTGCGGCGTCATGGCCTCTTCGGCGGGCTGGTCGGTGCGCCGTTCGAGGCGGTTCTGCTCGCGGAACTGCTGCAGGCGGAAGTTCGCCCGGCGCGTCACCTCTTCCAGGTCGCCCGTGTCTTTGATGATGTAAGGCGTGATGAAGAACAACAGGTTGGTCTTCTCCACCTTCTTTTTGCTGGTCTTGAACAGGTAGCCCACCAGCGGGATGTCGCCGAGCACCGGCACCTTCGCCTCGCTGTAGGTCACGTTGTCCTGCATCAGGCCGCCGATGACCACCGTCTGGCGGCTCTTGACCACGACCACCGTGTCGGCGCTGCGCTTGGCGGTGGTGATGCCCACTTCCGACGCCGACAGACCCGACGGGCTGTCGGTGACCGAGGAGCTTTCCTGGTAGATGGTCAGGCGCACCATGTCCGACTCGTTGATCGAGGGCGTGATGCGCAACGTGATGCCGACGTCCTTGCGTTCGATGGTCGTCGTCGGGTTGTTGAAGTTCTGCGAGAAAATCTGACCGGTGATGAACGGCACGTTGTTGGCGATGACGATTTCCGCATCCTCGTTGTCGGTGGTCAGGATGTGCGGCGTCGCCAGGATGTTCACGTCGCGGTCGGACTGCATGGCGCGGAACAACGCGCCGATGTTGGGGAACGTTTCGCCGGCGTAGGTCAGCGTGCCGTCGGCCGCGCCGATCGCGAAGCCGGTGATGCCCAGCGGGTTGGCCGCCGCCTGCTGAATGCCGCCGTAGTTCGAGCCGCCGATCACCTGCACGCCCTCTTCGCCGGCGTCGTTGGTCGACCGGAATTCAAAACCCAGATCCAAACCGCGCTCGACGGTCAGTTCGGCGATCATCACTTCGACGAACACCTGCGGCCGCGGAATATCGAGCTTGGCGATGACCTCGCGCAGAATCTGGAAGTCGCGATTCGAGGCGATGATGACCAGGCTGTTGGTCGCCATGTCGGAGGTGATGCGCACCGCGCCGTCGAAATCGGCCAGGAAGCGGCCGGTCGTCTGCGTGATGCCGCGCCGCGGGTTGCCCATGTCCGACGCGCCACCGCGGCTCCCCAGGCCGCCCATGCCGCCCATGCTGCTTAGGCCGCTGGTCGAGCCGCCGAAGCGGCTGCCGAAGGCGTTGGCCACGCTGCCCGCCCGCGAGGACGCCAGGCGGCTGGACCGCGCCGAGGCGCTGCCGGCCCGTCCGCCGACGCCGCCGCCGGAACCGGCCAGGTCGGCCAGCACCGCGGCCAATTCCTCGGCATCGGCGTTTTCGCAGTACACCACGTGGATCTTGCCTTCGCCGCCGGGCAGCGGCGCATCGAGTTTGGCCACCACGTCGCGCACGCGCTTGATCACCAGTTTGTTGGCTTTGACCACCAGGCTGTTGGTGCGCGTGTCGGGGATGATTTTCAGTTCGCCGCCGCCGGCGATCGACTCGCTGAACGTCGCGCCGCCGCCCAGTCGGGCCGGCATCCGCGTGCCTTGGCGGGCGGCCAATCGCTGGCGCAACTGGCTCATTTGCGCCTGTCGCGACGCCATCGCGCCGCCGACGCTGCTGCTGGCTTGCTGTTCGAACAATTGCATGACCACGTCGGCCAGCACGTCGGCCGCGGCGTATTCGATGGGAATGACGTCGATCATCTGTTCGGCGCCTTCCACGTCAAGTTTTTGCAGAATGCGGATGATGCGGTTGATGTTGGCCGCCGAGTCCATGATGATCAGCATGTTCGCCGGTCCGTAGGCGAACAGGTTGCCCTCGCCGCTGACCAGCGAACGGAACGAATTGGCGATCTCCACCGCGTCCAGGTTCGACAACGGAATCAGTTGGGTGATGTAGCGCTCGTTGCTGCGCGACATGCCTGGGCCGGTCAGCGTGGGCACCGGGCTGGACTGCGCGTCGGCGCGTTTGACGATCTTGATCACTTCGCCGACCTGCACCGTGGTCAGACCGTTGAGGTTGAGCACCGATTCGAAAATGTCGTAGGCCGCATCGGGCGTCATGCAGTGATCGGGCGCGATGATGCTGATCGTCCCGGTGATCGACTTGTCCAGCAACAGCGACTTGTTGAGCTTCTTGGCGATCATCTTGACCACCAGGCGCACGTCCATATCCTCGACGAAATCTAGCGACACCAGACCCGCCGGACATTCCTTCGCCGGAGCCGCGGCCGGCTCGCCCATCTCGACTTCCGTCGTTTGCTCTTCGTCCTGGCTTTCTTCGCCCTCGTCCTGCGCGTGGGCGCTCTGCGTCGACCACAGTCCCGCGGCCGACAACACCAGGCCGATCATCATGAAGCCGATCAATAGCCGCCGAAGCGATCTCCCAAGTGCCATGCTATCTCCCAGTTTACCGCTGCACCGCGCCGGCAAAGCGCGGAGTAATGTTCATCGCACGTTGTAGTTCAAGGTGGTGCGTTGTCCGCCCCGCGTCAGGTCGATGCTGATGTTCTTGGCCGAACGCAATTCCTGGAACAACCGCAGACCGTCTTCCGGTCCCTTGATTTCCACGCTGTTGAGGCGATGGAGGATATCCCCGTTCTTCAGCCCGATCTTTTCGTACAGGCTGTTTTTCTTGATGCGAAATACCTTGAAGCCGTTGATGTTGCCGTTTTCGATCGACGGCACGATCCGCGCGCCGCGCATCAGGCTGCCCATGTTTTCGAAAGCGTCGTCGATCAGCCCGCGGTCGATTTCGAATTCGCCGTCGGCCAGTTTCTTGATGCCCTCGGCGATCGCTTCGGCCGCGCCCGTCTTCGACCAACGCGACGCCAGACCGGCCATCGACGGCAGCGGCGTGTCCGGCATGCGGATCACTTTGCGCTGGTCGTTGTGCATCAGCTCGACGATCCGCGGCTGGATGGAAATCACCTGCGCCACCTGCTTGCCGATCCATTCGCCCACTTCGTACACGCCGGTGAAACTGTCCGAGCGCGTGCGGATGATCGCCATGCTGTTCATTTCGCCGCCCGCCAGCGTGCCCAGCAATTCGAAATCCTCGGCGGCGATCAGCGCGCTCTGGTTTTTGCTGAAGCCGCCTTCCATGTCTACCGTTTCCGAATTGAACAGGCTGCGCTTGATGACGATCTCGTAGCTGTCCAACGAGGTGAACGCCGAAGCGGAGTTCGAAACCTGCACCAGATCGACCGTCGGCTGCTGCGTCAGACGGCCGCGAATGCCGATCGACACGGCGTTGGCCGAGAGGAAGGCCACCAGCGCCACGGCCAGGATCCGGACGACCACGAAATATTTCTTAACCAGGTCCAGGTAGTACATTATGAATCCTCAGGATGCACTCACCCTGTAGTCCTTACTTGAAAAACCGCCGAACAATACCAAGATGCCGCCGCATTTGCAAGCATTTCGGGTTTCTATCGGACGCACAATTCTCCCACGTTCGCCTCAGCTTGGACACCCCCATCCCACACGGGTTCAAAGCAAGGGCCTTTTGCGCCTCGTTTCGCTCATCATGCCGCAGTGTCAGCGGGAGAAACAAGGGAAAATACGATATCATTTCCAACGCTTGTAAATCCCCGCCGACGGCTTGTCATCATGACCCGACCCCTTTATAGTACGCCAGACATTGCACGGGGTGTACACATGCATTCGATTGCTTCAGCTCATGGAATTCAAATCACCCTGGTGGGCATGGGCACGGTCTTTGCGGCCCTGGTCCTTATGTCCCTGTTCACCTCTCTCTTCAACAAAATTTTCGCGCGGCGGCAAACCGAGGAGGAAACCGGCGCCGAACCGCCTCCCTGCCCGCCGCCGGTGAAGACCCAAACGCCGGCCAAAACCCTGGAGGCAAGTCGGCGCAAGGCCGCGGCGATCGCCGTGGCGGTGGCGTTGGTGGAAATGACCAAAGCGCAAGCCGTCTTTCAACCTGTCGAAGCGCCGGGCAACGCCTGGCGGACGGACGGACGGCGGCGCCTTTCCGATCGCATGGGGGCAGCATGAATACGTATCGCATCAAGATCGGTGAGGTGACTCACGA
>DAINPV010000335.1:0-4394 GCA_036743315.1 bacterium | reverse complement strand
ACCTATTGATATCGTGGAATATTAATGAGGAATGGGCGTGGGACAAAGTGTCCCATTTATCCCATAATATGAGGATAAACCGGGACACGTAGCAAGTACATGTCCCTGGGTTTATTCCGCGCGCGTCAGCGCCGGCCGAGGTCGCGAACAATGACCGTAAATCATAGGTCCAGGAATTATTCCTGGTTATTCCTGGTAGGTCCTGGAATTATTCCCGGTCCTCCAGAATCCACGCCTCGTTGAAGTGCACGTAGGCAATCGTGTCGCGCTCATGCGAGTAGGTGACCCAGATCGTCCCGTCGTGGGTGTTCTGCGCGATCGACGGGTATGCGTAGCTGCACGGCGGGCTGGCGCATTCGTCGTCGATGTTCTTGGTCGCGACGAAGGTTTGGCCGCCGTCGTGGCTGAGCGCGACCGTCAGCGGGAAGCGCTCGTCGGGACTGTCGTTGTAGACGACCACCACGTGGCCGTCGCGCAGCGTGACTTGGTCGACCGAGGTGCCGCTGTTGGGCAGCGCCGTCATCCGGCTGGCCGTCCAGGTGACGCCGTTGTCCTCGCTGACCATCCGCTTCACGCGGTTGGTGGGCAGACCGTCGCGGGTGATCGCCGTGACCCGCCCGTCGTCCAGCACGGTCAACGCCGGTTGAATCTGCCCCGCGTGTTCCAGGTAAAAGCCCAGCGACAGGTTCGACTCCTCGCTCCAGGTGGTGAAGTCGTCGCTCGAACGCATGAACACCGGGTAGGCGAGGCACTCGTTATACAGCGGCAGCAGCAGGTCGCCGTTGGGCAGGCGCGCCGGGCGATGGCGCGGCATCCAGCAGTAGCGGTTGCGCAGCATCACCGGGCTCGACCAACTCGCGCCGTCGTCGTCGGAGGTGATCAGCCGCAGCTTCGCCTGGTTCCAGCCGTCGCCGTAGATGGACGCGAAAAACACGTAGTAGCGCCCGTTCTCGTCGATCCACAGCGCGGGGTTGCCCTCGGAGCGCTCGGGGTCGTCGAACAACACCTCAGGCCACGTCCACTCGGTTTCGTCGAGCGCGAGGGTCGACCAGACGAGTCGCGAGTCGGGCGATTTTTCGTACTCGCCGTGGTACCACACCGCCGCCATCGCGCCGTCGGGCAACTCGGCGACAGTCGAACCGTGATGGTTGCAGTCGTAGGTCGGCGAGCCGCCCACCGGGTAGCATTCCAGCGCGTCGGGCGGCAGGATCATTCCCTTTTCGTACAGCGGCGTTTGCTCCTCGGGCGGGAACAGATCGTCGTCGTCGGGGGAAGAATCGTCGTCGAGCGTATCGTCGTCGAGAATATCGTCGTCCCCGGTGTCGTCGTCGAGATCGTCATCGGCCGCATCGTCGTCGATTGTGTCGTCGTCGAGATCGTCGTCGGTCGTATCGTCGTCGTCGCCTGCCTCATTAATATCGTTGTCGTCGTCATCGTCGTCGCAGGCGAACGCCCCGATGCAGGCCGACGCCAACAACATCGTCACCAATAAAAAATGAAAGGATTTCATGGCCGGACCCTTTCGCCTAGGCGATGGATTTTCATCCTAGCAGAACCGTTCCAATTCTGTAAAATAGACCGAACTCGGTAATGAAGCGCAAGCGAACTGCGAGGATAACCATGAGCGACCAACCCAAACGCATCTACTGCAGCGGTCCCTTGTTCAACGAACACGAGCGCGACGAGATGGCGCAGATCGCCCGCGCGCTGGAGGACGATGGCTTCGCCGTCTTTCTGCCGCAGCGCGACGGCCTCGAATTTCTGCCGCTGGCGCAGATGCTCATGGCGCAGGGGCTCGACGAGGCGCGGGCCAATGCGCTGTGGGATAAGGCGGTTTTCGCGCTCGACGTGTATCAGGTCGTTGAAGTGTGCGACGGCCTGGCGCTCAACCTCAACGGGCGCGTGCCCGACGAGGGCGCGGTGGCCGAGGCCGCGCTGGCCTATGCCGCGGGCAAGGCGGTCGCGGCGTACAAGGACGACGTGCGCAGCCTGTATTTCGGCAAGGACAATCCGCTGATCGCCGGCTTGTTCGATTGGCGCGTGTGCGGCGGCTTGCGTACGCTGTGCGCCTCGTTGCGCGCCGCGCTGGAACAACCCCGGCCGCAAACGCCGCCGGCGCTGCCGGTGCTCGACCTGGGCCGGCGCCTCTGGCAGGCGAAAAACGCGGACGACGGTTTCGTCTCGTTGCTCAACGTATTGCGCGAGGCGTCCTGACAACGAGGCGGTTTACCGGTACCCTGAGCGGCGAGGGAGGAATGGAATGTTGCGAGCGATTTTCGGTGCGCTGCTTTTGTTTGCCTTGATCGTCTTCCCGGTGAGCGGTTGCCAAAATAACGAACCTGTGCCGGTCGAAACGGGACCGAAAATGCCCACGGATATCGTCGGCGTTTATACCGGTTCCAAGGCGATGAAGGTTGACGCGGAACAAGTCGACTTCGTCGCCGAAATGAAAATCGGTTTCGGCAACCGGGTAGAAAGCCTGTATTGGCAGGAGGTGCGCAACAAGGCGTACACCGACGACGTCCGGTGGTCCGCGAATAACACTTGCGAATTCGTTCGCACGCACTATGCCGGCGAGCGCGGTTTTCAGCAGACGAAAGTGGGCGAAACGCGCATCCGGCGCCGGCAAAGCCGCTTGGATGTGACCGCCGCTCTGCCCCAGGCCCAGGAAATCAACGAACTGCGCTTTGAATACGATTACCCGCCCGGCGCGGTCGAGGCCTATGAACTCGGTGGACAACTGAATTGGGATCCGGTTGGGCAATGTCTGTCCGGCAAAGTCTTTGCGGTCGTCCCGCGGATTCCTGCCACGCCCATGCCGCGCGGTTCGTTCATCGTCGGGTTCGGCAAAGCGCGCATCTTGAAGGTTGTCCCCGGACCGCAGGCGATGCCTTCCGGTTCGATCAACGACGGACCGAACCTGGCTCAGAAAAAATTGTACGATTTCAAACGCGTGCAATTGACCCAAGCGCCCGGCGTCTGGTTTATCGACGCGTTCAACGTCGATGCCCGTGTGGGGCGCCAGGGAGTGATTGAAATGCCGGATACCGGCTACGCCCTCGAATTGGTCGAAGCCCTACGCTGGGAAGCAACAGTCAAGATTTACGCCGACGGGCGCGCGTTGGTGCTCGTTCCCGACCATGTCGATCCCTGGGAGATGCGACGCCAACGGTAAGGGAAAAGCGTAACCGGTGAAACTTCTTATGTTTCTGGGATCGCCGGCCGATAAGCAGGCCATGTTCGGAATGGTCCGACGGGGTGAGGCGAAAATTCCATGAACGAACCGCTGGCTTCCCAAATTCCGCCCTTCCGCAATCTCCGTGTTCAGGTCGAGGTGATCACGCATTGCAACGTGCAATGCCGAATCTGCGTTCGCCCGCATCCGGCCTCGACCTGGGGCCCCGGTCGCGTCCACGAAATCGAAAGCAGGCAGGCGATGTGGGAAAGCAAAGCCTATCGGGCGTTTCGTCGCGCGTTGAACACGCGCCGTTACGAAACGGCGCCGCAAATGTGCCAAGAATGCGTCGAGTACGAGGTGGAAGAATGATGAAAAAGCCGGAAGAGATCGTCCTTACCGCATCCCTGCGGGTGAAAAACGAGGAAGCCAATCTGCCGCGCTGCCTGGAGAATCTCGCGCGCTTTTGCGACCACATCGTCGCCTATGACGACGGGTCGACCGACCGCACCGTCGAGATTCTGCGCAGCCATCCCAAGGTGCGCCACGTGGTGGTCATGGACAAGGGCTATTACCACGAGTCGCACGACTACGGCATCGCCATGGCGCTGGCCACGCTGACCGAACCCGATTGGATCTTGCGCATCGACGCCGACGAAATTCTCGACGAACAAGGCGTGCGCCGCATCCGCGAGCTGCTGGCGATTCCCGGCTACAAAGCCTGGGCTCTCCATCGTTTCAACTGCGTCGGCGACGAGGACCACGGCGATCTGGCTGAAATTCACTGGTGCTTGTACCGCCATGAACCGGGCAAGGTGTTCTTCTACAACATCCGCAACCACTCGCCGTTTCCCTGCCTGGACAAGATCGAGGGCAAGTGGGGGCAGGCGAACCTGCGCATTCGGCATTTCGGTTACGTCGACAAGGACGCCAAGCTGGCCAAGATCCAGGCCGATGGTTATCATTTTGGCGACTATCTTACGCCGTACTTCGCCTGGGACGAGGGTCCCGCCGATCTGCCGTTGCTCTACTTCGAATCCAATCGCCCCTGGTACTGGGTGACCTCGCAAGATCATGTGCGGCATGCGCCGGCCGATGTGAATCCCGATGCCATCCGGTATCAAACGTCGCAGCCGCCGGTCGATCTGTGGCTCTCGATGGCCTGGAATTTCATTGCCAATCTCGCGCCGCTCTGCGGGCGGCAGGCGTTGGACAAGGC
>DAINPV010000334.1:0-4431 GCA_036743315.1 bacterium | reverse complement strand
AGCGGCAGTTGCTCTCGGGGCACGGCCGCTTTGATTGCGAACGCATCTTCACCGAACAGCGGGGCGATGGTTGGCCGGCGCATGCAGGGCAGCAGATTGACGAGCCGCTCGAGCTTGTCGGCCGGCACGTTGACGTCAATCATTACACGCAGGCGCGCGTCGAGCACGGACTGCACGAGCATGATGAACTTGTCGATGGCTTTGCGCTTCTGCCGATTTTTCATCGCCTGAGAATTGGCGAACAAGCGCGTCGAGGATTCCATCAGCACGTCGACGATTTCCAACTGACCGGCGCGCAGGGTGTCGCCGGTAGCCGTGTTGTCCACGATGCAATCGGCATCTTCGGGCGGAAAGACCTCGGTGGCGCCGTAGGAGCGCACGAAGGTCGCTTTCATTTTATGGCGACGGATCCAGGCCTGCGTAAGGCGTTCGTATTCGGACGCTACGACCAACTTGCGGGCCGGCAATTTGCCGTTGCGCAGAATCGCTTTCGGCGCGGCGGCCACGACGCGCACCGGATTGAGCCCGGTGTCGAGCAACTGGACGAGATCGGCGTTGAGCTCGGCGGCCCAATCGGCGCCGGCGAAACCGATGTCGCGCGAACCGAAGTGCAGCATTTCGACGATGTTTTGCGGTTTGAGAATCTTGGTTTCGAAACCCGGCAGTGAAATGGACGGGCGGTAGTGGCGCTCGCTGAAGGCAATGCCGATGCCTGCATCGTGCAGCAAGGCATACACTTCTTCCTGCATTCGTCCCTTGGGCAGCGCCAACCGTAGAATGTTGCCGTTCGCATTGCTCGCCATGTCCATCTCCTTATGCAAAAAAAAACGCCGGCGGTTCAGCCGGCGTCGGTGTCTGCGTTTTGGGAGTAACTACACCATCGTCCGGCATTCGTCGGAGAGAGTATGATGATGGTGATGGTTCATCCGCCAGTTCATAAATCTTGCATAACCAAACGAGCGAAACTTGTCAAATGATTTGTGATGGAATTTTTGACCGTGCGGCAGCGCGATTACGGGGCGATTAAAAGACGTCGCGTGCATCATCGGCCGTTTTCCAAATGGAGGGCGTCGACGATCGCCGCCATGTCCGCCGGTAAAACGAGCGGCGCGTTGCTGTGTTGTGGCGGTAGCGCGGGCAGCGCGCCCGTATGATAGTCGACGCCGACCTGCGAAAATTTCAAACCGTGCGCGGTCATGATCGCCACGACGGTTTGATCGTCTTCGATGATCTTTTGCGCGCGCAATTGGCGCAGACCGGCCAGCGCTACGCCGGAATTGGGACAAACCGCGACGCCGCATCGATCGGCCAGAGCCTTGGCATCCATCAACTCCGTTTCGGTCGCTTCCGCGACGACGCCGTCGAACTCGGCGACCACCCGCGCGGCTTTTTCGTGACTGACCGGCGCGCCGATGCGGATGGCGCTGGCCAACGTCGGCGCGGCGGTGACAACGATCTTTTCGTTGAAGCCGGTTAGGTAGCTGCGGTAGAACGGATCGGCAGCTTGTGCCTGAATGGCGGCGATGCGCGGCAAGCGGTCGATCACGCCGAGCGCATACGCTTCGCGCAGCCCTTTGCCCAGAGCGCTGAGGTTGCCCGCGTTGCCGACGGGAATCACGAACCAGTCGGGCACGCGCCAGCCCAGTTGCGCGATCGCTTCCAGGCCGATGGATTTTTGTCCCTCGATGCGCAATGAGTTCATCGAGTTGAGCAGGTAAATCGGATAACGTTCGGCGACCTGCTGCACCAGGCGCATGCAGCCGTCGAAATCGGTGTCCAGCGCCAGGGTAATTGCGCCGTAACCGATGACCTGCGCCAGTTGCTCCGGGCTGATTTTATTGTGCGGCAAAAAAACGACGCCGCGCAAATCGTCGACCTGCGCGGCATACGCGGCCATCGCGGCGGAAGTATCGCCGGTCGAGGCGCAGGCAACGATCTTCATCCCCAGGTGTTTCGCCCAGGAAACGCCGGTGGTCATGCCGCGATCCTTGAATGACAGCGTCGGATTTTCACCCTCGTGCTTCAGGTACAAGTTGTCGGTTTGGAACGCGCGCGAGAGTTTAGCGGTGCGATACAGGTTCGTGTTGCCTTCGGGTTTGCTGACGATGTCAGCCATGGGCAGGTCGGGCAGAATCATTTCATGGAAGCGCCAGACGCCTGACGAATACGGGAACTGCGTGCTGCCGGCGCGCGCGGCGAAGAGCTCGCGCAAATCGGGGAAAGCAAAGCGCAGGCGCTCCAGATCGTGCGCCACCGCAAGCAGATCGCCGCAGGTGCAACGATAGCGCACCTCGGTCGCTTCGTAGGTGGCGCCGCAGCGAATGCATTGCAGAACGGAGATTTTCTCACTCATAAGCGTCGCGCTCCCTCGGGGCTGATGGTGGTAACAAGGATGTTGCTGGGTAGATCGCGGCGGTTGAAAACGGCGGACATGGTCTCGGCGACACCCTGGGCGATGAGGCGGCTGGGCGTCAGAGCAAAAACTGTCGGTCCCGAACCGCTGATCGAACAACCATAGGCGCCGCCGGCCAGCGCTTCGTTTTTCACCGCGGCAAAATCGGGAATGAGTTTCGCCCGTTGCGGTTCGACGACGGCGTCGTGTAAGGCAGCGCGTAGCAATTTTTCGTCGCCGGTCAACAGGGCCAAAACCAGCGACGCGCTGTTGGCCCAGTTTTGCGCCGCAGCGGTCAGAGGGACCGTTTTAGGCAACGCCTCGCGGGCCGCTTTGGTTGATACGGCGATCGCCGGAGTGACGGCCGCGACGTGCAACTCGAGTTGCGGAATAAAGCGCGCGATGTGTGGCGGATCGTTGGCTTGTACGACGGTGAAGCCGCCGTAGAGCGCCGGTGCAACGTTGTCCGCGTGGCGGCTGCCGGACGCAACCATCTCGCCGGTCAGCGCCGCCTGCAACACCAGTTCATCGTTATATGGGAGAGCGGACATTTGCACGACCAAGTGCATCGCGGCGACCGCTCCGGCGACGGCGCTAGCGGCGCTGCCGCCCAAACCGGCACTCAACGGCAAGCCTTTTAAGATCTCCAGTTCGAGGCCGTGAGTCTCCGCCAAATCCGGCGCTTGTTGCCAAACGGTTTGCGCCGCTTTACCGGCGGTGTTGGTTTCAGCCGACAAGGGCAGACGGCCGTCGTCGTTGACGATGCACGCAATATGCACGCCGGGCTGGTCGGTCAGGCGCGCGTGAACGATGTCACCCGCATCGGCAAGGGCAAAGCCGAAGCAGTCGAAACCCGGACCGACGTTGGCCACGGTCGCCGGGGCGAAAACGCTGACCCGCTTGTCGTTCGTTGCATATGTTTTCATGCGTGTCGCGCCACCTTCAATATATCGCTAAATACGCCGGCGGCGGTGACCTCCGCGCCTGCGCCGGGACCCCGGATGATCAACGGGTTTTTGCAATAGCGTTCCGTTTGGTACACAACGATGTTGTCGGGTCCGTTCAATTGCCCTTCAGCCGATTGCCGATCGACCGCTGTGAGCCCCACGCTCACATGGCCGTCGGCGATCTCGACGAGATAGCGCAGAACCTTGTTGTCCGCGCGCGCCTGCTTGACCCGGGCGGCAAAATCGTCGTCGAGGTCGGTCAGGTGATTCATGAACGTGTCGACATCCGGCAGTGCCATCATTTCCGGCGGAACCATGCCGGTCAGGTGGATATCGCTCATTTCCAAGTCCAAACCTATTTCGCGGGCGATGATCAGCGCCTTGCGCGCGACATCGAGACCGGACAGGTCGTCGCGCGGATCCGGCTCGGTGAAGCCCAACGATTTGGCTTCGCAGACCATTTCCGAAAACAAACGACCTTTCTGTAAGCCCGAGCAAATGTAGCCCAGCGTGCCGGAGAAGCAACCGGTGACGCGCAGAATGCGATCGTGCGTGGCCAGCAAATCCTGCAGGGTGAATAGCACCGGCAGCCCGGCGCCGAAGGTCGTTTCAAAATGATAACCCGCGCCGTGCGCGAAGGCTTGGTGGCGCAGGTTTTTATAATCGCGCAACGAGCCGGAAAGCGGCTTTTTGTTGGCGGTAACAACGTGGATGCCGTTTTGCAGCGCCAGGGCGTGCAGTGGAATCGTTTCGGCGGCGGTGACGTCGACGAGCACGACGTCCATCCGTTGCGTGTGTACGATGCGTTCGATGATCTTCTCGTCGTCCGGGCGCGCCTCGCCGCCCAAACCACGCAATGACGCGCCCTCGGCGATTTGCCGTAACGCCTCGGCTTCGAGGCCCGCCGGATCGAAGAGCAGTTCGTCGCGTCCGCAAACGCCGATCACCTTCAGGCTCAGCCCGTGATCGCGGCGCAGGCGTTCCTGCCCGGCCAACAACTGGCGGAGGAGCGTGCGGCCGATCAATCCTTTGCCGAAAAGGACGACGTGCGTGTCGGTGGTCAAGCCGAAGCGCGTGTGCACGGCGGCCACG
>DAINPV010000333.1:0-4444 GCA_036743315.1 bacterium | reverse complement strand
TTTCGTGTGCCGCTGCTGTTTTTCGCCGGCATCGTACACGGGTTGTATTCGACCGGCGGCCCGCTGGTCGTGTATTACCTCGCCCGCGAAAACATCGATAAAATGACGTTCCGCAGCACCTTGTGCCTGGTGTGGATCATGATGGGCGCAGGTTTGCTGATCAACTTCCTGTTCAAGGGCATGCTGACTGTGCAATCGCTGAGCACCAGTTTGCTGTTGTGCATTCCGCTGTTGTTCGGACTGGTCTTGGGCGAACTGCTCAACCGCACGGTTAACGAGCAATGGTTTCGCCGCATCGTATTTATCGTGATGTTTATGGCGGGTTTGTTTCTGCTGATCGACCTGCTTTAATTCTGCGCCGCCAGCCGCTTCTTGGCGATGAACTTCGGCTTGAGCATGAAGACGATCGTCGGCAACAGCACCAGACCGCCGAGCATGCTGATGACCATCCAGAACGCGAGCAGAATGCCCATTTCCGCCTGGAAGCGCAGGAAGCTGAACATCCAGAAAATGATGCCCGCGACCATCGTCGACGCGGTGAACAACACCGCTTTGCCCGCGGTCGAAATGGCGTTGACGGTCGCCCGCGCCCAATCGCCGCATTCGATGTACTCTTCCTCCAACCGGCCGATCACATACAAGCCGTAATCCACGCCTAGGCCGACGCCCAGCGACACTACCGGCAACGTGTTGACGTCCAGACCGATGCCCATCGCGCCCATCAACGCGTAGGTCAGGTAATTGGAAATGGCGATCGGAATCATGAACAGCAGCCCGGCGACGATTGACCGGTAAGCGATCAGGCAACAAATAAAGACCAACGCGAAGGCCAGCGCCGTGACCTTCGCCTCGCTCATAAAAATCGCCTCGTTGATCGCCGCGAGCAGACCGCCGTAATTGCCCGCCAGTCGATAGGTCGCCCCTTCGACCGGATGCCCGGCAATGTATTCTTTCGCCGCGGCCACCACCGCACGTAGCGTTTCGCCCTTGTGATTCTCGATGTTCACCGCCACGTTGGCGTCCTTGAAATCGTTGGTGATGAACCGTGCCAGGTCGCCCGGCTCGGTGCCGGAAAAGAGAATTTCCAGATAAAGCCCGGCTTCGCGCGGATCGTTGGGAATCAACTCCCACTTCGGATTGTCGCCGTGCATGATACGGGTGATTTCCGGCAGCAGATCGGCGATGGACTGCGTGGAGTGCACTTCCTCCAGCTTTTCCAAATGCCGCTGCAAGCCCTCCATGTTGCGCAACACCTGCGGCGATTTGACCGCGCTGCGCGATTCGCCTTCCAGAATGATCGACAGTTGCTCGGTGTTGCCGAACTTCTCGCCGATCTTCGCCGTGTCCAGGTTGTACACCGAATCGGGCCACAGCAAGGGCGTGCCCGGGTGCACGTCGCCGATCTTTAGATTGCGCGCAAAGAAAAAGCCGATCACAAAGATGATCAACGTGCCGATGATGATCGGCCAGCGTGCTTTGCCCTGCCCGGTTTCGCCCAGCCACACCAGGAAACGGTTGAGCGGACTGCCGACCTTCGGCTCCGGATGTTTCGGCGGCGGCAGGATCGACAGAATCACCGGGTTGAACAGCATGTCCGACACGACGATCGACATTACCCAGAAACCGCCCATCAAGGCGAGTTTTTCCATCAGCGGGATCGGGGTGAGAATGACGATGAACACACCCGCCGCGTCGGTGACGATCGAAAGCATGCCCGGCTTGAACAAGCCGCTGTAGGTGGCCACCGCGGCGCGCTGCCGATCCTGATGGCGCACGTATTCTTCCAGGAATCGCTCCATCAACTGCACCGAGTGCGACAACGCCCGCGCGCTGATGACGAAGGGCACGACGATCACCAGCGGGTTGAAGTGCGCGCCGATCAGACCGAGCAAGCCCAAACCCCAGCAGGCGGAAATGAGCATGGTGACCACCGGAATCATCGTCCCGCGCAGATCGCGGAAATACAGAAAGAGTACCAGGATGATCGAAAAAACGGTCAGCAAAAAGATTTTATACAACTGCGGGAACTGGCGATGCACCGTGCCCAAGAGGATCGGCCGACCGATCATGTGGATCTTCGTGTTGGCGTCTTCCTCATTGCGCACGATGTTTTCGATCGCCGTGTATAGGTTGTCGTCGAGAGTGAAAGGCAAGCCTTTTACCGCCTCCTGCAACGCCTCGACATCCTGTTTCGGATCGCGATCCTCCAAGCGGGCGATGCGCTCGACGATCTGCCGCAGCGATTCGGCGGGCGATTCCAGGCCGCGATCGAAGAAGCCCGCAACGATCAGCGCAGCCTTGTCGTCCAGCGACACCAACGAACCGTGCAACCGGCCGGTGGTGTAGATGTCGCGCTTGACCCGCGCGATGTCCTCGAGCGTTTCGGGCACCTCCGGCCACATGATCGGATCGGACTTCTGATGCGCCAAACCCTCCGACTGGTCCAGGTAGGTTTTCTTGACTTTGCGTTGCGCGATCGAGAGCACCTGGTAGTTGTTCACCGCGGGCAGCAATTCCATCGCCTTGGTGATGTTCTTGATCTTCTTTAAGTTCTCGGTGGTGAAAATGTCGCCTTTGTCCACGACCAGCGCGATCAGGCTCACGTTGGCGCCGCCGAAAATCTGCTCGTATTCGACGTATGTCTTGACGTATTCGTGATTCTTGGGAAACAGATCGATCGTCGGCGTCTTCAACGTGATTTTCGTCGCCTGCCAGGCGAAGAACAACGTCAGTAATATGATGACCGCCAGCGTGTGATAACGATAGCGAATGACAAACTCGCCCGTCCGCTCGATTAAGCCTTGTTTGTTCATGTTTCTCTGCTTCGTTTAGCGTTTAATCGGAAAATCGGTCCATTTGCCGCCGTTGTCCTGCGTCGCGAACAACGTCCCCCGGCCTCCGATCACCACTCCATTGCCCGCGGCGGAAAACCCGACCGCGCTCAACCAGGTGTATGCCTTCAGCCCGATGAGGTTCGCCTGTGCGCCGACGACCTTGAGCAGCGTCCCTTCCAGGCCGGCCGCCCAGACGGCGTCGGGACCGAGCGCGATTTTGTTCAGGTGCGCCTTCACGCCGGTGTCGATCGCCTCCCAGGTTTCGCCGCCGTCGGTCGTGTGCAACAGCAAACCGTTCACGCCGACCACCCAACCTTCGCGCTCATCCTTGAAAAACACGTCGTTCAACACGACCTGATGACCGGTGTGCACCGTGTGCCAGGTTGCGCCGCCGTCGGTGCTGCGGAAGATGTTGCTGAGCGTGACCATCTGCACGTTCTCATCCAATTGCGCTTCCCACAAAGGATACTCGCCGGCAATGAAGGCCAGATGCGCGTTGACGAATGACACCGCGTTGATCTGCGCGTTGGCCATCGGCTCGAGCACCTGGTCGATCCACGTTTGGCCGCCGTCCTCCGTACGCAACAACACGCCGAAATTGCCCACGGCGATGCCGTGTTTCTCGTCGGCGAAATCGACGTCGAACAATGCCTCTTCGGTAACCGGCTTATCGGGCAGCCAGGTCTTGCCGCCGTCGACGGTGTGAATGATCTGGCCCTCGCGGCCGACGGCCCAACCCAAATCCTTACCGACGAAATCCACGGCGAACAACGCATAGTCGCCCAACTCGCATTCGCGATTCCAGGTCTGCGCGCCGTCGGTCGTATGCATCACGAGGCCCGGGTAGCCGACTACCCAGGCCTCGTTGTCGCCGACAAACGTGACGTCGTAGAGCCGATCGCGAAACTCCAACGTGGGGCAAGCGCCGTCGTCCGTCGCCAGCGCCACGGCGATCATCGCCGCGACGATCGCCGCCAGCGCAAGCGGAACGATCCACGCCGCCCGCCTGCCCGCTGCATATCGTTTCACCATCAGCGGGCCTGCTTACGCAACGAAGTGAGCGTGAACTGCGACGGCTTCAGCCCCACATTCGCCTTGCTGGAGAACCACGGGAAAGCTGTCGCATGCTCGGCCTGCAGGTCGACGACCAGCGAAGTCCCGATGCCCAGCGGCAGCCGGCGCGGATCGGGCGACTGGTTGTAGGCGTTGATCAGCACCTTCCACAACTGGCCCTTCTTGTCGTAGGCCTCCTTGAACAGGAAGTAATACGACTCGGCGTCGATGTAGCAGATCATCTTGCTGTACGGATAATCGCGGAACTTGGGCAGCGCCTCGACGACATACATCGGGCGCGGTTCCCACTTGGCCTTGAAATTCCAATACGGCGGCGTGGCGAAATCGTAGGTCGTGTTGGCCTGGTTGCGGCCGATCGGAATTTCGCTGGCGAACGGCGCCAGATAGGTTCCCTTCGCGATGATCTTCCAGTGCATCCACTCCGGATAGCCCATGTAGCCGCGCACATCTTCATAGAGCAGGTCGGTGTTGTTCCAGGCGTCGCCGCGCGTACCGAACGAGAAGCGGATCGGCCGACGCTGCGCCGGGTTGTAAAT
>DAINPV010000332.1:0-4453 GCA_036743315.1 bacterium | reverse complement strand
AGTTGCAATAAACCCTGAGTAAACGAACACAACCGCCAATATTATTATCCATACGTTTCTTTGCTCATTCATGCCGATTATTATAATTCTAACTGCTATTCTCTATCTGGAATACCGAGACTTGCTTTCGGGGCGCCGCGCCCGGTAAAAGCCGTCCTTCGTATTCCCGATTTAGTGTAATCCCTGTTGCAATGCGTAATTATACCGTCTGTTTCGGTTCCAAATCAATCATTAAAACAGCTGGTTAGGCGAACCTATCCCCCAAGTCTCCATGGTTCTGGGAGACTTTACGTCACACAACATCATAATCGACTGATCCGTGCCAGGATTTCCCCGAATACTTCCTTGGAAACCGCCGCTTCCGCCATCTGGAAGGTCGTAAGCCGATTTGAAACAAATCGTTTTAAGGACAGCCGCGTCCAGTTCGAACAGTACACCGACTGACGTAGAAACGAGTAAAGGTCGTGCTGAACGTTTTTGTCGGTGCGTAGATTGAAAAGCAAAGAGCTTGATGAATCGAACAGACGTTCCACCCTCGGCGTGTCTCAATTTGGATGTCAGGTTATGCGTTGGGGCGAATTTTTCACCGAGCAAAGCACCGTGGTCGCACCGACGATCCCCGACAACGCCGCCGGCGACGGCGATCCGAATTACTGCTACGACCACACGCGCCCGGGCGGAGATATTCAGAAAACCTTTCAAACGAGCACACCGGCGCGGTTTCGGCCGCCCATTTTTCCATTGTAATAATCGTTGCGTTGTGCTTTACTGGCGTGGGGGTCGGGTTCCGATTTGAGGAGAGCGGTCATACGGAGGACACCATGTTTCGTTTGATCGCTTGCATGTTTCTTGTTTTCCTTTCAATTGCACCGGTCATGGCGAACGATGTGGACTTCGATGCCGAAGTTTTCACCGTCAGCGTCTCGCCGGTCGGCGTCACCCAATGGACGACGTCCCAGAAAAACGAAAACTTACTCTTGAGCGCGGCGGCGACCGGGACCGCAGGCGATTCCTATTGGTTGACCTTCCTCGAAGAGGATTACACGGAAGCTGAACTATGGCGGCTCGATGCCCAGGGCGCAATGCAGTGGGGCATCGCGGCCGAGCTGTGGGCCACGTTGTTGGCGGTCGACGCGCAAGGGCAGGTGCTTGTCGCGGGCAGCGATTTTTCCTCGGATTATCATTTTTTCCTACGGCAAATCGCTGCCGACGGCCAGCAACTCTGGCAGACCGAGTACGTTCTTGAGGAAGGACGGTGGACCGCCACCTATGATTTGCGCGTCGACTCCGCCGGCGCCGCGTACGCCACGGGTACCGTGCAAATCGGCAAAAATGAGAAGAGCATCGACAAGTTTATCCCCTTGATCAAGTTCGATGCCGACGGTCAATTTCAATGGATGAAGCTGCATCAACCCGACGGCGAATTCAACAACGGTTTTTGCCTGGCGATCGATGGCGCCGGCAATGCGATCGTCGCCGGTTATGCGCGCACGACCGATTACGATCATTTTTTGATCGTGCTCAAGTATTCTTCCGCCGGCGAGTTGCTGTGGAATGAGCAATTGCCCCTGGCGCAGGATTATAGCGGGTACGCGTATGGTCTGGCCCCGCAAGCGGTTGCCGTCGATGAAAACGACGATATCTATGTGGCCGCAAACGATGGTTCGCCGGAAAACGGGCAAATGGCGCGGCTGATCAAATATTCATCCGCCGGCGAATGGCAATGGTCGGCGGCGATCGACGAACCGGGCGACGATTTCGCGGCGGACGTCGCGGTCGACGGGGCCGGCGACGTGACGATCGCCGGTTTTTGCGGTCCGGCGGACGATCCACAAAACATCATGTTGGCCAAATACGATGCGACGGGCATACAACAGTGGTACAAGTGCCTGTCGGGCGACTACGCCGGCGCCTATGAGCGGTTCAACGGGCTGGCTTTGGACGGCGACGATAATATTTACGCCGCGGGCGGCATTTTCACCGGCAACGATAACGACGATGCGCCGCCGGCCCTGCTGTTGTACAAATTCGCGTCGACCGGCGAAATATTGTGGAACATGTCTCGCGATCCGGGCTTGAATTTCTCGTATTCGTCTCCGTATTCATTGGCAATGACCGAAGCGGGAAACATCGTCGTCAACGGCTACTCGTGTAATTTCCCCGACTCGATGGACGACGACGATGATGCCGAAGAGGACGACGATACGACCGACGACGACGCGGCCGATGATGACACGACCGACGATGACACGACCGACGCTGACGATGACGACGACGATGACGGCTGCGGCAAATAGCGACGATTGAGCGCAGCGAAATCCCGCCATCGGCGGAACGAGGGCGGTTGGTGAGCAACCATGCGGATGAGACAGAAGCGAAGACGGGAAAGGGAGGGATCGATGCACTGGTTGAGATGGATGTTTGCGCTGCTTTGCTGTCTTTCGTTGTTCGCCTGCGGCGACGATGACGATGACGACAATGATGCGACCGACGATGACGATGATGCGAGCGACGACGACGACGATGCGAGCGACGACGATTCTTCCCTCACCGACGATGACGACGACGCCGCGCCGCCGGTTTTCGGCGACGATCTCGTGTATTCCGGCGAAGACGGCTTGCGCGTGCTGCTCGACGACGGCAAAGGGTACGGTGAGCCGATCGTGCTCGATCCCGATATCGAGGCTAATGATATCGCCGTGGTCGATTTCAACGACGACGGAGATACCGACATTGTTGTCTCCTCCTACCAGGGCATCGACGTGCTTTTCAACCAGGGCAACGGCGCGCAATATAATAAGGTCAACAATGTCAACCTGCATTTCCCGGACGACATTGTCGCCGCCGATTTCACGGGCGACGGCATTCCCGATCTGGCGGGGTATTCGTACAACGACAAGCAAGTGTATCTCTATGTCCACGACGGAGAAGGGCGCCTAGCGGAAACGGAAATCGCCGATTTGAGCGAGTACTCCGTCGTGTCCATGATCGCCGCCGATTTCAACAACGACGGACGGCCGGACCTGGCGCTGGGGGCGCGGAAATACCTGTACCTTTACACCAACAACGGCGATGGCGTGTTCGCGCGCAGCGAGCGCTTTTCCGGTTATTACGCCAGTTTTTGGTTTGAAAGCCTGGTCGCCCACGACCTTAACGGCGACGGCAACCTCGACGTGATCGCCACGTTTTCCCACGGCGAATTGTTCATTTTGCACGGCAACGGCGACGGCACGCTGACCGAAGCCGAGGTGGTCGATCTCGACACCAACTACCTCAATTTGATGACCGCCGCCGACTTCGACCTTGACGGCAACCTCGATCTCGTGCTCGGCAATTTGTGCGTCGACTATGGCTGCGTGGGGATTTTGTACGGCCGATCCGACGGTACGTTCCACCAACCGGATACTTTTTTCGACGCGGAGGGAAATCTCTTTCTCGCTGTGGCGCAGACCGGCGGCGACGAGTATCCCGACCTGATCGTCGCCTATGAGGATTGGGACGCGAAGGGACCGACGCCCGATAAACACATGGGCGTGCTGCCCGGCAAGGGCGAACTCGGCTTCGGCCCGTTGACGCGGCTTGACGAAAACGTGGAGGTGATTCGCGCCGCTGATCTCGACGGACAATAATGAGCCCGCCCCGTGGATGGTGGCACTGATACGCGAGCCAGCGAAGCGAGCGAGTTTATCAGTGCTTTGACCCTACACTGATAAGCCTCACGATGTTCGGCATATCAGTGCCACTGTGGACGGAAAATAAAAAAGCCCGCCCCGAAATGGAGCGGGCTTGATCGTTCGCGAAAATCTTACCAGAACGCCACGCCGCCCGGGTTGGGCAACGCGACGTTGAACACCTCGCTGTAATCGTCGCCCGCCAGCACGTAGACCTTGCCGTTGCCCTGGTCGCAGACGTAGGCATCGCCCGTTTCCGGGTGCACGCCCAGGCCCTGGATCCAGAGCGCATCGGGGATGGTCAGCGGATCGTCGTCGCCGTGGATGATCGAGTTGTCGGCGGTGTCGAAGACGTAGACGCTGCCGCCCATGCCTTCGCCGACGAAGGCGATGCCCTCGGCGTTGATGCCGATCGGAACGGGCGCCACGCCCAGGTCGAAGCTGGACTTCACCACGTTTTCATGGGTGCAGATCTTGACGATCTTGCCGGTCTGGTCGCTGTAGTTGCCGGAGCAGACCACGAACAGGTCGCTGCAATCGGCGCTCGCGGCCACGGCCAGTCCGTTCGGATTGACCTGCGGCAGCGCGATGCGGCCGGTGATCGCGCCGGTCGTCGGGCTGACCACGAGCACCTGACCGTCGGCGTAGGCCATCGTGTCCCAATCGAAGCCGGAGCAGGCGACGTACAGGTTGGCGCCCACCCCCAGCACGGCGGTCGGCGCGCAGCCTTCGTCCAGATCGAAGTACTCGACGGACGCTTTTTCGCCGGCGACGGTCACCTT
>DAINPV010000331.1:0-4517 GCA_036743315.1 bacterium | reverse complement strand
CGCTCGGCGATGTGTGTGCCGTTGCGCGCGCACGACGAGATCATCGGCGTGATCAACGCGGACGCTTCGGGCGCGGCAGTCTTCCAGGAGGAGGATCTACAACTGCTGACGCTGATCGGCAGCCAGGCGGGGATCGTCGTGCAGAACGCGCGGCTGATCGACGAGAACATCAAAGCCGCGCGCCTGGCCGCGGTGGGGCAGACCGTCGCCAGCCTCGCCCACTGCATCAAGAACATTCTGCAGGGGCTCAAAGGCGGCGCGAGCCTGATGGACCAGGGCCTGGAGATGGACAGCAAGGAGATGACCGACGTCGCCTGGAAGCTGGTCAAGACGAGCCAGCAGCGCATCTCCGAACTGGTGCTGAACATGCTGGACTACTCGAAGGAGCGCCAGCCGGCGTATCAGTCGGCCGATCTTCGTGAGCACATGGAGAACATCCGCGCGCTGATGACCGAACGGGCGCGGGAAAAGCTGGTGCGCATCGAGCTGGCCTACGACGAAGCCACACCGGCGGTTGAGTGCGATCCGATGGGCATCTACCGCGCGACGCTCAACCTGTGCACCAACGCCATCGACGCGGTCGAGCCGGAAACGGGCGTGGTGACCATTCACGTGCGGCCGGAGGCGACGGGAGATCATGTTCTGATCGGCGTAGCCGACAACGGCAGCGGCATTCCCGAGGAAGTGCGCGCCAAGCTGTTCGAGGCGTTTCACAGCACGAAGGATTCCAAGGGCACCGGGTTGGGCCTGGCGGTGAGCAAGAAGATCATCAACGAACACCGCGGTGAAATTCTGCTGGAAACCGAAGTGGGCCAAGGCACGACCTTCACGCTGCGCCTGCCGATCAAGCGGCCGGCGACGGCGGAACAGGCCAAACAATAAACCGGTCGGCGACGACCGCAGCATTTAATAGAAAGGAACGATGACCATGGCACTGTTCAGCACAACGCCGGACAAAGTCCAAAAGTGGATCGACCAGGGCAACGCCAAGAAGTTGATCGGCGCGCTGACCTCGACCGACGCAGTCGTGCGGCGCATGTCGGTGGAAGGGCTGGCGCGGATCGGGGGCGACGACGTCTTGGATTATTGCCGCAAGAACATCCACAACCAGAACGACACGGTTCGCTGGGACGTGACGAAAATTCTAGGCCTGATGGGCACACCCGAGGCGATCAAGCTGATGGGAGCGATGGGCGACCCGACGCAGATCATCCGCGACAAGGTTAAAAATGAAAAAGGCGAATAACCGCCCTTTGGCGGAAAAGGAGTTCACATGAGCCGTTTTTTGTTTGTCGACGACGACCCGGTCATCCTGCAGATATGCAGCGCTTATTTCGGGGCGAAGGGTCATAACGTCACGGTGGCCCGCGACGGCGCGGAGGGGTTTAAAAAATTTTCACTGACCCGTTACGATCTGGTCGTCACCGATTTGATGATGCCCAACAAGCACGGCTATCAGTTGATCGACGCGATCAAACATTCGCCGACGGGCGAAAAAACGCCGGTGCTTTTGCTGACGGCGGACAAGGACGAGCCGGAACTGGACAAATACGCCCGGCATCATTTCCAGGACGACACGCTGACCAAGCCCTTCGACATGCCGATCCTGGAACGCAAGATCAACGATCTGCTGCGGGAATTCGCCGAGCGGGGATAATCGCGGTTATTTTTCCGTATAGGGCACAGCCCGGTTTTTCAGATACCTGCCTTTGCGCTGCAGGACGCCTTCCATTTTACTCTCATCCGGGAAATGGCTGCGGAAAAAGCCGATGATGTCTTGGTATTCCGCCGAGGGGAAATAGCGCACGATCGGCCGGTCGGGGCGGCCGCTTTCCACGTATTTGAAGCTGATTTCGACGACGCGCTCCGCTTCGGATTCCATTTCCGGCGTGTAGATCTGGTACTCGGATTCGTCGGGAATCCAGCGGGACACTTCCGGATCGAGCAACGCGAAGCCGTGCACCCGGACCATCAGCACGCGCCAGAGACCGAAAATTTCGAGCGGCACAAAGCGGATGCTTCGTTCTTCCTCCCCCGGTTTACGGAGGAAGCACTTGACCATTTCGATCGCATCCATGTTTTCTCCCATCTCAAGACGGCAATACTTTTCTTTGTTGCTAAAACTATGCATTTTTCGCCGCGCGCGTCAATCCGCGCCGATTACGGTATTGAAACGCGGCGCATTATTTCCGATGATGAAGGGCAACCTCAAACCACAGCGGGCCGATGAGTACGTTTAGCGAACGCTACCAAATAATCGACGAACTGGGGCGCGGCGGCATGGGCGTGGTCTACAAGGCCAGGGACACCATGCTGGGGCGGATCGTCGCGGTCAAGCGACTGCTGTCGCGCGACAACAAGATGGCCATCGACCGTTTCATGGGCGAAGCCAAGTCGATTGCCGCCCTGAATCATCCGAACATCATTCAGATCTACGACATCGGGCGCGACGAGGAAGGGTTGTACATCACCACCGAGTTCGTGGACGGGCTGGACTTGTACAAGTTCATGCAGACGCGGCAGGAGTTGCCGCTGAAGGTGGCGCTCAAGCTGTACGTGCCGATCTGCCGGGCGATGAGCTACGCGCACGAGGCCGGGGTGATCCATCGCGACATCAAGCCGGCGAACATCCTGCTGACCAAGGACGGCCAACCGAAAATCGCCGACTTCGGCCTGGCGCGCACCGAGAGCATGAAGGACCTGGAAAAAACCGGAATGATCATGGGCAGCAAGCTGTACGCGTCGCCCGAGCAGTTCATGGACGCCAAGCACATCGACCATCGAACCGATATTTATTCGCTGGGCGCGATGTTCTACGAGATGATCACCGGCAAGAACCCGCAGTTTTTCCGCGAAACCGATTTGCCGCCGGCGTTCGCGCCGCTGGTGCTCAAGATGATGCAACGCGATCCCGCGATGCGCTACCAGAGCGTCAAGCAGATGTTGGCCGAGTTGATGAACATCGCGCGCAGCGGGGCGACCGCGCCGGTCGCGCCGCCGCCCGCGCCTCCCATGCAATCGACGGCGGCGAAGGAGGAGATGATCCTGGTGCCGGCGGGTGCGTTTCGCTTCGGTCCCCAGGGAAAGACGATCGCCCTGCCCGCCTTCCAGATCGACCGCTACCCGGTAACCAACGCGCAGTTCGCCCAGTTCAAACCGTCACACGTTTTTCCGCCGGAATTCGCCGATCATCCGGCGACGAAAATGACCTGGTTGGAGGCTAACGCGTATGCGCGGATGATCGGCAAGCGCCTACCGACCGAGCAGGAATGGGAAAAGGCAGCGCGAAGCGTCGACGGCCGCCAGTATCCATGGGGCAATCAGTTTTCGCCGGAGCGCTGCAACACGATCGAGGCGCAGATCAACCAAACGACGCCGGTGAACGCCTATCCCGAAGGCCGCAGCGCGTACGGTGCGATGGACATGGCGGGCAACGTGTGGGAATGGACGGCCACCTACCTGGACGAGCGGCAAACGGCGCGGGTGCTCAAGGGCGGCGCATTCAACGGGGCCGCGAAGTTTGCGCTGTGCCACGCGCGCTTCGCTTATCCGGAACAAGGGTTATTGCCGACGGCCGGCTTCCGCTGCGCCAGATCGTCCTGACGATTTTCAGAAATTGAAAATATCCTGTAAATCGAGCCGCACCTCGGACATGCCCGCTTCCACCTGGATGACCTTGGTTACCGCCATGCCCTGATCGCGAATGAGCACTTCGTACTTGCCCGGTTCGAGAACGAACTGCGCGCCGCGTTGATCGGCGGTCAGTTTGCCCTCGTCGTCGACGCCGGGCAGACACACGCGGATGTTGTCGACAACGATCGGACCGACGGTCAGCACGACGCTTACCGGCACGTTGTCGGCATCGCCCATGACGGTCATTTCGATCAGATCGTCGACGCTGGGCGTGGTAAACGACTCGTGGGGGGGCACGGTCGGTTCCGGCTCACCGGGCGGCACGG
Source organism: bacterium (assembly GCA_036743315.1). Lineage (GTDB taxonomy): Bacteria > Lernaellota > Lernaellaia > Lernaellales > Lernaellaceae > CALBTQ01. The sequence continues at coordinate 558 of DAINPV010000331.1, read as the reverse complement.
TCGCCTCGTCCAACTCGAATTGCGTGGGTTGTTCGGCGACAGATCCCATCGGCGTGGGTTCGTCGGCAAAAGCGATCTGCGTGGGTTCGTCGGGCGCGGCGGCGGCAAAGACGGTCGGCGCCGCTTCGGCCGGTTCGCCGGCCATCACCGTGGTCGCCGGGGAAGACTGCGCTTCTTGCATTCGCTTGAGGGCGACGCTGGCCGCGCTCTGCACTTTTTTGAATTTCGATTTGAGGCACTTGTTGAGCGCCTTCTCGGCGGCCGGGTCGCCGATGCGCCCCAGGGCGTTGCAGGCGGCCGCTTCCACTTCCTCATTGCCCTTGCCCAGACCGAGAAAACCTTTTTTCGCGGTGAGGTACTCGACCAAACCGGCCACGACCTCGGGACCGCCGATCTGACTGAGCGCGCGCACGGCGAGCACCTGCGCCTCGTCGTCCACATGCGCGGCGAACAGGCCCTTGCCGTGGAGAAACTCGAGCAACGGCGGCACCATGACCTTCGTACGATAGGCGCCGAAGTCCTTGATGCGCTCTTTGATGAACGCATCAAGGACTTCGG
>DAINPV010000330.1:0-4567 GCA_036743315.1 bacterium | reverse complement strand
AATGTTGCAGAATTCCCGAGCCCACACGTTGTCGGCCTTGACCGCGAAGAACGCCTCGGGCGCGTCGCCCGGCTTGAGGTACTTGCGGTAGACCATATCGTCGGTATGCAGCTCGATAAACTGGATATAATGCGCTTCCACCATCGGATGCGCGACGGAGCCGACCTTGACCAGGTAGCCGTCCGCCCGCTTTTCGATCATCGGAACGTGCTTTTCCTTGGTCGCGTCGGCCGTTTGTTCTTCCAACAAGGTCATCGGCTCGCCGCAGCATTCCAATCCCTCGCACTGACCGGGGATCACGATTTCGACGAGCATGCCCTTTTCGCATTTGTAGACTCTATTTTCCTGACTCATGCTTGCACCCTCCAGGTAAAGAAACGGTTGCCTCCCCCGCCCGAAGCGACCGGGTTACTCGGCCGGTTCGAACTGATCCTTTTCCGCGCCGCAGACCGGGCAGACCCAGTCTTCGGGCAGATCAGCGAACTTCGTGCCCGGATCCACGCCGTTGTCGGGATCGCCGGCGGCCGGATCGTAAATGTAACCACAAACCATGCATTCGTATTTCATTTCAATTCTCCCAGTAAAAAAGTGGATTGCTTTTCGTTATTCACCCCATGCCCACAACCCTTTGTTGGAGAGGGCATAAAACTGATCTTCCAGGATGCGGCGATGCTTTTCCTCTTCCATCGCCATGCGGCGAAACATTTTTTGCGCCCGCTCGTTGACGGCCTTTTGGGCCAAGGCAAGATAGGATTGTTGCGCATGGCGTTCCGCCTCGATCGCCATTTGCAGGATGTCGACCGATGACTGGAGTTGTTCGACGGGGACCTTCGCGGCCGGCAGACCCGGTTTGAAAGCGCGAAACTCCATCCCGGCATAACCGGAAAAACGACCGGCGCTGTGCGTGGAAAGCCACTGCTTGAGCGCCTCGTAATGTCGCTTTTCAAAGTCGGCAAGTTGCGCAAACAAATCCTTCGCCCGCTCATCGGCCGATTTGCCGGCGGCCGTCAGGTAATAGTTATGCGCTTCCCACTCGGCATCGCGGGCCAGTTCGACCGCCGCGATCAATTCGGCATCGGCTACGGAACTCATGCGCCACTCCCCGTTTACCAGTTTTCACCGAGCAGTTCGAAGTACGCCTGCGGATGTGCGCACGCCGGGCAGGCGGACGGCGCGTCGGCGCCGACATGCAGGTAACCGCAATTGAGGCAGCGCCAGACGACCGACTGGTCTTTCTTGAAGACCTTGCCCGCCTCGATGTTCTTCATCAGATCGAGGTACCGTTTTTCGTGCTGCTTTTCGGCAATGCACACCGCGTCGAAACACTTAGCGACGTTCTCGAAGCCCTCTTCCCGCGCGGTCTTGGCGAAGGCGGGGTACAGGTCGGTCCATTCCTCGTGTTCGCCCGCGGCCGCCGCTTTCAGGTTTTCGGCGGTCGTGCCGATCACGCCGGCCGGGAACATCGCTGTGATTTCCACCATGCCGCCCTCCAGGAACTTGAAAAAGCGTTTGGCATGTTCTTTTTCCTGGTCGGCCGTCTCTTCAAAAATTTTGGAAATCTGCACAAACCCTTCCTTTTTCGCCTGGCTGGCGAAAAAAGTATAACGGTTACGCGCCTGGGACTCGCCGGCAAAAGCGGCCAATAGATTCTTTTCGGTCTTGGTGCCTTTCACACTTGCCATGGTTTCTCCTTTCAACTCTCATTAATCATGTACCGTGAACATATCGTTTGCAGCCTATAAGCAGGCTAATCAATTAATGTTCTTTTCGTTTCGATACTTTTCTTTGCGCTGGCATTGCGGACAAACGCCGAACCACTTGGTGCGATGTCCCAAAACCCGATAATCCGTCTGTATATGTAAATCGTAGGCATCCTTCAGGGACGATTCAACCGGAAAATCGTCAACCCGACCACATTCGACGCAAAAAATATGAAAATGATCGTCCATATCGGCATCGAATCGCTTGGAATTGCCGGTATGTTCGATTTTCCGAATGATCTCGCGCTCCGCCAGCCATTCAAGATTGCGATACACAGTGGCCAGACTAATCTTCGGCAACCGTTTACGCACCCGCTCGTACAGTTCGTCCGCCGTCGGATGTGTTCGGGTTTTACGCAGCTCTTCCAAAACAATTTCGCGCTGTTTGGTCATGCGTTCTTTGTGCGTGTCGGCCACTTCTTTTATCTCGAATTCTTCGATTTATGAAAATGATAATCATTACTAATAAGGTTGTATACTTTAAGCCGGCGGGCTTGTCAAATATTTTTTTTGTTATTTACGTTTAATTTTATGCCAATAGCCGCGATACACGAAATGCGCCTCGCCGGTGGTGATGAACGCGTTGGCGTCGATTTCCTTGACCACCTGCATCAAATACGGAAAATCGCGGCGGCGGATGGTGGAATGAATGATGTGCACCAAACCGTCTTTGCCCCGGCCGATCGTTTCGGTGACGCCGAATCCCACGTCGCGCAAGGCGGTGGAGATTTCCGACCAAGCTTCACGGCTGATGATCGAGACGGCGGTGTTGCCCGGAGCCAGCCAGTTTTCGATGGTGATGCCCAACACGACGCCGGCGCCGAAGCCCAAGCAATAACCGAGGAACCGGGCGGGATCGTTCGCCGAGCTGACGACCTTGGAGATGGCAACCAGGAACACGCCGACTTCGACCGCGCCCAGCGCGCCCGCTAGATACTTGCGCCCGCGCACCGTATAGAGCATGCGCAAGGTGCCCATGCTCACATCGATGACGCGGCAACAGAAGATAAACAAAAATGCGCCGATGACCGACAGCATGGTCTCCTCCTTCCCGCCCACGCGGGCGCCCGATTCCAGCAAATCGAACCGGCCCTGTCAACACCGTTTATATCGCAATCAACGACAATTTTCTCACGACTGACGAATGCAATCGCGATTTGGGACTAGGCGCGGACCATGCGATCTGTTAGCATTATTTTTTCAGTGCGGCGTGCATGTAACGACTTCCAGCGCGAATGTGTGGGAAACGGGAAACGACTATGTCCGAACGGAAATTGATTATCGGCATCAGCGGGGGCACCGGCTCGGGAAAAACCTCGGTGGCGCGCGGACTGCAGCGCCAGCTCGGAGCCGAGCATGTCATCGTGGTGTACCAGGACAGCTATTATCGCGATCGCAGCGACCTGACGACCGATGAACGCGCGTTAATCAACTACGACCACCCCGACGCGATCGACACGCAATTGTTGTGCGAACAGTTGCAAAGTCTGAGCCGCGGCGAAGCGATCGAGGAGCCGATTTACGATTTCGTCACTCACCTGCGCCAGTCGCACACGCGTTTGATCGAGCCGCGCGACGTCATCATCTGCGAGGGCATTCTCATTCTGGCGATTCCGGAAATCCGCGACCTGTGCGACATTAAAATATTCGTGCAGACCGACGACGACATCCGCTTCATCCGCCGACTGCGCCGCGACATCCGCGACCGCGGGCGCTCGGTGGATTCGGTGATCGAACAGTACATCAACCAGGTGCGGCCGATGCACAGCGCCTTCGTCGAACCGAGCCGGCGCTTCGCCGATTTGATCGTCCCCGAAGGCGGCAAGAATGCCGTCGCGCTAGGGGTAATCGCCGCGCGCATCCGCGACGAGCTGCACCGGCGGGGAGGCTCGCGGTGAGCGTTTCCCTCGATCGCTGGCGGCTGAACGTCAACGGACATCGTCTGCCCATCGTGTCCGGCGACATTCATTATTGGCGTCATCCGGCCAACCTCTGGCCGACGCTGCTGGAGCGCGTGCGCGAACTTGGCCTGCGGATGATCTGCCTTTACGTACCCTGGTCGGTGCACGAAACCAGCCCGGGCAATTTCGATTTCGGCGATCTGGAGCCCAACAAGAACCTCGGCGGCTTCATCGACCTGGCCGAGGAGATGGGCCTGGGCGTCTTGGTGCGGCCCGGCCCGCACATCAACGCCGAGTTGACCGGCTTCGGTTACCCGGCGCGACTGTTCGAGGACCCCGCGTTTCTGATGCGCAACGCCAGCGGCGGGCCGGTGATGATGCCGATTCCGCCGCACACCTTCCCGGCAATTTCCTACGCCAGCGAAGCCTTCTGGCGCGAAGTGGAATTGTGGCTGGACGCGGTCGCGCCGATCCTCCGCGAGCGCATCGCCCCGCACGGTCCGGTGCTGGCGCTGCAGACCGACAACGAATCGTCGTTTTTCTTCCGCACCGCGCCGTTCGACGTGGATTATCACCCGGACGCGCGCAGCAAATGGCTCGGCTTTCTGAAAGAAAAATACGGCGACGCCGACCGCGTGACCGACGCCTACGCCTTGGACACGCACCTGGCCGACCTGGCGATGCCCGACGATTTCCGCGCCCGCAAGCCGGAGGATTTGCCTTACTACCTGGACTGGATCGAATTCAAGGAGGCGTTGCTCGCCGGGGGCCTGGCGCGCCTGCGCATGATGTGGGAGGAGCGCGGCGTGCGCAACCTGCCCTTCTTCCACAACTTCCCACCGGGCTCGCACCAAAGCCCGTTGAGCTACACGCGCGTCGAACAGGCGGTGGATTTCTGCGGCTTGG
>DAINPV010000329.1:0-4587 GCA_036743315.1 bacterium | reverse complement strand
GCGACGACGATGACGACGACATCGCCGACGATTTGGACGACGACGATGACGATGACGGCGATGACGACGACGATAGCGGCGATTATCAGGACTTTCTGGACGCGCTGCCCGATCCGGAATCGCTGCTGCTGCGCCTGCCGGGGCAGGACGAGAAAAGCAAGGCCGTGGGCGACACGCCGGAGCTGTACGAATTCACGGTCGATCGCGCGATGGACGTCAACGACTATCTGCTGGCCGTGCTTTCGGTGATCGACGAGATCACCAGTTTCTCGCCTTCGTCCTTCGACGGCACGACGTTGATTTGGGGGCCGTGGAAGGAAAGCGGGCTGTCGATGGTCTTCGAGCGGTTCGTGATGACCAACATCGAGGGCAATAGCTTCACCTACACTTACGAGTGGCGCGACAAGAACTCGACGGACGAAAACGACTGGGCGGCGATCTGGCAGGGCGAGGTGGAGGCGAGCGCGACGACGCAACGGCGCGGCGTGGGCGCGTTCACCATCGACTACAGCGCGGGCAAGGAATTGTGGCCGCAGCGCATCGACGCGACCGGGTCGATCGCGGTGGAGTACAACACGCTGGTCGGCCGGCGGCTGGAGATGGAGCTCGTCGATTTTCTGCCCGACGATCTGACGATCCCGCTCGACGGCGATTACCGCTACGAGGAAGAGGTTTCGCTGGAAGGCGTTTTCGAGTTCGACGCGATGGTCGACCTGGAGGACGACGAGGACCAGTGGACGATCGGCACGGACGTGGCCGAACACTTCTGGGTGGTCACGCAGTGGAACGCCGCGGGCACGGGGCGCGGCGATCTGATCGTCAACGAGGGCAACATTCCCGAGATCACTTACGAGGAATGGACGGCCGAGGAAGTGACGCTGGCCGAATGCTGGAACGACCAGTTCGCGCTGGTGTACGTGCTCAACGAACTGTTATGGGACAGCGGCTACACGACGATTCTGGAAGAGGACGGCGACGTGAACGACTGCTCGTTCGCGCAGCTTTTGCCCGACGTCCACTGACGCCGCGCTTTTGTTAAAAGAAAAACGGGATGCGGTCCTGCGCCGCATCCCGTTCGTATTTTCGAACGTCGCTTAGAAATTCACGTCCAGTTTGGTGCCCAGAATCTGCTCGGCGGCGATGGTGTCGTCTTCGGCGTCGGTTTCCTCGTACCATTCGCGCTGGTAGTAACCGAACACGCGCACGTACTGGGTCGCCTGATAGAACAGGCCGGCCACCAGCCAGTCGACCGCGTCTTTATCCTGCATGATATCCTCGCCGCTGCCGGTGTAGGACGTCACGGTGCTGACCACGGCGTCGTCGTTTTCGGTCGTCGGATCCCAGTGCATGTAACGAGCGAATACGCCCAGGCCCGTGCTGTGTTCGACGTCGGCGAACACGTGATAGCCCTGGCCGACCAGGGGATCTTCGTCCTCGTCGAAGGAGTAGGACGAACGCAGGTACTCAAAGCCCAGGTTGAGCATCTGCCATTTCAGGAAGGCCATGCCGCCGTAAATCATCCGGACGTCTTCGCCGGGACCGGGAATCGTTTCGCCCTTGTTGTAGCGGAACGTGCCGGCCACGCCCAGGTCCGTGCCCCAGGCTTCCTTGGCCTGCGCGGGATTGATCAACAGCACGGCGCTGCCTTCTTTGCCGCGGTTGGCTTCGGCCGCGCGTCCGCCTTCGCCGTTGGCCGCCCACAGGCTCAACCCGCCGATTTTCTTGGGCAGCGCGATGGTCGAGGCCACGCCCAGTTCGGCGGCGTCGGCGTAGGTATACTCTTCGATAAACGGTTTGCCGAGTGCGCGGAACCGATAGCGTTTCTGGCTGAGGTTGCTGTAGGGCTCATCGAACAAACCGGCCTTGAACTCGAGAAACTGCTTGGGCGCCCAGCCGACGTAGGCGTAGCGCACTTCCGATTCGAAGCGGCCGGTGTCGGAATCGCGGAACGCATCGAGGGTGACCCGCGTGAAGTAGCGGCCGCCGTCGAGCGCGCCCAGGACGTTCAAGCGGGCGCGGTCGAGGGTGAATTCGTTGGCGTCGTTGTCGCCGAAGCGCGGATCTTCTTCCTCATAGCCGCTGATGTTGTAGTTGAAGCCGGCGAAAAAATTGGCGCCGATTTTCACCTGCGGCTCGTCGGCCGCGAAGGACCAGGCCGGGAGCAGCAACAACGCGAGAATGACCAGGATCAATTTACGCATGATATCCTCCAAAAGTTCCGGGGCTGTTTTTGTATTGGCTACCTCATTCATAACAATGCGCACACCATTACACAACTGAAATAAATCATGCAATTCGAAGCGGAGTAAAGTGATATTCAAGTTGTAGGATATTCGGACGGTTGAGTTCGGCGGGCGGGAACGGTAGGCTGACGGAGAATTCCCGGGAGAAGAATCGACGCATGGGTTCGCTGTACGCCATCGCTTCACGTTTCGCCGCGCACGGCATCGGCAACACGGCGGCGCGCGCCGTCGACGGTTTATGGCGCGCCGGGATGTTGGACAAGCTGATCGCCTTGGGCTATGAGCCGACGAGCGTGGACGAGCGGCGCATCGTCGACGTGCGGTTTCCGCCGCGCCGCGCCTTTTTCTTCTGGCCGGAAAAAAGGTACTACCTGGCCAAAAACCGCCATTTCGACCGGCGCTGCCTGGCGCACATCGACGGCCCGCACGAGATCGTCCACCTCTGGAACAGCCAGGCCACGCGCAGTGCGCGCGCCGCGAAGCGGCTGGGCAAGAAGCTGATTATCGAGCGCGCCAGCACGCACATCGTCACGCAGACGCGGCGGCTGGTGGACGCCTACGGGCGGCTGGGCATCGATTTTCAACCGACGTACGCCGAGACGATCGAGCGCTGCCGCGAGGAATACGAGCTGGCCGACCTGGTGCTCACGCCGAGCGAAAACAGTTTTCGCTCCTTCGCCGAAGAGGGCTTCGACCTGCAGCGTGTGGTGCGCTGTCCCTTCGGCGTCGACCTGGGAAAAACGACGCCCCGCGAGCGCGCGCCGGTAAAATTCGTCGCGTTGTTCGTCGGGCAGGTCGGCGTGCGCAAGGGCGTGTTCACGCTGCTGGCCGCGTGGGACAAGGCGCGGCTCGACGGCGAGCTGTGGCTGGTCGGCGGCGAGGAGGAAGCGGTGCGCGCGCATTTCGTGCCGTGGCGCAACCGCGCTACCATACGGTTCATGGGCTTTCGCGGCGACGTGCCGGAGTTGATGCGGCGCGCGTCGGTCTTCGTTTTTCCCAGCCTGGAAGAGGGCAGCGCGCTGGTCACCTACGAGGCGATGGCCTGCGGCCTGCCGTCGATTCTCACCGGCGAGGCCGGGGCCGTGGCGCGCGACGGACGGGAGGCGCTGACGATCGAGGCGCACGACGTGGACGCGCTGGCCGCCGCGTTGACGCGGTTGAAAGAGGATCGCGACCTCGCCGAACGCCTGGGCTTGGCAGCCCGCCAGCGCGTCGAACAATTCCCCTGGTCGGCCTACGGCGACCGCATCGCCACGGTGCACCGCTTGCTCGCCGCCGGCGCGGACGGACCGACCATTCAACGCGAACTGCACGTATAAACAAAAGCCCCGCGATCATGCCGCGAGGCTTGGTTGGTGCAATTATTCGCGAGCGTTATTTCTTGAGCATCGCGTTGACGCCGTCGACGATCGCGTCGCTCGATTCGCCGGGGAAGCGGTGCAACTGGCCCTTGGCCTCGTAGTACTGGATCAGCGGCGCGGTGTTGTCTTCGTAGACCTTCAGGCGATGGCGCACGACCTCTTCGGTCTCGTCGTCGCGAACGATCAGCTTGCCGCCGCATTTGTCGCAGACGCCCTCGACCTTGGGCGGCATGAACTTGACGTTGTAGATCGCCTGGCATTTCGGATTCGAACAGGTGCGGCGCGACAGGATGCGGTCGAGAATGACCTGCTCGGGCACGTCGATGGAGATCACGCCGGTCAGCTCGATGCCCAGTTCGACGAGGATCTTGCCCAGGCCTTCGGCCTGCGGAATCGTCCGCGGGAAGCCGTCGAGAATGAAGCCCTGCTGCGCGTCGGCTTCGGCCAGCCGGCCCTTCATCATGTCCAGGATCAACGAATCGGGCACGAGGCCGCCTTCGTCCATGAATTTTTTCGCCTGCAGGCCGAGCTTGGTGCCCGCCGCGACGTTGCCGCGCAGGATGTCGCCGGTGCTGATGTGCGCCGCCGGATGCTGCTTGAGCAGCATCTTGGCCACCGTGCCTTTGCCCGCGCCGGGAGCGCCCAACAAAATCAGGTACATGGTAAAACCTCCGAATTCGGTCGTCGTTAAACGTTGTGCTTCGCTTTGGGCGCACAAGCATACGCAAAACCGTCGCGGGGGGCAAGGCGCGAGAGGAGCGCCGTCCTTTGACGCGGCGAGAGGCGATGATTACCTTTCTCGAAACAGAAGGATGCCGAGAGAAAACAATGAGCCAAGCGAAGAAAAACATCATGATCTGGATATCGTTGACGATCGCGGTCGCCTTGTTGGGGGCGGTCGGGCTGTGGCAGGCGCGAGGCGGCGAGGCGCGGGCCGGTCTGCCGCAGATGAAGGTCACCGAGTTGTCGCCGGCGCAGGCGCG
>DAINPV010000328.1:0-4631 GCA_036743315.1 bacterium | reverse complement strand
GCTTCAAGTGCGTGCCGTTCATGTCGAACCAGCCGGTGTACATCTGGTGCAGGCCGCGCAGGTTGAATTCGAGCGTGCCGTAGTGATCCTGCACGAACGGATTGTCGGCGAGCGTCGGCGGCAGCTCGGTTTGCGCGATGAGTTCCTCGACGCTCGCGCCGTCGTTGACGGCGGCGATGACGGTCCGGTGCACGAAATCGAGGTAGGCGATGTAACTGTCGAGCCATTCGTCGATCACCCGCCGGTTGTCGATCGGCGGCAGGATCGAGGTGATCAGAATTTCCGGCCGCAGCGACTTGATGAATTCCAGCGCCTTTTTCCATTTTACGTCGTCGCGCACGCGCTTCATCGGGCTGGCGATCATCGGCGCGCTGACGCTGAGCAGGTCGGCGACCCAGACGATCTTCTGCCTGGGCAGCCAGACGATGGTGTAATCCTGCGCCTCGGCGTCGGCGTGGTAGAGCTCGAAGGGCGTGCCGCCCAGCGTGAAGTCGAACCGGTCGGCGTACGTGATGTCGGGGTAGACCACGCTCATGCGCGTGTTGTCGGCGGGGTTGTCGAAATCGAACTGCACGCTGTTGAGCCGCGCAATGTGCGGCGCCATCTCCTTGCGTAAATCGAGTTCGAGCACGGTGTCCGCGTGGGCGATGACCTTGGTGTCCCGGTCGCGCAGGTAGACCGTGCCGCCGATCTGTGTGCCGTGGTGATGGGTGTAGATCACGTAGCGGATCGGCTTGTCGGTGGTTTGGGCGATCAACTCGCGCACCTGCTGCGCGCTGCGGTCCAGCCCGGTGTCGACGACCACCACGCCGTCGTCGGTGACGATCCACGAGATGTTCTTCTTCGGCGCTTGCGAAAACGCGGTAGTGAAACGCCCGGCGTTGTAGACGTTGTCGTCCACCTGCGTGAGCACGCCGTTGGTCAATTTGGTCGTTTTCATCCGCGCGGAGTTAAACGAGGCGAGCAACTCCCGGTTGAGGTCCTCCGCCGAACGGAACGAACTGGGACGCGTCGAACCGCCGGTCGCCGTCGCTTGCGCGTGCCAGGCGTGCGCCTGCCGGTTGGCCTCGGTCACGCGGCGGACGGTCTCGGCGTAGGGCGTGCCGTCGGGCCGCAGGAATCCGGTCTGGATGGCGTAAAACGGGTGGAAGCGTTTGAGGTCGGGCGAGCCCTCGATGAAGCCGCAATAGTGCCAACCCAGAATGTACGGCTGCGCCTCGATCGTCTGCAGGTATTGATAATAGGCCTCGCCGACCATCTCCTGCGAAGGTTGGTGCACGCCCTTGGGCTTGGGAATGTTGGGGTTGGGGCTGGAGAAGGACGAGTCGCCCATCAGGATCGGCTTGCCGGTCGTGCGGTACATTTGTTCGAGGCGCGGCAGTTGGTTTTCGGCGTAGTCGTACCACTGGATGTAGGTAAGGTCGAAGTATTTGGCGATGAGCGGGTCGAGCCAATCGGGCATGCCGATCTTGCCCTCGAACTTGTCGCCGAAAATCAGATGATTCGGATCGTGCTTGCGCACGGCGGCGGTCAGCAGGCCGTACCAGGCGTCGGCGAGCACGGGCAGGAAGCCGTCGACGTCGGCCAGCGCGGCCGGCGGATCGTTCGGGCGCGGCCAGGTCTTTCGCGCCAGGAAATCGTTCCAGGACGTCGCGCCGATGCCGTAGACCGCCTCGGCCTTGGCGAGATTGCCGTAGCGTTCTTTCAGGTATTCGACCCACCTTTGTTTGCCGGGCGCGTCGGCGGGCAGTTGCGCCAGGAAGCGGATCCAGCCGTGGAGGTTGCCCGGCGCGTTGTGCCAGCGCGGCGTGTCGCTGAAGCTGACGCCGAGGATCAGCGCGTCGTCCTTGTTGGCCGCGGCCCACTCGCGCGCCTTGTCGTCGACGAAGGCGGCGGTCGCCGGGTCGAAGGGGTCCATGTAGGTTTTGTTGTACAGCGCCCAGCCGTCGAGGATCAGCGGGCGGAACTTGGCGACGTAGGGCATCGTCCGCTGGGGAATCGGGTTGTGCACGCCCAGGGTGTTGAAGCCCCATTCGCGGACAAGGTTCATGCTGTCTTCCAGCCAGCGGCGCACGGCCCGGCCTTCGTTGTTGGGCGCGCCGTCGGGCAGCAGCAGGTCGTCGCCGTATTTCTTGACGAACAGGTCGCGGTTGTTCTGCGAGCAGATCAGCGCCGGTTCGATGTGGTTGATGCCCAGCGAAACAAACTTTTCGCCGGCGGGATTCACGAACCACCAGACGTCGTTTTCCTTGACCAGGCGGAAGAAGCCGGGCGCGCCGATTTGCGTCACTTCCGTTTTCACCTCGGCGGGCGGCGACGAGCAGGCGGCGCAGCCCAGCGTCAAGAGGAGCGCGAAGATCGTCAAACGAATGCGGTTGCGTTTCATGCTGGCATCCAACTTTCTTACACCGCGACCGACCCGAGCCGCGGTGCGGAACCCGGAACCAATTTTGTAGGGGATGCCGCCGCCGCTGGCAAGGCGCTCCGGAAAATTTAAGGCAATGCGCCTTGGCCGGCAAAAACGGCGGCCCCTTGGCTTGCCGGACCCTGATGTTATAAAATAATTAAATATATGATAAGTGCAATCGGTGGCTTTCTCCGGGGAGGATGGGCGATGCGTCGATGGGCGGCGATGTTGACGGTTGGATGGTGCCTGGCCCTGTTGGGCGGTTGCGTCTGGACATCCACGGCGAAGCATGACGGCGGCGAGGCGGTCCATCCGGCGTTTCCGGCGGCTAGCGACGACGCGGCGGCCAAGACCGCCGCGTTGCCGCAGTTGGTCGACTTGCTGTCGTCGACCGACCGCCGGGAGCGCTTGTCGGCTTTGCGGGCGTTGGCCGGTCCGGAAAACGCAACCGGCTCGGTTTTGCTGGACGAGGCGATGGCGCATCCGCAATGGTGCCCGCGGTTGGTGAAGGGCTTGCAGAACGTCTGGGCGCCCGGCGACGAAAACAATCTCAACGATCTGGACGACCTTGATGACTATCTGGATATTAAAAGAGATTCGATTCTCGCCTGGTTCGATCGCCAATCCTGTGTGGACGTTTCGGCCTGGTTGTGGCGGCAATTCGCCGATACGCCGGACGACACGCACCTGGGCCGCTGGGCGCTCGAACACGACGGCGAAGCCGACAACGACGTGCTGATCAAACTGCTGGCCGGCGAGCGGGAACGCTACGGGCGACGCAAGGTGTATCTCAACCTGCTGTGCGCTCGCCGCCTGACGCTCGCCCAACGCGCACGCACGCTGCCGGTGCTCAAGGATCGATCGCTCGATCCCTTCGAGCGGCGCAACCTCGCCTGTAAATTGCTCGAAGCCTATCCGCGCCTGAACGACGAACTGCTGCTGACCGCGCTGGGCGACCGCAGTTACCCGGTGGCGTTCCGCATCATTTTTCTGGATTTCCTCTCCGACGCCGGCGCGTTGGATGTGGTGCGGCGCATCGCGGAGGATCCGGCCGAGCCGATCGAGCTACGCGCCAAGGCCCGCGAGGTGCTGGCGGGTCGCTGAAAGGCAGCGCGGATAAAGTCGCCTCGGTATTTTCTTTCGCGGCGCGCTGTACTATAAGGGCGGCATGAGAGGATTTGGTCTCCTGCCACAGGAGGCTGATTATGGGTGGTGCTTCACGAGTCTTTCCGGTTTGGTACTACGCGCTGATTTTCTCCCTGTTGTCGGTGGCGATCGCCTGGGCCGTTGGAGCCGAGGAGAACATCGCTGTGTCGTCGCGGGCGCAGCCGGCCGATTCGTCCACGGACGGCCTGGACTGGACGACCTCGGGCTGTCGCGTCGGCAATGTGTTCGTCCGGCAGGGCGACGCGCATCCGGTCGATCCGTGCCGGCGTTGCGACGTGACCTACTCGGTGTCGGTGTGGGCGCCGGCGCCCGACGGCACGGCCTGCGACGACGGCCTGTTCTGCAACGGCGAGGACGCCTGCCTGCTGGGTTCGTGCAACGGTCATTTTCACGCCCCGTGCATCGTCGGCGAACAGTGCGACGAGACATTCGATCAGTGCCTGACGGTCGAGGAGGGCGTGGAGTTGGCCGACGACGATGACGAGGCCGACGACGACATCTCGCTGGTCGAGGGCAAGGACGCCGACGAGGCGCTGGACACCGGCGGTTGCGGCGCGTAACCAAGCGCGGGCGTTCCATGCCGACGCAACGGTTATCAAATGGGTTCGGTAACCGGATGTTGACTTAGGATCGACCTCGGAGGAAGATAGGTTCATCGGTTATCCTGATATGCCATGGAGCACGTTATGTTTGGAAAAGCTGTTTTTCGTTCACTATTCCCGACCATTCTTTTCACGCTTTGCCTGCTGTCGGCCGCCGGCTGCAACTGCGGCGACGATGACGATGCCGACACCATGGGCGACGACGACGTGGACGACGATTTTGTGCCGCCGGATGACGACGACGATACCGCCGACGACGATGCCGTCGACGACGACACAACCGACGACGACACCGCCGACGACGATACCGCCGACGACGACACGGCTGACGATGACACGGCCGACGACGACACCGCCGACGACGATACCGCCGACGACGACACGGCTGACGATGACACGGCCGACGACGACACCGCCGACGACGATACCGCCGACGACGACACGGCTGACGATGA
>DAINPV010000327.1:0-4671 GCA_036743315.1 bacterium | reverse complement strand
TGACTCACGAAGTGGTGGTCGACAGCCTTACTCCGCCGACGGCGCAAGTGACCGTCGACGGTCATCCGTATACCGTCAACCTCGACGAAGCCCGGGCGGCAAGCGTGGCGCAGGCCGCGCCGAGACCGGCAACCGTCGCGTCCGCAGCGACGCCCAAAGCCGCGCCGCCGACGCCGACGCCGACGTGCGCGGGCGAAGGCGACGTGATCGCGCCGATGCCCGGCAAGCTGCTCAAGTTTCTGGTCCGGGTCGGCGACACGGTCGAGTCCGGGCAGCCCGTCTGTGTGCTCGAAGCGATGAAGATGGAAAACCAACTGCCCGCGCCCATCGCCGGCAAGGTCGTCGCCCTGTCGGCCGCGGAAGGGGCGGACGTCAAACAGCGCACGATCCTCCTGCGCATCGAGGCCACATCATGAGCGGGCTGCAACACTTCCTGGGCACAATGGCATTGGCGCGCATGGGCGATCCGCGTTACCTGATCATGCTCGCCATCGGCGCGTTGTTCATCTACCTGGCGGTCAGGAGAGGCTTCGAGCCGCTGCTGCTGTTGCCGATCGGCTTCGGCATGCTGCTGTCCAACATTCCCTGGGATATCAGCGAAACCGGCGAGGTGCTCACGCTGTTGACCGATCCGCACAGTCCTTTCAAGTATCTGTATTTCGGCATCAGCCACGAGATCTATCCGCCGCTGATCTTTTTGGGGATCGGGGCAATGACCGATTTTTCGTTCATGATCTCCAATCCCAAGCTGGTGCTGCTGGGCGCGGCCGCGCAGTTCGGCATCTTCGGCACGTTTCTGGGCGCGCTGGCGCTGGGCTTCACCGCCGACGAGGCGGCCTCGATCGGCATCATCGGCGGCGCCGACGGACCGACGGCGATTTACGTCACCAGCATCCTCAATCCCGCGTACCTGGCGCCGATCTCCGTCGCCGCTTACAGCTACATGGCGCTGGTGCCGATCATCCAACCGCCGATCATGCGGCTGCTGACGACGCGGAAGGAGCGGCTCATCAAGATGGCCATGCCGCGGCAGACCACGCGGGTCGAGCGTGTGGTGTTCCCCATCGCCGGCTTTCTGCTGATCTGCGTAATCGTGCCCAAGGCGATCCCGCTGCTGGGCATGCTGTTCCTGGGCAATCTGCTGAGCGAATCGGGCGTCACCGAGCGCCTGGCCAAGACGACGAAAACCTCGTTCATCGACATCGTCACGATCATCCTGGGCGTCTGCGTGGGCGTGTCGGCCAACGCGACGACCTTCCTGACGGTCAAGTCGCTGATGATCTTCGGCCTGGGCGTGTTCGCCTTTTCGATCGCCACGGCGTCGGGAGTATTGTTCGGCAAGCTGATGAACCTGGTCTGCAAAGAAAAGGTCAACCCGCTGGTCGGCGCGGCCGGCGTGTCGGCGGTGCCCATGTCCGCGCGCGTGGTCAACACCGTCGCCACGCAGGAGGACCCGTCGAACTTCCTGCTGATGCACGCGATGGCGCCCAACGTCGCCGGCGTGATCGGCTCGGCCATCGCCGCTGGCGTGCTGCTGGCCTTTTTGGCGTAGTTTCAACCAAACGAAATGAAAAGGCGCATCCATCCGGGTGCGCCTTGTTTTTTAACCGGCGATGGCGGCACGACGGGCTTAACGAAGCATCGGCATGTGCGGACGAAGGCGATTGGAGACAATAAGCCACGCCAGGGGCCGCAGAGGGCTGGGAAACATATTTGGAATAGCAAAGAACCCGCCGGCGTGAAAGAGGTTTTCCGGCAAACAAAAAAATCGCCTGTGAAAAAATCAACATCCAAGCGATCGAGCGGAAAATTCTTTGCCAGACCGGCGGTTTTCGCCGCGTACTGAATGAATCCTCATTCAAGTATTTGTTTGACTTCCCATCGCGAAGCAAAGATAATGTTTGACAGCAACGATACCGATACGTATTGAAGCCATTGGTTTTTTTACGGGAAAGCAAATTAATGACCTCAAACGTACGCCGCCTGCATACTCCGGTCACGCAATATTACTTCACGCCCTATGATTACCGCGTGATCATCGAGAAGATCCGCAACGAGTTTTCGCGCGTCTCGGAAAAGGTCATCGGCCGCGAGCTGATCATCCTCCAGTTCGCCTGCGCCCTGCTCACCCGCAATCACCTGCTGCTGCTGGGCCGCACCGGCATCGCCAAGTCGATGCTCGCCAACGAGCTGTTCGAAATTTTCAAAGCCTCGGGCGCCAAAACCTTTACGATCAAAGCGTCGGTCGAGGACACCAAGGACAACTACTTCGGTCCGATCGACATCCCGCGCTACCGCGACGAGGGCGTGAAAATCCGCCGCATTAAAAGCTCGGTGCTCGAAGCCGACTTCGCCTTCATCGACGAGTTGTTCGACACCAACGAGCAGATCCTGCGCGACCTGATGCTGCTGCTTTCCGACCGCATGCTCTTCGAAGGTTCGGAGCGCTACCACGCGCGGCTGCACACCTGCATGGCCGCCTCCAACTACCTGCGCCTGAACGAGGTGACCGAAGCGGTGGTCGACCGGTTCGCCTACCGCAGCGTGATCACCGCCGAAACCGACGCCTTCACGCAGTTCCGCATCGACCGCAGTTTCATCAGCAAGGGCACCGCGCCCAGCGGACCGGTGCAGCCGATCAGCCGCGACGAAATCGACTACCTCTCGCGCATCGCCTGCGGTCTGGAAGGCGACCTGAACATCGAAATCAGCGACGACGTGCTGTACCTTAAAAACATCATCCTGCGCTACTTCATCGACCGGATGAAAAAAGCCAAGGGCAACTACTACATCAGTCCGCGCCGCCAGGCCGGCGTGATCAACCACCTACGCGCGCTGGCGATGCTCAACGGCCGCACCAAGGTCGAGGAAAACGACCTGCCGCGCATGGGCCTGATGTTGTGCATGGTCGGGGCCGAGGGCAACGAGGTCGAGACCTTCACCAAGACGGCGGAAGAGACGATCCGCTACATGCATTCGGACGAAACGTTCCGCAAGCAACTGGTGCTGCTGACCACGATGCTCAACGTCATCGAAGTGCTGCACGCCAATCCCAAGCGCGCCGAGTCGATCGACCTGGACGTGCTGGGCCTGACGCCGCCGCAAAAGAAATGGCGCGAGGAACTGGCCGAGAAGATCGCCCAGAAGGACGACTTCGCGGTCACCATCGAAAAGCTGCGCGCCGTGCTGGCGGACATCAAACCGACCAACCTGTACATCCAGGAGTTGGCCGAGGGCTGCCACAAGCAATTGCAGGATCTGGCCCGAATCAGCGCCACCGGGCAAGAGCCCAGCCTATGGACACGCTAGAGCGCCTCGCCCATCCGGAAGCCGCCAAACCGCAGCCGGACGTCGCCGAACAACTGCCGTTGGACGCGTCCTTCGACGATTTCCTCGACCTGTTCGACGAACTGCGCGGCCTGGTGCCGCTCTCGTTTTTCATCCTCTTTAAAATCGCCCGCGTGCTCAAAACGCCCGACGGCAAGCTGGGCGGCGAGCTCCAGGGCTTTTTCGACATCTGCCGCGACGCCGACCGCACCGCGCTGCTCGACGAAAATTCCGCCTTCGCGCTGGCCGAACAGGTGCCGGTCTTCAACGGCCATGATCCGTACATGGGCACGCGGCGGATCAAGAGCGTCGAGGAAATCAGCTCGGTGCTGCCCAACGACGTGGCCATCGAGGATTTCACCGACCTGATCCGCAAGGCCGAGGAGCGCCAGCTCGACGTGCGCGTGCTGCTGCACGAGAACGAAACCAACGCCTCGAAGGAAACCGCGCCGATCACCGATCGCGGCAGCCGCCAGATGTCCAACGCCGCCGAGCAAAAGTTGTACATCCTGCTCGACCGCAGCTATTCGATGTGGGAACACCACCGCCTGCTGTTCGCCAAGGTGCTGGCCATCGAATTTCTGCGCCGTAAAAAAGGCACCGGCGCGCGGCTGTTTTACCGGCCCTTCGACTTCGACGTGTACGCGCTGGAAAAGGTCGTCAAACGCGCCGATTACGATGCGCTGATCCGCAAGCTGCTGTTCATCGAACCCGGCGGCAAAGGCACCGACATTCAACTGGCGCTGCTCACCGCGGTCGAGGACATCAAATTCGACGGCATGTTCGAGGGCGCGGAGATTCTGTTGATCACCGACGGCTGCGACCGCGTCGAGGTCGACGTGCTGCAGGAAGCCTTCGCCGACAAGATCAAGCTGCACATGATCAAGATCGGCCGCGACGCGCAGGAGCCGGGCAGCGCCGAAATCAAGGACATGATCGAGAAGGATCAGTCCATCGCCGGCCTGGACCGCGACAAGATCGCCGCGCTGTACAAAAAGCAGCTGTTAACGCAGTGGGACGAACTGACCGCAACGCTGATCGAAACCGACGACCTGGACGGCGCGGACATGAACGTCGGCGCCGAGGAAATTCAGTTCGCTCTCGAATCGGCCGACAAGGTGCTGCAGACCGAGATCGCCGGACTGACGTCCACCGAGGTGGAAAACGCGTTTCGCCGCGCCTCGTTCATCGAGGGCTTCCTCACGTTCCTCGCCGAACGCGAGGAGACCTCGCCGGCCGTCGCGGCGCAGGCGGGGGAGATCAAGGCCAAACGCGAGGCGCTGTCTCAATTCAAGCTGCGGCTGGTCGCCAAGAACCAGACGCTGGCCAACCTGCTGGCCAACA
>DAINPV010000326.1:0-4671 GCA_036743315.1 bacterium | reverse complement strand
CGCCGGTGTCGTCGTCGCCGGTGTCGTCGTCGGTGGTGTCGTCGTCGGTAGTGTCGTCGTCGCCGGCGTCGTCGTCGCCGGCGTCGTCGTCGGTGGCGTCGTCGTCGGTGGCGTCGTCGTCGGTGGCGTCGTCATCACCGGTGTCGTCATCGAGGCTGTCGTCGTCGGCATCGTCATCGACGACATCGTCGTCGATCGGGTTCCCAGAATCGTTATCGTCGTCATCGTCACCGCATCCGGCAACAATCACCAACAAAACGAGACCGATCGCCCAACCCCATCGTCCGGTAATGCACATCGTCGTATCCTTACAATTATTCACATAATGCATAAACTATGCAACTCAGACCCTCGCATATAACTAAATCATTTTAAAGGATTATTCTCCTGAAAGGCAAGGGCTGAGCGAGGGCTCGAATGGATAATTATTCAACTGCCGAGAAGCGCAAAACCGGACCGAATAGAACGGCTATTCGCCTTTTTTCGCCGGCGCTTTCATGATCCGCGCGTGCAATCCGGCGGGTAAAAACCGCGCAATTATCATTCCCAGGCGGATCGGCCAGGGAAACGCAATATTCAGTTTGCGTTTGGCGATGCCGTGCAAAATATATGCGGCGGCTTTTTCGGGCTGCCAGAGAAAAGGCATCGGCGCGGTGTTCTTGGCGTTGATCGGCGTATCGATGAAGCCGGGGTGCACGGTCAGAAAATCGATGCCCCGGCCGTAATAGGTGCAGCGCATGCCCTCGAACGCGGCGCTTAAAGCGGCTTTGCTGGAACTGTAGGCGATGCCCAGCGGCATGCCGCGATACGCCGCCAGGCTGGAAACGCCCACGAACATGCCGTGGCCCCGTTCCAGGAAACGCGGCATCAGTTCGTGAATGAAATTGAGCACGCCGAAATAATTCACCGCGTACGTCCGTTCGTGCACTGTGACGTCCAAAGAGTTGCGATTGTCGAAAATGCCCACCCCGGCGTTGAGGATGGCGACGTCCGGTAACACGGGCAGGCCTTTGCATGTTTCGGCGACTTGCGCATGGTCGCTGACGTCGGCGGGTAAGGGCACGAACCGCTCGCCCAGCTCATTTCGCATTTCCGCCAGCACCTCGGCGCGGCGGGCGATGCCGTACACGGTGTGGCCCTGTTGCACGGCCAGACGGCACATGGCCTGGCCGATGCCCGACGACGCTCCGGTTATCAAATAATTCGCCATGGTTCGCTCCTTGGTAAGGACAGGCAGCATGAAGGTTGAAGCTTTTTTCGTCAAGCCGTTAATGACATCTTGCCATGATACATATATATTTATCGTCTGGGGGCTGAAAGGATTATTGGATGTATGCACAATCGGTTGCTCTATCGATCCTCTTGGTGTTTCTCTGCCTGCTCGCCGCTTGCGGCGACGATGACCCTTCGACAGGCTCAGGGCAGGCTGACAACGACGATCATGCAGCGGACGACGATGCTTCCGCCGACGACGATATGATCGGTGATGACGATACGTTCGATGACGATGACGATACGGCCGACGACGATACGGCCGACGACGATGATGCAACGCCTGATGACGATGACGATACGGCCGACGATGATGACGATGATGATGATACCGTCGTCGCGCCGACGGACGTGCAGGTCTGGGCCGTGGGCGGCACCGATCAAGGCGTGATTCTTCACTACGCCGACGGCGAAGTGACGTTGGAAGAAATTCCCGCCGGGATACCGTCGATCAGCAAAATATCCATGGCCTCCGCCACGCACGGCCTGGCCGCGACCGTCCAGAATTTGCTGGTGTATGACGGTACTTCCTGGCAGTTCGACGAGCAATTCGCCTCGTTGCCCGAGAATTTTTATTTTTGTGACGTTCTTTCGACCCAGTCCGGCGATTGGATCTCGATTTACAATTACAACCAGAACGTCAAAGAAATTTACACCCGGTCGGGCGGCGCCTGGGAATGGACCGACACGTCGGCCCTGCCGGACGCTCCCGTGCTATTGCTGGCCGATGACGGCGAGCAAGTGCATGCGTTCGGCGGAACGGCTTATCCCCCGTTGGCCAATTATTCGGCCGATTATCAGGCGGCCACCACCAGTTGGATTCAGCAACAAATGTTCTTGAGCGTTATTGGGTACCAAGAATTGGGCGATGTCGACTATTTCGACTCAAACTTCGGTCTGATCGGCGGCGGGGCCAACGATCCGCCCCTGGCGGGCGAAGGATTTCTCTTCGCCTACAACGGCGATAATTGGCAAAAGGTCAGCTTGTCCTACGAATACATCCCCGCATCGACGGAAATGTTTACCGCGATTTCGCTTTATGACGACCGCAAAGCCTATATCGCCGGCATCGCCAACATGCTCTACTTCACCCATTTCTGCTTTATGGTGAAATACGACAACGGCGTGTGAAGCCCGGTCGGCGAGGTCAGTTTCAACGGCAGAGTGCAAAGGATGAAGGCCGTGGCGGAAGATGAATATTGGTATGTCGGTTACTATTTGGGTAACAGCGGACTCTCTCCGGACCGTGCGATCTTCCGTTATTGCCTGGACCACAAGTGTTATAACCTGCTGACAGCCGACCAAATGGAAGCCCTGCTGCAGATGAACGATCTGGTCGTGCTGCCCGCTTCGGAATAAAAAAACGGCCGCCGTTATGGCGACCGCTTTTTAATCATCGATAAACCGTTTACCAGCCGCACCCGCCGAAGTCGCCGTCCTCGTCGTCATCCGCGTTTTTCCGGTCGTCGGACGATTTGCTTTCCAAGCGCACGGCGTTCTGCGCCGAACTGTCATCGTCGTCGGTGTCGTCGTCATCGGTCGTCTCGTCGGCCTGCGGCGTCGCGGTGACCGACGCGCTGTCGACCGAGTGGTTGCCGTTGGTGTCGAAGGATTGAATCCAGATCGTGTGTTCGCGACCGGGCATCAACCCGACCAGCACCGCGCTGGCGGCGTCGGCGCCGAGCGAGCCGCCGAAGTATTCGTCGCCGGATTGAATCGCGTACCAAACCTCGTAGCCGGCCAGATCCTCGTCGACCGGCGCGGTCCAGCTCACCTCGATGGCCTCGACCTGTCCCTCGGCGCTCAGGCCGGTCGGCGGCGCAGGCGCGACCTCGTCGAGCGTGCCCAGAATTTTCTCCGCGACCTTGCGGCGCCAGTCGAGCAACTTGGCCCAGTCGTGCTCCCACTGGAAGGTCTTGGGCGCGACGGTCCGCGTCACGTCGTCCACCCACTGCTCCTCGCCCATCTCGTCGAGAATGTGGAAGTACTCGTAATCCTCCATCGCCTCGCGCAAGTATTTGATGCGCAGCGAGGGGATCGGAATATCGGTTTCGCCGCCGATCTTGTCGGGCGTGCCGGGGTAGTACAGCGTACCGTCGCCTTGGCAGTAGAAGGCTTCGGCGTACATGTTTTCCCACACGTCCTGACGGCTCCACAGGTACTGGATGCGCCAGAAGAGAATGCCGGTGAAGCCGTAACGGCGCGTCAGCCACAGCCACGCGCGCATGTAGGTCGAATCCTGATCGACCATGTGGTTCGCGTAATCGAAACCGATGGTCGCGCTCACGCAGTTGTACCACCAGGTTTTCTTGCCTTCCTCGCGCAGTTCCTCGTATTTTTCCGGGCGCGGCAGCCAGGGCAGCGAGTCGGAGAACATCGGCTCGTCCGGACACCAGATGTCGATGTCCGGTCCCAATTCCTCTTCGTATTGCTCGGTGACGAACGGTTGCAGATCGGGATCGGCCGCGTGCAGGTTCGCCGCCATGGCGCGCAACGCCGGATATTCGTCTGGGGTAGGTTCGTCGGGCAGGTAGCACCACGCTTTTTCGATCCACCCCTTTTCCTGGAAATGCTCGGCCCACGCGGCCCAGTTCATGATGTTCCATTCGTCCTGCGTCAGTCCCTCGGGCACGTTGCCGAAGCTGCGCGGAATGTTGATCGTCTGGAACTCATAACCGGGTTTGAAGAATTCGCCGTCCAGGTACGGGCCGTGGTCCGCGTCCCACTGCGTCCAGTCGACGTCCAACGATTTGGTCTCCGGATTGTAGGTGGTCGGCGGATTGCCGGTGAGCCAGTTGTAAGGGCTCATGCGGTGCAGCGCGTATTCCTCGAAATAGCGCTCGTGAATCGGCGCGCAGTCGGTCGCGTTGCCGTATTCCTGGTGGTATTCGCAGATCGAGCGGCTGTACTGATACTGGCTTTGGATCGACAGACCGTTGGGCAGCGCAAAATCCCAGACCGTCAGGTGGATCGTGCCGGTCCAGGTGGCGCGGCCGTCGGCGGTGACGGTCACCGTGGCGCTGTACTCGCCGGGTGTCTGATCTTCCGGGATGTACACGTCGACGAACACGGCCTGGGTGAATTCGGCCTGTACGTCGAACGGCGCGCCGTCGCGCACTTCGTACACGAAATGATCGACGAAGGGCACCAGACCGTCGGGCCACCAGCCGGCGTGCTCGGCTACCATCGGCTTCTGGCTGACCTTGTCCTCGTCGACATGGATGTAATGAACGCGATACAGCTCGACGCGTTCGATGGGATCGCCCGGGCCGGTGAATTCGGTAACGCTCACATCGACGTTGTTCACGCCGTTGTCGTCCCAAATGAACACCTGGAACGGTTCCCATTCGTTTTGCGCCGCGCTGATGCCATAAGTGCTCTGCGCCTCGAACGACCACT
>DAINPV010000325.1:3138-4728 GCA_036743315.1 bacterium | reverse complement strand
GCCGCGCCAAGCGTCGCCCTGCCATGTTCCGTCGCGCCGGGAAAATATCCGCAGGAAATCGTTGTCGCGATCGCCGACGAACACGTGCACCTCGCCCGTATCCGTGGCGACGGCGCGCAGACCGTATTGGAAACACAAACCCGGCAGGTATTCGATCAACTCCTCGCGGCGCCATTCATCCGGACCGCCGCTATAGACCACCAGCCGATTGACGTCCTCCGGGTAATCGTTGGTCGTTTCCACCACGACCAACACCAGTTCGCCGTCGGGCAGCATGAGCAGCCGGCTATCCTTCGGCCAGACGCGGTTTTCCAATTCGCCGAGCAAACTCGGGCGCCATTGGTCGCCGTCGCGCGTGAACAGATAATAGCCGCGGGCGGAGGCCCAGACCGGCTTTTCGTCGCCGAACGACTTGGGTTCGATCTCCGCGACCAGGTAATCCACTCCGTTTTCGCCACAAACGAGATGCGGACTCGAACCGGTCGTGATGTCCCAGGTACGCCAACCGCCGGAAACCGGCTCGATCAACTCGACCTGCCAGCTTTCGCTGTAGGCAAACCACGGCCGATCCTGCGCATCGAGGCAGAACTCGGCGGAGTCGTCACCGATGCTACCGACGAGCATCTCCGGCTCCCAGGCTGTCAATGGATCGGCCAGGTAAAACAAGGCCGTGTTGTAGTTGACTTCCCGCTGGTAGGTCAACACGGGATACCCCGCCGCCGCTACGGCGTATTGCAAGCCGTAAAGACCGAGTTCACCATTCTCTTCGCGCAGCCGATCCCAATACCAATAACCCTCCCGATCGTTCGTGTAGCGCAACGTGGTGCGGTCGCCGAAAACGATATGCAGGAAATCTTCCGTATCGGTCGCCAGTTCGGCATACCAAATTTCATACAAATCATAGAGCGCCTCGGCGCGCCAGCCGGCGGGTATTTCAATGTCCAGGGTTTCGACGGTTTCGGCCGGGCCTTCCTCATCCTCGGTGCAGGCCAAGGGCATAAGCAAAACAAGCGCGAGCAACAACATCCATTTCGTTGTCATCGTCATCTCCATCGACGTTCGGAGCCAACTCTCGCCCACCATAGCATTGCAGTTATTATGTTGCAACGGCGAACGGTCTTCGTTCGTCAACCAGTGGGCTAGTTCCGAGCCGCATCATGCGGATCGACCGATCCTCCGCACATTTTTCCACAAGGCAACCGGCCGAGCTTTAGCTTGATGCGGCTTTGCCGGGAACGGGACAATGAACCCGCGCAACCAGGGGCGTCCGTATCGTGGATAGGAGTCATGAAAGCGGACACATTTCGATAAATTTTCATTTTGTGTCCGCTCTCGCCGACGACTGGCGGGCCGAACGGCTCGCCCGTTTTCATTGCGACCGGTCATTAAAAAAGGCGGCCCGGGCGGACCGCCTTTCGTTCGTGCGCTTGTCGGCGCGGCTATTCGCCGAGTTGCTCTTGCATTTTGGCCGCTTCCTCTTCGAGGGACTGGCCCTTTTTGCTGATCAGCACTTTCCACTTGATCGACGGGTCGATCACCTGATCCTTGATCAACTGCTGCACGGCGAGGTTGACCTGGAAGATGGTGCCG
>DAINPV010000325.1:0-3038 GCA_036743315.1 bacterium | reverse complement strand
CACCTGATCCTTGATCAACTGCTGCACGGCGAGGTTGACCTGGAAGATGGTGCCGTAGCGCGCGCGGTGATCGGCGATCAGGCCGACCACCGGCTTTTTATAGCCGAGGTTGTTGATGATCTGCGTCAACGCGGCGATCAGTTTTTTATGCGCGTTCTCGTTCTCGGATTCGAGGTACTCTTCGCGGCCGGCGATCGGCTTGCAATGGATTTCGAATTCCTCATTGTCGGCGAAGCCCTTGAGCAGGTCCTCGCGGATTTCGGCCAGCGCCGCCACGCCCGACAGGTGATCGATGATCAGGGTGATGACCTGCTTGTCCTCCTCGATCTCCAGCTCGGGCTCCTTGTCCACCTTGGGCGGCACGATCAGGTCCTTTTGCACTTTGAAGACGATCAACGTCTGCGCAATGATGAAAAAGAAAAGCAAAATGAAGATCAGATCCTGCAGATTCAGATCTTCATCTTCGATAAGCCGTTTCATAGTCGCTCCCGCGCTTAAGGATTACTCGGAGTACATCGACTCGGTGGGAATCGACGCGATTTCGTCCTGGATCTTGTTGATCTTGGACAAAATCGCCTGCCGCACGACCGAGCCGACAATCTTGATCACCACGCCGAAGACCGAAGTCATGATCGCGATAACCAGCGAGTACTGGAGCTGGCCGAAGGTGTCCGGCGACATCTGCCCTTCCGTCTGAATGGCTCGGGCCGACACGGCGAAGGCGGAAATCAGACCCAGCAGGGTGCCCAAAAAGCCGATGATCGGTCCCAGGCCGGAGATGGTCGTGATCGTGTTGAGCGGTCCGGAGAAACGGTTCATGTGATTTTCGATTTTGGTGCGGAAATACTGTTCGAGCATGAACTGCTGCTTGAGCGCGTTGGGCAGCATCGCCGCGATGATCTCCGAAAGGCTGTTTTGCATTTCGGTGAGTTTCTTGGTCTTCTCCCGGAAAACATGGATGTCGGCGCGCGCATCGGGCAGGCGCAGGATGCCGATCAATTGTTCGCGCTGATCGTCGGCATAGACGTTGCGGCGCGAAAGCTGCAACACGCCGTAGTAAATATAATTGACGATCAGCACGATCGTCATGGCGTACAAGACGAAGACGCACAAGCGTCCGGCGGCATCGATCGCGGGCTCGAAATTGCGCGCCAGAATCTGACTGTCCAGAATCCCCGGCGAGATGTAGCTGATCAGCAGCAAAATCACAAGCAACACGGCGATCGCCAAAACGTTGATTTGTTTGACGTGTTTCAAAAACCCGTTTTCATACTGTGCCATCTATTTCCTCCGCGTCGGCAACGCTGCCTGAATTGGCTAATTCTCGTTCTCTTTTTTGACCACCGGCCGCGGGTACATGGTCACCGCCTCTTCCAGACTTTCGACGATGAAGATGTTCTTGGCCGGATCCGACGACACCTCGAACTCCACCGGCACGCGGTTGGAGACGTCGGTCTTCAACGCGTATTTGCCCGGCGGCAGGTAGAACTGAAAATCGTTGGGCCGCCGCGAGGTCATGCGATCCTCGGTGACGATGTACCGGCGCAGCCCGCGCAGAAAGTCGGCCTGGGCCACCGCGAGGTAATAGGCGGACACGTCGTGGTCGACGGCGGCGAACGACAGGTTGTTTTTGGTCAGCTTGTCGACCGACTGCTGGTTGACGCTCTTGCCGATGACGGTGACGCGCACCGCGTTGGTCGAGGCCCAGTTGCCCATCGACTCGGTGATCCAGGTTTTGATCGTCTGGCGATCCTTGAAGTTGTCGAGCTTGACGGTCAGATCCTCGACCGGCGGGTAGATTTTTTTCGCGCGGTCGATCTGGTCGTTGGCCGCCGAGGCGTAGCCCTCGTAACCCTTGGCGATGCCGTAGAGGGCGAAGGCTTCGGCGATCAGCGGCGCGAGCGGATTGGCCGAGCCGGCGTCGACCACGTCGCTGGTCGTGCCGATGCGCTCCAGGTCGCGCTGGTCGGACAGTTCCGCTTGTTTGAAGACCAGCGGATACTCGACGTGCTTGTAAATCAGGTACTCGACCTGCTCGATCAGGTCGCGTTTTTCCCAGGGCGTTTTGGCCAGGCGCAGTTCCTCGACCAGGCGGGTGAGGTCGGAGTTGACCCACTCGAGGTTGAGGTTGAGCAACTGCGGGAAGGCGTTTTCCGCCGGCGCGGGCGCAGCCGCGGCGTCGGGCGCGGGTTCGGCGCTTTCCCCACCCTCGTCCTGCGCCCAGGCGTAGGCGGCCACGAGCAACAAACCGATCGACAGGATCAACAAAATCGTGCGTGCTGTTTTCATCGCCATCCCCCGCTTACTGGACCGCCACGGCGGCGCAACCGGCTTCGTACTGCAAACTCAGGCTCTGCGCCTCGATCGTTTCGCCGAAGCGGCGCAGGTAGTTCACGTAATTCTGGTAAATGCGGCAGAACTCCTCCGAGCCCGGCGGGGTTTTGCCTTTGAAGTTTTTCAGCACCGATTTGAAGGCCCGGCTGGAGCTGAACAGGCAGATCTCGCGGTAGTTGTCGAACGCGAGGCGGTTGCCGTGGTTCTCCGAAGCCAGCTTGTCGGCCGAATCGGCGATGAGCATCAGCATGGTCACCTTGCCGTCCCAGTCGAAGCCGGTGTCGAAGGCGTATTCGCGCAGGCTGACCACGCTCTTGTAATCCTTGCGCAGGTAGTGGAAGTAGCACAGGCCGGTGAGGTTCGAGCCGTAGGCTTTCTGCAGCTTGGCGGTCAGCTCGGTGTTGTCGTCCTCGAAGGGATATTCCTGCGCGGTGGAATCCTGCCGGCGGCGGTTGAGCCGCTTCATGATCAGCAGCCCTTCGTGGGCGTGGGTGAAGCCGGTCTTGTAATAAGACACCAGCTTTTCCTTGTCTTTGCTGTTGTAGAGGCTGCACAGATAGGCGATGTCGCCGTAGAGCACCGCGCCGGCCTTGTTGGTCTTCACGCGCTTGAGCGCCTCGCCGTAATGATGCAGCGACTTGGCGAACTGGTCCTCGGTATTGTCGGTCTGATCGTATTTCTCGCGCAGCCGGGGCGCGATGCGG
>DAINPV010000324.1:0-4749 GCA_036743315.1 bacterium | reverse complement strand
TATTTTCAAGGGCGACCTATTTCAATACCCAAACCTATCGCATCATGACTCGATGTAAAGACATGCTCGCACTTTTTCGCAAAATGGAGTAAGCTCGGACAAGTTTTTGCTGTAAAGTTATTAGCATAACTGTTGGAGACGGCATGACCCCGGACGATCCGCACGAACGGATCCGCTGGCTGCGTGAGGAAATCAAGCGCCACAACCGCCTGTATTACGAGCAGGATGCACCGCTGATCGCCGATGCCCAATACGACGCTCTGCTGCGCGAACTCCAGCAACTCGAAACGCAATATCCGACCGCAGCCGCTCCCGACAGCCCCACGCGCACCGTCGGCTATGCGCCGCTGGATAAGTTCGACAAGGTCGAACACCGTACGCCGATGCTCAGCCTGCAAAACGCGATGAACGAGGCCGAGCTGCGCGAGTTCGATCAGCGCATCAAACGCTTTTTAAATCTGCCGCCCGACGAATCGCTGCGCTTCGTCTGCGAATTGAAGCTCGACGGCTTGTCCATCGAGCTGGTCTATCAAGACCGCCGGCTGCTCGTCGGCGCCACGCGCGGCGACGGCCTCGTCGGCGAGAACGTCACCGCCAACGTGCGTACGATCAAGGCGATTCCCCATACGCTCACCGACCGGGCGCCGGCGCTGGTCGACGTGCGCGGTGAAATCTTTATGGCGAAAAAGGACTTCGCCGAACTCAATCGCCGCCGGGAGGAAAACGGCGAGAAGACTTTCGCCAACCCGCGCAACGCCGCCGCCGGCAGCCTGCGCCAGCTCGACGCGCGCATCACCGCCATGCGGCCGCTGACCGCTTACTTCTACGCCCTCGGCGACGATGCGTTGGAAAATCTCGCCGGGCATGAACAGATCCTGCAAACCCTGCATGAGTGGGGCTTGCCGGTCGACGAGCGGCGCCGCCTCTGCGTCGGCATCGACGAGGTCGTGCAGTTTTACCGGACGATGATCGACCGGCGCCACGATCTGCCTTACGACATCGACGGTGTGGTGGTGAAGGTCGACGATCTCGCCCATCAGGCGCGCCTGGGCGCCGTCAGCCGCAGCCCGCGCTGGGCCGTCGCCGCGAAGTTTCCCGCCGAGCAGGCCGAAACGATCGTTCAGGATATCGACATCCAGGTCGGGCGCACCGGCGTGCTCACCCCGGTGGCCAAACTTGCGCCCGTGCCGGTCGGCGGCGTCGTCGTCAGCAGCGCGAGCCTGCACAACCAGGATGAAATCGACCGCCTCGACGTGCGTATCGGCGACGTGGTGATCGTCCAGCGGGCCGGCGACGTCATCCCCGAGGTGGTCGAGGTGAAAACCGATCGCCGCGATCCGCTCGGCCACGGACCGTTTTCCATTCGCAAAAAGGTGGGCGACCGCTGCCCGGCGTGCGCCGGGCCGATCGACCGCCTCGCCGACGAGGTCGCGCTGCGCTGTCTCAACCCGGTTTGTCCGGCGAAGGTGATCGAAGGCATCAAGTACTTCGCGTCCAAGGGCGCGGCGAACGTCGACGGCCTGGGCGACAAGCTCGTGCGCCAGGTGGTCGAAAAGGGATTGGTGCGGGAACCGGCCGACTTGTTCCGCCTCGAACAAGGGCAATGGGCCGCGCTTGAACGCATGGGCGAGAAAAGCGCGAACAACCTGCTGGCCGCGCTCGATGACGCCAAACACATCGCGTTGGATCGTTTTCTCACCGGCTTGGGCATTCATCACGTCGGCGAAGTCACCGCCCGCGCGCTGGCCGACGCCTTCGGCACGCTCGCGGCGATTCGCGCCGCGACCCTCGACGAACTGGCCGCCGTGAACGACATCGGTCCCATCGTCGCCGAGGCGATCCGCGAATTTTTCGACGATCCGGCCAAGACCGCGCAGATCGATAATTTGCTGGCGGTCGGCGTCAAACCGCATTGGGAGAAGGCCGAGTTCAAAGCCGATCATCCCTTGTTCGGCAAGCGTATCGTGCTCACCGGTACGCTCACGGCCATGACGCGCGACGAGGCGAAGGCGCGCATTCAAGCGCTGGGCGGCAAGGTGAGCGGTTCGGTAAGTAAAACCACCGACCTGGTGATCGCCGGGCCGGGTGCGGGATCGAAACTGACTGCCGCCGAGCAACTCGGCGTGCGGATCATCGATGAACGGGAATTTCAACGTTTGTTGACGGGAGAATCATGATTGCAACACAGGTGATCGTCACCGGACGAGTGCAGGGCGTGTGGTATCGCGCCACCACCATGAAGATGGCCAAAAAATTCGGGGTGCGCGGCTGGGTGCGCAACCTGCCCGACGGCGCGGTTGAGGCGCATCTCGAAGGCGAGCCCGAACAGGTCGACGAATTGATCGACTGGATGAACGAAGGGCCGCCCCTGGCCAGCGTCGATGACGTGGAAACTTTTCCGGCGGAAGTGCAGAACTTCCCCGACTTCACCATGCGTTAAAAAAAAAAGCGGGAAGGCTGTAGCCTTCCCGCGTGCGCTTCGCTTCGTGCGCGCTTATTGCGCGGCGTAGGGCTGATACTTCATGTTGAAGGCTTCGGCGACGGCTTTGTAGGTCACCTGGCCCTTGTAGATGTTGATGCCCTTGTACAGCGCCTCGTCCTCGGCCACGGCTTTCGCGAAGCCTTTGTTGGCCAACGCCAGCGCGTAGTTGATCGTCACGTTGGTCAGCGCGTAGGTGCTGGTGCGCGGCACGATGCCCGGCATGTTCGCCACGCAGTAGTGCACCACGCCGTACTTGATGAACGTGGGTTCGCTGTGCGTCGTGGCCACCGTGGTTTCCACGCAGCCGCCCTGGTCGACGCTGATGTCCACGATCGCGCTGCCCGGCTTCATTTCCTTGATCATCTCTTTGGTCACCAGCTTGGGCGCTTTCGCCCCGGGGATCAGCACCGCGCCGATCACCAGGTCCGCTTCGCGGCACGCCGCGGTGATGTTGCTCGGGTTGGACATCATCGTCACGATCCGCCCCTGGTGAATGTCGTGCAGGTAGCGCAGCCGCGCCGGATTGATGTCCAGGATCGTCACCTGTGCGCCCATGCCCAGGGCGATTTCCAACGCGCACGAGCCCGACACGCCGCCGCCGATGATCGCGACTTTCGCCGGCGCCACGCCGGACACGCCGGCCAGCAGCACGCCGCTGCCGCCGTTGCACGCTTCCAGGCACCACGAGCCCACCTGCGGCGCCAGCTTGCCGGCCACTTCGCTCATCGGGGTGAGCAGCGGCAGCGAGCCGTCGGCGAGTTCGATCGTCTCGTAGGCGATGCCGATGCAATTGGCGTCGACCATTGCCTTGGTCAGTTCCTTCGCCGCGGCCAGATGCAGGTACGTGAAGATCAACTTGTTCTTCATGAACTTGTATTCGGAGGACAGCGGCTCCTTGACCTTCATGATCATGTCGGCCTTGCCCCACACATCCGCGGCCTTGGGAAGGATTTTCGCCCCGGCCTTCACGTAGGCCTGGTCGTCGATCTGGCTGCCCACGCCCGCGTCCTTCTGGACGTACACGGTATGACCGTGCGAGGTCAGGGTGCTGACGCCCGCCGGCGTGATGGCCACTCGTTTTTCTTCGGTCTTAATCTCTTTCGGGACACCAATAATCATGTTCCACACTCCGCGTTACGGTTAGTCTTAAGCTGGATTTTCCTTTGTGGAATAAATTTCAATTGTTGGAACTTTATTCCTAAGGCCCCCCGTCGTCAACGGCTCTTTTTCGCTCGCTTTCGGGGGGTTGGCACGCCCAGGTTGAGCTGCGGTTGCAGGTACGTCGTGTTGTTCAACCCGTCGCGAAACGCTTTGCTTAGTTCCTTGACTTCCTTGGCCGGCAGCAGCCCGTCTTTGTTCTTCTGCTCCAATTCCCGCTCGACCCGCTGGGTCATTTCGTCCGGATCGTGCCGCACGAAAATCACCGACTCGCGAATCGAATCGGCGCGGATCGTTTTCTGCAAGTGCGGTTGTCCGTCTTCGTCGACGACCACTTGCACTTCGGTGCACTTGCCGAACAGGTTGTGAAAATCGCCCATCGTGTCCTGGTAGGCGCCCAACAAAAAGAAACCGATCCAGTACAGCCCGTTGCCCGTTTTGTGCAGATCCAGGAACCGGCGCTCGTCGTGAATGTCGATGAAATTGTCGATCACGCCGTCCGAGTCGCAGGTGATATCGCACAAAATCGCCCCGGTGTCCGCCTTCTCGGTCAGGCGGTGAATGGGCATGATCGGGAAAAGCTGCTCGATCGCCCAACTGTCGGGCGCCGATTGAAAGACCGAGAAGTTGCAGATGTACCGCTCGGCCAGGTGACGCTGCAGGTTGGCGAACTCCTCGCGCAACGGACCCGGTTCGCGTTGGGCGAAGTACACGGCTTTGCGGCAGATGTCGTTGTAGAACGCCTCGCCGTGCGCGCGGTCGTTCAGGCCGATGTACCCGAGATTGAACAGCGAGTACAACTCGTCGAGGTGCTCCA
Organism: bacterium; assembly: GCA_036743315.1. Classification (GTDB taxonomy): domain Bacteria; phylum Lernaellota; class Lernaellaia; order Lernaellales; family Lernaellaceae; genus CALBTQ01. The sequence goes on along the minus strand of DAINPV010000324.1, from coordinate 292 downwards.
TCGCATCGTGATAATATTCCCGGTAGTTCTTGCGCGAAATGTTCTTCCAGATATCCGCCAGTTCCATGACGACCTGCGGATCGTCGTCCTTGATCTCGATTTCCTCGACGTCCAGGTACGTCTCCGGCGTGCGGTGCACGTGCGTGATCATCACCGCGTGATGCGCGGTCACCGCGCGCCCCGATTCGCTGACCAGCACCGGCGGCTCGATATCCTCGTTGTCGCATACGTCCATGATCGTGTAGACCACGTCGTTCGCGTATTCCTGAATGCTGTAGTTGATCGAACTGTC
>DAINPV010000323.1:0-4755 GCA_036743315.1 bacterium | reverse complement strand
TCCCTTTTCAACAAATACCATTTCGGTGGCACTGATACGCCGAACGCAGTGAGGCTTATCAGTGTTATATATGAACACTGATAAACTCGCTTGCTTCACTCGCTCGTGTATCAGTGCCACCGAAAAACGATCCGTGTTCACTGTTATGCTCACTCGGATACTTCGTTTGCAAAACAGTGCCACCCGCCGCTTGATAATCGATCCTTCGCCGCATGCCCGCCGCTTATTTACCCGCTGAAAGATAAATGAATATTGCCATCGGTCCATGGCAATCCGTGATTCGGGGATTATATGTTTAAGATAGATGGCGTAGCTGCCGAATAAAAAGTGACGGATAAAAGTACACGGATAAAATCTATAAAAGATAGGAATAATAGAATGCTAAAAACCAGCCTGAAATGGAAAGTTTTGTCCCTGATGGCCCTGCCGTTGGTCGCCCTGCTGGCGCTGGTCGCTTACGGCATCGTCACCATGTCCGGCACGCGCCATGTGCTCGACAGCGTGGTCAACGACCAATTCCTGCCCTTGATCGAGGGCGAGGTGAAAAAGCTCCTTGCCACGCAAGACAGCATGGCCCTGATTCTCAACGCCGACCGCGATGCCTACCAAGCGACGTTGGCCGAACATCAGGCCCTGTTGACCGATTCCAAGCAGGAACTGGCGGACGACGAAAAAGCGATTCTGGAAAACATGGGCCAGACCGCCGAGCGCATGCAGAAGGCTTCGGCGATCTTCAACGACAAGGAGCAGGCGCTCTACAAGCAATTCCAGCAGTATTATCGGCAATGGACCGAAAACACGAGAGAAGTGCATCGCCTCGCCGCCGCCGACGACCGTGAGCGGGCGCTGGCCTTGAGCAAAGGCGCAGCCAAGGAAAATTTCGATAAAATGCGCGATCTGATCGACCAGATCACCATCTCGCTCGAAGAAAACGTCGCCGCCGAAATGACCGCCATGCAACAACGGCGCGAACTTGTCGAAAAGCAAGCCAAGGAACAAAGCGGAAGCGCCGCGAGCGCCATCATGATTTTCCTCGTGGTTTCGCTGCTGGTGACGGTCGCCCTGTTCGTGTTCGCGCTCTGGTTCGCCAATCGCTTTCTGATCCGCCCCATCAACCAGGTAGTGGATGAACTCTATGAGATCGCCCAGGGCGGCGGCGATCTGACCACCCGCTTGGATATCCTCAGCGAAGACGAAATCGGCAAGCTCGGCGATAACTTCAACGTCTTCGTGCAAAAACTGCAAAAATCCATCGGCGAGGTGGCCGCCGACACCCATCAACTGAACGATTCCTCCGAAACGCTCTCCGACCTGGCCCGGAAAATGGCCGGCAGCGCCGAGGAGATGACCTCCCAGGCCAACGTCGTCGCCGCCTCGACCGAGGAAGTGTCGGTCAACCTCAAGGAAGTGACGAAAATCTCCGAAACCATGGCGCGCGGCGTCACCACCATCGCCGCCGCTTCCGAGGAAATGTCCACCAACGTGGGCACCGTCGCCGCGGCGATCGAGGAAATGACCGCCTCGTTGAGCGAAGTCGCTAAAAGCTGCGTCAAAGCGGCCGATTTCGTCAACTCCTCGCAGGCCAAAGTCAACGCGACCACGGAAATAATGAACATCCTCGACAAAGCCGCCGGCGAAATCGGCAAGGTCGTCGAGATGATCGGCGACATTGCCGACCAGACCAATCTGTTGGCGCTCAACGCCACCATCGAGGCCGCCAGCGCCGGCGAAGCGGGCAAGGGATTCGCCGTCGTCGCCGGCGAGGTCAAGGAACTGGCCAACCAAACCGCTTCCGCCACCAACGGCATCGCCGCAAAAATCACCCTCGTGCAGGAGCAGGTGGGCAAGTCCGTGAAATCCATTCAGGAAGTGACCGAGAGCATCGCCAAGGTCAACCAAATCATGGATGCCATCGTCGCCGCCGTCGAACAGCAGACCAACACCACCAACGAAATTTCCCGCTCGGTGGTCGGCGCCGCGCAGGGCGCCAACGACGTGTCGCGCACGGTGCAGGAAATCGACCGCAATCTGCAACAAGTGGTGTTGCGCAGCATTCAGGAAGCGGCCAACGGCGTCAACGAAGCTTCGCGCGGCATTCAGGAGGTCAGCCGGTCGGCTGGGACGACTTCCCAGATCGCCGCCAATACCAATTCGGTGGCGCAGCAGGTCGCCGGTCTTGCCGAGCAACTGCAACAGGTGGTCCAACAGTTCAAGGTCGTTTGAACCGGCGGAAAAGGAAGTTTTGGGTGGAATCCCGGATCGCGGGCGTTACCGCGAATTGAGCTTGCCGATATGCGGCTCGAACTGCACGCCCAGCACGAAGCCGGGGTAGACCGCCCACCAGCCGCCGTCGTAGTCCTCGTAGTCGTCGTTCTTGTCTTCCCAGGCGTCTTCGGCGATGTTCGCCCCGAAAAGGCCGGCATCCCGCCGGATCGTCGAGACCATCAGGTTGAGCGTCGGTCCGGCATAGACGCTGATTGTGTCGTTGAAGCGGTACCCGGCCAGCACGCGCCATTTGGCGATCATGTCCAGCTCGTTGCCCTTCCAATAATCTTCCAGCAGGCCGTGCAGCGAGACGTCGGAGTCCAGATACCAGCGCGGCGACAGGTCGAGGTGACCGCCCAGGCCCACCAGCGGCGCGAGCCACTGCTCTTCCGCGATCGGATGCACGCCCAGGCCGTACAGTCCGTAGATGTGCTTGCTGCCCATCTTCAGACCGGCGTTGAGCAGCGAACCGTCGCTGAGCCAGATCGTCGGAGCGAGCATGCCGTTGCCCGCGTAGCTGAACAGGCCGATCGACTCGCCGCGCACTTCCTTGGCCACGTTGACCAGGCCGAAATTCAAGCCCCTCAACAAACCGGAGTAGTTGATCAGGCCTAATTGCAAACCGGTCATGTCCTTGGGGACGATGTTGAGCAGCCCGGTCTGCAACCCGAGCATCGATTGCGAATAGTTGAGCACGTGGGCCCACTGCACGCCCACCGTCTCGCGGCGCGTCACGTTGGCCACGTAGCACCATTGCAGGCCGTAAAAATCGTTGCCGGTGTAGTTTAATACCGCCGAGCCCTGCAGCACCTTCGCGTTGCGCCGCGCGATCGACGCCAACCCCGCGCCCTGCACGCCGTCCACGTTGCCCGCCGTATAGCTGATCAACCCGGCGGCCTGCATGCCGTTGATCTCGCCCAGGTCGAAGCTGGTCAGGCCCGCCGCCTGGAAACCGATGATGTCCTTGCCCGTGTACGAAACCAGGCCGCCGAACTGCGCGCCGTGCATTTCGCGCTCGACGATGTCCACCAGGCCGGACATCTGCACGCCCGTCAGATCCTCACCGGCGTAATTGAACAGCCCGGCCAGGCGCACGCCCTTGACCTGCCGCTTGCGGATCGCCCCCAGGCCCGACATCTCGAAGCCCGAAAGAAAATCGCTCCAATCCACCAGCATGTTTACGGCGACATAGTTTTTCACCGGCGGTTGCGAGCCGAAATTCGTCGACACCCCCGGCGCCAGCGAAAAGGCCACGTAACGCAATTGGATCTGCTCCAATTCGTCCGACGGCGGTTCCGGATTGCCGCGGGCGACGGTGCGGTCCGCCGCAATGCGTTGCAGTTGATCCGGTTGCAGCATCAGCTGCCGGCCGCGGCCCAGGCTGATGTTGCCCCGCCGCCACATCGCCGGCTGCACGTAGGTCACGCTGTAATTGCCCGGCTCCAGCGCCACGCTCATTTCGCGCCCGCCCGGTTTGTTGATCTCGGCGATCAACCGCCCCTGGCCGTCGCGGATGTACAACCGCCCGTCCAGCGCCGGGGCCAGCACCAGCAACGACGAGGTTTCGCGCAGATCGGTCATCACCAGATCGCCGCTGCCGGCCAGTTGGAAGTCGTAGTTCGGATGCTGCGGCCCGGCGGGCGTCGATTCGGTCTGCAGCAGCGTTTCGTGGAACGCGTAATGATAGGCCTCGTTGATCGTCACCCGACCGTCGCGGCTCGCGTCGGCCGCGCCGCGCAGACCCGACACCAGGTAGTGCGTGAAGAACGATCCGCCGATACGGTCCGATTCCTGCGCCGCTTCGTTGGCCGAGGCCGAGGTCAGGTAGGCGTGCCCCTTGACCTGCGTCGCCTCGTCGACCAGAAACGCCGAGCGCCGCTGGCCGCCCTTGCGCCGCGTCATCGCGCCCGAGCTGCACGAGTCGAGCACCGCGATGCGCACGTCGGCCGGCATCGCCTCGAGGTTCAGCCGCAATTCGTTGTACGGATACCGTTCGTCGCCCAGCAGCAGCCCGTTTTCGTCCGAATGCCCGCTGTAATAAAAAATCAGTTCGATGCGCTGGTCGGCGCGCTTGGCCTCGGTCAGCAGGTTGCGCATCTGGTGGAAGCTGGTGCGCAGATTGTTGCGGTTGGGCTCCAGCAACACGAAGCTGTCCCGCTCGCTCACCCCGCCCAGTTCCCGCAGCACCTGCGCGAACGCCTCGGCGTCGGTGTGCGCGTAACGCAACTCCACGCGTTTGGGTCCGCCGTCGTTGGCCCCGACGATGAACGCGAAGCGGCGCAACTGCCCCGCGCCGCTTTCCGCCGCCAGCCCGGCGCGCACGGTCAGGAACAACAGAATCGCAATCAATATCGCCACCAGCAGCAGAAGCTGCCGGTTTTCGCGCCACGCCCGATCCATCCCCCACCGCTTCATCGGTTGCTTCCCTTTGCCCCGTCGAGCTTGTCGATCGTCAATTCAAATGACGGCAGGTTCTCGGGCAGCGCCGGT
>DAINPV010000322.1:0-4772 GCA_036743315.1 bacterium | reverse complement strand
CGCCATTCATTCCTTCCACGGGTGAACATGTTCGCGCATTTTTAATGCATAACTGGTTCAATTTCAACAGGAATCGGACAGCCAGTTGGCGTTCGCCCGGTTGCCAAGCGCACCGATTTGTCGGAAAGTAAAGGAGCAGGATTTTAAAAAACGCAAAACCGGGAGGATGTCATGAAAACAAACCATCGTTTCATATTGATATTATTAGTTATTACAATGGCAATGCTGCCGTTTGCTTGCGGCGACGATGACGACGACGACAATGACGACGGTACGCCGGCCGACGACGATACGACCGACGACGATACGACCGACGACGACACCACGGATGACGATGACGACACGACGCCGACGAGCACAACCATGTCCTTCGCCACCTACAACACCGGGCTGGCCTACGGTTTCGTGCCGTTGGCCGAGGAACGTTTGCCCGAACTCTACGAGGCCGTGCCGGAATTGGACGTCGACGCCCTATGCCTGCAGGAGGTCTGGTATGAGGACGATCGCGACGGCATGGTCGCCGCGCTGGCCGAAACTTTGCCATACATTTACAAGCACAACAGCATCGAGGATTTCGCGAATCAACCGCCGGAGAGCGAAGCGCGCTGCGGAAATCTGGACAACCTGATTTCCTGCGCGGAGACCAACTGCGACGTCAACGAGGTCGAGGGGCTGCTGGATTGCGTCATCGACAACTGTCTGCTGCCGTTGATCATGACCGGCTTCGATTGCATCGAGTGTCTGGCCAGCCAGATCGATCAACCCTTCGACGACATGGTCGATTACTGCACCAATCCGAATCCGCCGCCGCTGTCGTACACCGGCTCCAACGGCCTGATCCTGGCGTCGAACCTGGAACTGACCGACACCGAAATGCTGCAGCTCGATTTCTTCCTCACCGTACGCGTGGCGCTGCACGCCAAGGTGCAGACCGAAACCGGTCCGTTGCACTTGTATTGCACGCACCTGACCGCGGCCATCAGCATTTTGCCGTACAACGGCGACTATCCGTCCTATGAGGCCGAACAGGCGGCGCAGATCGCCGCGTTGCTGAATTGGGTTGAGGAGACCTCGGAGGGTGAGCCGGCGGTGTTGATGGGCGATTTCAACAATGGACCGGGCGTCGGCGGCGATCCGGATGAGTTTCCGGCCAACTACGCTGCGTTGACCGGCGCCGGGATGACCGATCCGTATGCGGTGCAGCATCCGGATTTGTGCACCTATTGTTCGGAAAATCCGCTCAACGACGAGGATACGAACGATGCGATTATCGATCACTTGTTCTTCCGCGGCTTCGGCACGCCCGATTTCGTTGCGGAGCGCATTTTCACCGAGCCGATCACGCTGACGGTGGATGAGGAGCAAGTGGAGTCGCGATTGTCGGACCATTACGGCAATATGGTCACCGCTACCTGGTAAGCACATCGCGCGAATAGAAAAACGGCCGACTCATGGCGAGCCGGCCGTTTTTTTTTCAATTAGTCAGCAGGCGCAACCGCCGCCGCTATCATCGTCGCTACCGCGTTCCATGTCATCGTCGTCGTCATCGTCGTCCAGGATCGAATCGCTGTCGTCGTCATCGTCGATGTCCTCGTCGTCATCGGCAGTATCGTCGTCAGTCGTATCATCATCAGTCGAGTCGTCGTCGGTGGTATCGTCGTCGACTGTATCATCGTCAGTCGTGTCATCGTCGGCAGAATCGTCATCGGTGGTGTCGTCGTCAGTCGTGTCATCGTCGGCGGAATCGTCATCGGCGGTGTCGTCGTCGGCGGTATCGTCGTCGGCGGTGTCGTCGTCAGCGGTGTCGTCATCAGTTGTGTCGTCATCAGTTGTGTCGTCGTCAGCGGTATCGTCGTCGGCGGTGTCATCGTCGGTGGTATCGTCATCGGCGATTTCCACGCATTCGTCGGTAGTTTCGACACACTCTTCCCATTCCTCGCAGGGATCGCCTGTATGCCCGCATTCGTTGGTCGCCTCTAAGCATTCCGCGGTTTCATCGCCGTTGCAGAACAGACCGTCGTCGACCGGGCAGGGATTGCCCGTATGCCCGCATTCGTCGGTCGCCTCGATGCATTGGAATGTTTCGGTTCCGTTGCAATACAAGCCGTCATCGAGCGGGCACGGGTTACCGGCATGCTGCGAGCACACGCCAGAAAGACAGGTGTCCTCGCCGTTGCAGAAGATATTGTCGTCGCAGGATGCGCCGTCGTTGAGCGTCCAGTCGGTGACCGACTCGTCGGGATCGCAGACCAGACAATCGTTGCCGGGATTCAGATCGCCCTCGGCGTAGCAGACGTCGTCGATGTAGCAGCCGCAGAGCTCCGGCGCGTAATAGGCCACGCCGCGAAAAGCGCCGTTGCCGGGCAGGAGGATGGCGTCGAGCTTCAACCATCCGGCCGATGGCGAACCCGACCACGTGTGCTCATGCGAGCTGGAGCTGTCATGCAGTTCGAAAACAAGGTAATCGAGCTGCTTGAAACCGATGCACCAGGAGCCTTCGGTGATGGGGATGTTCATGCCCGGCTGGCCGATCAGGCTGTAGCTATACCACTGGCGATGGGGCAGTTGCAGTGCCGATGAGGCCCACACAGGTTCACCGTCGGGCCCGTCGCCGTCAAAGTCGGTGAACACGGCCATCTGCGTGTTCTGACCGAAATAATTGGAGATGCGGACCGTGATTTCGGTCAGAAACGACGGGTAATGGTTCGGCGCGATGCACGAGACGATGTAGCTGTCGGGAAGGACCGGCAGCGTCTGCTCGAAGCCGCCGTCGTCTTCGATCAGATTTTCAGACGAACCGTCGTTTTCGAAATCCCAGAAGGGCAGTTCGAGGTCGTCGGCCGACAGCTGCACCGCTAGGATTACACCGACAAAAAGGATCATGGAAAACAAAACCGTAATTGAAAGGATACGCTTCATTTAATTCTCCCCTACAAATGAAGGTATTTCTTGGCCAACTTTTTTTCGCGGATGGGCAAGCAAAGTTGATTCGTTTATTCCCGCACCAAAAATAATTCTACCATGCTTTTTTTTGTTTTGGCAAAATCTATCTGCCGCCTTTCCAATCCGTCGGGCGCAACGGGCGTAGCGCCTCGTAGGATTTGCCCACGCGGGGCTCGGCCATCCAGTCGGCAACAGTCGAACGCCAGGTCAGATAGTGCGCCGTTTGCTTGTGCGCCTGCGCGGCCTCGTCGGTTTCATACACCTCATAGAGCATGAATTTGGTGGGATCGTCGGCGCTCTGCAGCACGTCGAAACGCAGGTTGCCCGGTTCCTTGATGGCGCCCTCGTGATTGGCGATCGTTGTGGCGATGAAATCGTCGATGCGCTCTTCTTTAACATGAACATGCACGCAGGTAATGTTCATCGCTTCCCTCCGGTAAAATTCATATTTATCGGCATCATAGCAAAAGTGCATCCGGTTGCCAGGGGCGGGCGGTATCTGCTTGACTTCCGGAGCCGGATGCGATTTCTTTATGCGGATCTTAAGTCGGCTGTTCCTGTGAGGGGCGATGAAAAATCGAATCGACTGGCTGGACACGATGCGCGGTCTGGCCTTGTTGATGGTTATGTATGCGCACAACAAACCGGGCGACACGGTTTCCAAGTACCTGCAGTTGGTGCTGATTCCCGTGTTCTTTTTCGCGTCCGGTTTTTTCTTCGACGCGGGCAAATACGCTTCGCACAAGGATTTTTTCAAAAAACGCGTGCGTCGGCTGGTCGTACCGTACTTCGCTTTTTCGTTCATCAGTCTGGCGTTTTGGGTATCGTTTGCCGGCGGCTTTGTTGCGCTGAATCAGGAATTTCAACGCGGCGGCTATTGCCTTCTCATTTTTATTCCCATTCTGGGGACATTCTGGGGCACCGCGCCGCTGATTCCGCATAACATTCCGTTGTGGTTTTTAACCGCGCTGTTCAGCGCCGATCAACTTTTTTATTGGTTGCGTCTGAAGTACAAGTCGAATAAGAAGCTGATCGGCTGGATGTTCGGCATTTCGTTCATCGGCTTTATTCTCGGACGCGTGCTGCCGTTCCGTCTGCCGTGGAATGTGGATATCGCGCTGACCATCGTCGTGTACTACGGCCTGGGCCATTTGTTTTATCGTCGCTGGGGCGCGGGCTGGGATCTGAAATTGTGGCAGAAGATCCCGCTCGCCGCCGTGTTGTTCGCCATCAGCGTGTTGTTCGTCTGGATCAATCCGGAGATCCACATGATGGACAACAACATCGGCCGGTTTTTCCTGTTCCACCCGGCAGCGTTGGCGGCGGTGGGCTTTTTCCTTCTCTTCTCCCAGTTGATTTCCCGCGTGCCGGTCATCAAATGGGTGGGCGTCAACTCGCTGCCCATTTTAGGATTGCACGTGATGGCGATCGGCATCGTCCTGCCGATCTGCAAGCAATTGTTCGGCATCAACGTCAAGGAAACCTTTAACGATCCGGTGTGGGCGCTGTTTTACACCGCCGGCACGCTGGTGATCGTCTGGCCGATGGTCGAGATCATCAATCGCTTCTTCCCGCAGGTGCTGGGCATGCCGAAACGGAAAAAGGCGGTGATCGAGGAACCGAAGTCCGAGAACCCGCCTACCGATGCTTCTTGACTGCGTCATCGTCTTTTCATACCGTTCCAATTGGAGATGATGACGGGAAGAGGCGATGTGGCGAGCACTCCCCATTTTGTGGCTGCTGATTATGCTTTCCTGCGCCGTCGCACTGGCCGAGGATGACGACGGCGGCGACGAAGACCTGACCCTCACCAACAATCCGTTCGCAAC
>DAINPV010000321.1:0-4795 GCA_036743315.1 bacterium | reverse complement strand
CGTGCGGCGCCAGCAGCACGGTGTTCATCGCCACGCCCTGCGTTTCCAGATAAGCCATGAATTCGCCCAGGGAGGACCACTTGATTTCCGGGCGCAGGTCGCGCGCGGTGAAGCCCTCGTAATAGGCGTAATTGAAGTCGCGGTTTTGTTCGGGCAGCGGCGCCAGGCCCATGCCGCAGTTGCCGCCGACGAAGGTGGTGATGCCCTGGCGCAGCAACGGCTCGACCAACTTCTCATGATCGTCGCGGTAGATCGCCAGATCGGTGTGGCAGTGCAGGTCGATGAACCCGGGGCACAACACGTGTTGTCCGGCTTTGACGGTACGAGCGGCTTCGACCCCCGCGAGGCGGCCGATGGCGGCGATTGTACCGTCTTTGACGGCGAGGTCGGCGACGTGGGCATTTCGGCCGGTGCCGTCGACGATGGTGGCGTTCAGGATCAGCAGGTCGAACATCGGGTTTCCTTTCCCACGGGAGTTAGAACACGTTGAGCAGCTTGAACATCGCGCGCCGCAGCAATTCGGTTTCGGCTTGGTCGATCGCACTCACCGCCGTCTGGGCGATGAGGTCGAAAATGGCGTTGTGCTTGGCCAACACTTTGCGGCCGTTGCGGGTGAGGGTGAGCAGAATCACCCGGCGGTCGTGCGGGTCGCTCTTGCGCGAGAGGATCTTGCGCGTGACCAGCCGGTCGGCGGTCCAACTGACCGTGGACAGCGGCAGGCGCACCTTGTCGGCCAGATCCTTGACGCGCGTGGGGCCGTGCTCATCCAACACCAACAGCAGCGCGAGTTCCTTGGGCGTGATTTCCGCGGCCAAATCGTGCAGCAGATCGAGCTTGCGGTAGATCGTGCGCAGCGCATCGGCAATTTCCATGGCGGGCGTCGTCGTCAAAATCGTCATCCTTTCCGCGTCGGCAGCGTGTCGTCTTATCCGGCGGAACGCAACGAAACGGGCGTTGCGGACCGCCGGTTCCCCCAACCGTTTTCCATCGCCCGCCAGGAGTTGCCGTACATGACGGCGTCGATCTCCGCAGGCGAAAAGTGGGCTTTCATCGCCTCGATGATGCGGTGTAGCTGCCCCGGGTGATAACAGTCTTTGAACGGATGGGTCAAGCCGTCGAAGTCGGTGCCGATGCCGATGGCCGAGACGTCGCCGGTCAACTGGCGGATGTACTTCATGTTCTCGATCAGGTCGGGAATGCCGTTGCCGTCGTCGCCGTAGCGGTCGATCGGATCGACCAGCAGGCGCTTGGAAAGGATTAGGCCGATCACGCCGCCCAGGGCGTGGATGCGTTTGATCTCCTCGTCCGACAGGTTGTACTCGTGATCGTAAAAATGTTTGAGGCCGACGTGCGAGAGAATCACCGGTCGCCCGACTTCCTGCGCGATGTCGTAAATCGCCGCGCGCGCGTGCTCCTGCACGTGCGACAGGTCGGCCAGGATGCCGCGCCGGAACAGTTCGCGCACCAGCTCCTCGCCGAGTCGGCCGCGGTCGCCCCAGCGCCAGTCGGCGCGTTTCATGTAGACCAGCAGATCGTCGCGGCCCGCGACCACCTGGTTGTCTTTGACTTTGGGAATCAGCTCGGTGCCGTCGGTCTGCGGCACGAACATGTTGTCCCAGAAATGCGCCAGGCAGATCATCGCGACGCCGCGCTGTTCCAGGGTATCCAGCCGGCGCAGGGTGCGCTGCCAGTAATCGTCGAGGGTCTGTCCTTTTTCCAGTTCGTAGCCGAACACGTGCGGGCCTTCGATCGCGTGCACAACGGCGATTTCGTTGTCGGCCAGGCCGTCGATGTCGGCCAGACTCCTGGCCATGACCAGCCGCGGGTTTTTGCCGAAGACCCAGCGGTTGGTGTTGCGCACGGCGGCCTCGCAGGTTTCCATCAGCTTGAGCAGCGATTCCCACGGCTTGGCGAAACGGATGCGGCCGTAAAAATAGGGAACCGTCGACCACAACAGCGCGCGCGAGTGCGGCTTGACGCCCTGGGCGACGAAGTCGCGCTCGATCACGTAGTGGGTGCAGAACAACACTTTGACCGGGCTGCGCTTGAGATTGCCGTATTGGTAACGGAACGAAAGCGGATTCCAAATCGGTCCGGAATACAATTTCGCGTGGAAGGAGCTGCGTAAATAGGGCAGGTAATGCATTTTCAAAGTGGGATGACAGTGCAAGTCGATCATGCGATCCATGTTGACGGTTCCTTCTGTGAGTGATGGAGCGTTGATGGCAAAGAACGAGCACGGCGCGAACCGCTGATCATTCAACGATTAGACATTTCAAAAGTTAGAGCAAGTCGGCGAAAAATGCAACGGGTGGAAACGGAAATTTCACGCCGGTCGCGGTCGTCGCCCGGATGGTGTTTTGGCACGGTTTCCCTTATATATAGAACGGGTCGGTTGAAACGAAAGCAAAGGAGATCCCGAATGCGCTCCACTCGTTTGTTCTTGATGTTGACGCTGATCGCGTTGACGGCGATTCCGGCCGCGGCCCTGGCGGGGCAGGCGACGCTGACCGTACGCGAAGCGAATCGTCTGGTGATCGATTTGACGATTCCGGAACCGGACCTGGCGACGGTCGAGGCCGACGGCCTGACCTGGGACGTGGCGGACCTGGCCGGTTACGGCGAAACGACCGTCGTGGGCGAGCCGCGCGTGCCGGTCTGGACGCGCTTGATCGAGGTCGGCGCGGCCGAGGGCGTGCGCGTGGCCGTGCGCGTTTTGGAGGCGGAAACGCTGACCGACGTCAACCTGCTGCCGGCGCAGCCGCCGATGTACCGCAACGACGTCGAGCCGCCCGCGTTCGTCATCGACGATCTGGCTTATGCGACCGACGCGTTTTATCCGGCGGCGTCCAGCGCAACGAGCGAACCGGTGATCATCCACGGCCGACGCTTCGTGCCGGTGCACATCTACCCGGTGCGCTACAACCCGGCGACGATGGAACTGGAAATCGCCTCCCATGTGCAAATCGAAATCAGCGGCGGCCTGCGCGACGAGCGCAACGCGCTCACGCGCGCGCTGCCGGTTTCGCCGGCGTTCGCGCCGCTGGGTCGCGCGTTCGGGTACAGCTTCGCCCGGCGCGACGCGAACGACAACTGGATTCCGCAGGACGGCGCGCTGCTGGTCATCGTGGCCGATCAGTTCGCCGCGGGCATCCAGCCGTACATCGACTGGAAGGTCCGCAAGGGCCTGACGGTCGAGACGGTGCCGACCAGTTCGCTGGCCGGCGGCGGGCAGGACGCGACGGCGATCAAGCAGTTCCTGTTTGACCGCTACAACGACATTACGGCGCCGCCGCTGGACTACGTGCTGCTGGTCGGCGATTACGAGCACATCACGACCTTGTTCGGCATCGGCAACTGCTCGTCGGATTCGCGCTACGTGACGTTGGACGGCAACGACTATTTCCCCGACACGATCATCGCGCGCTTCTCGATTCAGAACGACGTCGAGCTGGCCAACGTGGTCAACAAGTCGGTCAACTACGAAGCCGCGCCCTACCTGACCGACACCGAGTGGTTCCACAAGGGCATCACCGTGTCGGGCTCGGACCAGGTCGACGACCAGAACGCCTCGTTCTGCGGTGAGATTCTGGAAGCGAACGGTTACACGCACGTCGACTATTTCTTCCAGTCCAGTTGGAGCAACACGGCCGCGAACGTGACCGGCGCGCTCAACGAGGGCCGCGGCTGGTTCACCTATTTCGGGCACGGCTCGTACAGTTCCTGGGCGAGCATCAATCCGAGCTACACCAACCAGACCGTGATGAACCTGACCAACGACGGCAACTGCCGGTGATCACCGACATCGCCTGCGACAACGCTCATTTCGACGGTTCGATGGGCGACTGTTTCGCCGAGGTGTGGATGAAGCACAGCGAAACGACCGGCGCGGCGAACATCTTCGCGGCCAGCCGCAATACGCCTTTCGGTTACACCGACAAACTGGGGCGCGGCGTGGCGGTCGGCCACTTCGATTGGGACATGCCGACCTTCGGTGCGGCCGCGTACTTCGGCAAGATGTACATGTACAACTTCTATCCGGAACCGGCCGGCTGGACCTGCGAGGAAGTGTTTCAACACTACCTGATTCTCGGCGATCCCGAGCAGAACATCTGGTCGGACACCCCGCGCGAAATGGAAGTGACCGGCGCGAAGACGATCGACGCCGGCGCGACCTCGCTGGCATTGAACGTCGAAGTGTTGGGCACGCCGCTGGCCAACGCGCTGGTGCACATCTGGCGCGACGGCGAATTCGATCAGGCCGCGCGCACCGATGAAAACGGCGCGGTCGCCTTCGCCTTCGGCACGCCGCTGAGCGCGGGCGCGATCGAATTGTTCGTCACCGGCCGCAACGCGCTGCCCTACGAGGGCGAGCTCACCGTGGTCGAGCCCGGCGACGACGACGATGACGACGACAGCATCGGCGACGACGACGATGACGACGACACGATCGGCGACGATGACGACGACAGCATCGGCGACGACGACGATGACGATGACGACGACGATGACGACGACGGTTGCGGTAACTAGCTAAATCACCTACACTATGCGGCGTGTGATTCCTTGGGATTGCACGCCGCTTTTGTTTGCAGGCCTTTTCGGCGGTCGTGACGACGCCGCCCCCACATGCTCGTCGCAAGACGTGAGCAACGGCCCGGTTTTCGGATTTCGGGCGGTCAGGAAAAATGAAATGAGCGAACATCGGCGATTATCCCTATCGTTTCGCTGGCTCCAGTGGTGCGCCGTGGGCGTGCTGGGCGGCGCGCTCTTGGGCGTGCTCGAAGCCGTGCTG
>DAINPV010000320.1:0-4821 GCA_036743315.1 bacterium | reverse complement strand
GCTGCTGCACATTCCGCTGCTGATGCGCTGGCCGGGGCGCATCGCCGCCGGATCGCGCATCGCCCCGCCGGTCAGCCTGATCGACCTGCTGCCGACCTTCGCGCACGCGGCCGGAACGACGCCGCCGGAAAATCTGCCGGGCCTGGACATACTCGGCGCGCTTCCGGCCGACCGCACGTTGTATGCGGAGAATCTGCTTTACGGACCGCAATTCAAAGCGATGGTGAAAAACAACGTTAAACTCGCACACGACCCCGATAGTCTGCCGCGCTTTTTATTCGATCTGACGACCGACCCGGAGGAGCGCGCCAACCTCATCGACCAAAAACCGGAATTGACGGTCGAGTTGCATGACGAATTCAACCAATGGCAGGTGCACAACATGCAACTGGCCGAGACGCTGGTCGGCGACATCATGGCGACGGTCGACCTGCCGGAGGACCTCAAGTCGCGCTTGTTCTCGCTGGGCTACACGGCGGGCGGCGGCGAATAATCAATCGGGAAGGTATTGACCAAGCGCTTCCCACACGGCGGCGAGGCCGTGCTTTGTCTCCGCGCTGGTCACGAGCATCTGTTCGCCGGGCAGGTCGATTTCGCGGCTGACGGCGCGGATCTGCTCGCGGCGCGCGTTGCCCTTGAGTTTGTCGGCCTTGGTAAAAACCAATAAATACGGCTTGTGCACGGCATTGAGGTAATCGATCAACTGCCAATCCATCTCCAGAACGCCGCGCCGCAGGTCGATGAGGATCACCACGCAAGCCAGGTTGTCGCGCTTGCCGAGGTAGGTTTCGATCATCCGCCCCCAAGCTTCCTGCTCGGCCTTGGAGACCTTCGCCCACCCGTAGCCCGGCAGATCGACCAGCATGAACCGATCGTCGACGTTGAAGAAGTTGATCAGCCGCGTCTTGCCCGGGATCTGCCCGACCTTGGCCAGCTTGCGCAGACCGACCAACGCGTTGATCAACGTGCTCTTTCCCACGTTGCTGCGCCCGGCGAAGGCGATTTCGGGCATGGTCGGCGGCGGATAGCCGCTGGGCTTGACCGCGCTGGTGACGAAGGTGGCGTGGTGCACTTGCATCGCTTATCCCGTGGCGTAGGCGTGCAGGCCCGAGAGCAGCAGGTTGACGCCCAGGTAAGTGAAGACCACCGAGATGAAGCCGATAACCGCGATGATCATGCTGCGCCGCCCCTGCCAGCCCTGGGTCAGACGCGTGTGCAGGTACAGCAGGTAGATGCCCCAGGTTACCAGGCTGGCGGTTTCCTTCGGATCCCATCTCCAGTAGCGCCCCCAGGCTTTGTTGGCCCAGATCGCACCGGTGATGATCACCAGGGTCATCAGCGGGAAGCCGATCATGATCGTGTTGTAGGTGAGCCGGTCGATGACCTTCACCTCGGGCAAGGCGTTGAGCAACGCCTCATAGCGCAAATGGAAGATCACGACCACCAAGCACATCAGCCAGGCGATGACGAGCATGGCGAAAGCGTAGGGATTGTTGCTCAGGTGCGCGTGCGGTACGCGGGTCGTCTGCACGAGCAGCCAGAAGACACCGACGGTCAGCACGCCGAAGACGACGAGGAACAAGGTGAACGCCAGCGACGAAACATCGTCCTTTTTGCGGACGATATCGTTGATCGACTGAACGAGCGCGGCCAACGCCGCGAGCATCGCCAACAGCAGCAGCGGACCGACGCCGGGCAGCGCGACTTTGCCGGCGTGCATTCCCGAGCCGGCCGTCTCCGGCAGATCGAAATAAAACTGCGCCGCGGGCAGCACCGCGCCGCGGCTGGCGGCCAGCACGGCGAAAATCACGAAGGCGGACGTCGTCACGAGGAACCACTTGAGGCTGACGCGATCTTTCAGGAAGAACAGCACGGCGAAGGCGAAAGCCGTCAAAAACGCCGCATAGCCGATGCTGGCGACGGCCACATGCAGGTGCAGCCAAACCGATTGCAGCGCGGGCACCAACGGTTCGATTTCCTTGTTGGGCGACAGACTGGCCAAGCCCATGGTCACGCAGGCCAGCGGCACAATGAAAGCGCCAGCAAGGCGGACTTTGTATTTCCATTCGACGAACAAATGGAAAACGACGATGCCCCAGGCGAAGAAAACGAGCGATTCGTAAAGGTTCGTAAACGGTGGATGATGCCAGCCGGCGGCCACCCAGCGCAGAACGAGCGCCATGGTCATCGACAGCGCGGCGACGGACGAGGCGCCGAAGCCGATCTTCCACCACACGTCCTTACGCGCGGCCAGGTAGACCAAATAAGCGGCGGTGGCCAACAGGAACAGAAGAAACGCCAGATCGAACCCGGCGGCGCTGGTACGAAAAGCCGTGCCGCTGGTCAATCCGGCGATGGTGTCGCGAAGCAAGGCAATCATCGTGACAGATTCTCCATTTCACGCACGGTTTCCTCAAGCCAAGCGGTCAGTTGTTCGCGCCGTTTGCGGGCGGCGGCGCCGATGGTCACTGTATCGCCCGCCAGTCGCACCCAGACGCGGCGGTGGGTCGTTCCCATCGCCCAGAAGAAGGCGAAGAAAAACAGCGCGCTGCCGATCCAGACGAATTTCACGCCCGGGTCGGCGGCGACCATCAAACCGGTGTAGAAACCTTCGCGATGGTCGGTAAAGGCCACGCGGTACGGCCCCAGTTGCACGGGTTCGCCCTTTTCGGTCAGCCAGGCGTCGTGCAGGGCGTCGCCGGCGAACAGGTTGATGTGAATCTGCAAACCCGCGTCGGAGTCGCGCGACCGGTCGATGCGCAGACCATCGCGCGTACCCGGAAGCGACTGAATACGGTCGAACATCACCGGCAACGTCAGGTCGCCGACGGTCAACAGCGGGAAGATCTCGCGGCCGTAGGTGGCCTGGAACAGGCGGTAGGGGCCGATGGGCAGCGGATCGTTGACCTCGATCGTCTTGCGCAGCGTTTCCCGGCCGTTCTCGACGACGACCAGCTCGCTGCGGTAATCCTTGGGGCGGCGGCCGTCCGCGTACATTTCAACCTCAAAGCGGTCACAACGCACGTCGGCCGGCAGGCGGTACACCGCGCCGGCGTCGTCAACGAAGATGTTCTGCATGCCGCCTTCGGGCAGCAGCAATTGACCTTCGATACCGAACAGAATGCGCAGCACCGCGCCGGCGATGACGAACAGGATGCTCAGGTGAATCAGCACGACGGCGTAGCGATGCAGCGGGGAGTTTTGCGCCATCAGGTGGATGACGCCGTCGGCCTCGGCGCGGGTCACCCGGCCGACGAACCGCAGGCGTTCGGCAAGCCGATCGGCCAGCTTCGTCGAGGCGACCGACGATCGCACCGTTTGCCGAATCGGCAAGGCGGCGAACCCGGCATCGTCCAGCACCGCCGTGGTCCGCCGCAATTGTCGGTTCGTGCGCTGAACGAAGCGGAAGGTGCAAAGGACGAGGTTGACGACCAGAAGCAGAACCAGCAGGAAAAACCAAACGCTGTGGAACACGTCCAAAAAGCCCAGCATGTCCAGCCAGCGCCACAGCGGTTCGTGTAGTTTTTCGGCCAATACATCCGGCCGGAGGGAAACGCCTTTTTGCGGAACGATCGTTCCGACCAGGCAGGCAAGGCTTAAAACGATGAGGGTATAGACCGTCACCTTCAAAGAGGCGAGAAAGTCTACCCATCCCTGCTTTTCCGCAATGGCCGGTTTCATCGTCAGGCTCCCGCCGATTGTCTGGTTGACCTAACACGAGACACCGCCAGTGTCAAGAAAGGTGACTGCAATTTCGCATGTTTGCAAAGGTTTATGGGCTTGATTCGCCAAGGGCTTCGTGATAGGGGTGAAGGAGAAGACAGGTAGGGTGTATGCCGGCAACGCGGAAGGTCGATGCAAAAAACCGTATTGATCGTTTTGTTGGCCCTGACGCTGGCGGGGATAGTATCGCTGTTGTCGGGCTCGGATTTTCTGGTATACGCTTTATCTTTCGAGAAAAACGGCAAGATTTCCTATGATTTGAACGACGACGGTCTGACGGATCACGTGGAAATCTGGGCCGCGGGCGAATTGGTGGCCGTGGAACAGGACGTCAACGGCGACGGCCGGATGGACGCCAAAGCCACGTTCGTCGGCGACGAATTGATCCGGTCGGAGTTCGACACGGACTTCGATGGTCAGTTCGATTATCGTGAGCGCAAGAATGAGCGCGGGGAACCAATAGCTGAGGTGCTTCGCGACGGGCAATACCAATTGTTGGGGAGGCCGGCGCCGGCCACCGGGCCGTAAGCGGGAGCGTCAAGCGCTCCGTTTTGCCGTCTGCTGGGAGGTGATTACATGAGCGATCATTCCACAAGCCATACGAAAGAAGATCTGAAAAAGATCGACCAGGAAATCGAAGAGGATATTAAACACCTCAAACGCTCGAGCAATTTTCTGGCTTTGCTGGGCTTGTTGGTCATTCTGATCCTCATCGCCTTGTTCGGGTTACGTTTCATGCAAAAACTCGGCAAGGGATCGGATCCGGAAGGCGCGCCCAAATTCATCGACGTGGGCATCGTGGTTTCCGATTCGGCGGTCGTTTATGCGCAACCGAAGACCACCTCGAACACGCTGGGCCACCTGGAGCGGGATAAAGCGGCGTTCATCATGGAAAACAATATCGACAATTGGTACAAGATCCAGGCGCCGATCATCGTCAACGGGGAGAACACCGGGCGGGCGCTGAGCGGGTGGATGCAACGCAATGATCTGCAATCGAAAACGGAGATCCGCGCCCTGCAGAAGCAGTTGTCGGAGCGGGTGGAAAATACGATCGACATCCTCGACGTGAAGTGGACGATCGACGAGGTCGGCAAC
>DAINPV010000319.1:0-4835 GCA_036743315.1 bacterium | reverse complement strand
CGCATGGCCAGCCCGGTGGGATCTTCGATGGGTTGCAGCGAGCCGGTGAGGTCTTGGCTGTCCAGGTCGATGCCGACGACCTTGGCCGCGTCGCGCAAGGTGACGTTGGGGGCGACGGTTTGCGCCGTTTCGCTCGGCGCGTCGTCGCGGTCGATGACCACCGGATTGCGGGAGATGATCGAAATGCCCTGGCTCGGGCGGAATTTCAACGAAGCAAGCAGGTCGCGCGGATCGCGGTTGAAGCCTGCGATCGCGCATAAAACGAGAAACCACAAGATCGCCTGGGCCGTCTTGCCCGTCAACGTCGCCGGCGACGCTTGCGCTTTGTTTTCGGTTTCCCGCCGGTTCAACCGGGCCCCCTAAAACTGGTAGTAGATGAACGGGACCACTTCGCTGCTGGCGACGGAATATAACACGATAATCAGCAGGAACAAGACCAACCCCTGCGCATGCGCCGACAGTCGCATGAACTGTCCACGCACGACGTTTTCCCATGTTTCCGGCAGCCAATGCAAGGCGTATCCGAGGGCGAGCACCACGGCGATCTGCGGGGCCAGATTGGGGATGCTGCCGACGAAGGTGAACAACACGCGCAACAGGTCGAGCGCGTCGCCCATCGTTTCGGCGCGGAAGAAGATCCAGGCCAGGCAGACGAACTGGAACGTAAGGAAACCGGTGAGGAATTTTCCCCACCACGACGCCGGATGCTCGCGGCCGGTCGCGCGTTGCACCAAACGGGTGAGGGTCATCGCCGTGCCGTGCAACGCGCCCCACAATACGAATTTCCATTCGGCACCGTGCCACAAGCCGCACAGGAGCATCGTCAGCCAGAGATTCAAATAGGTACGCCACGCGCCGTGCCGACTGCCGCCCAGCGGAATGTACAGGTAGTCGCGGAACCAGGTCGAGAGGCTGATGTGCCAGCGCCGCCAGAAGTCGCGCGGGTCCAACGCGATGTACGGCCGGTCGAAGTTGAGCGGGATTTTATAGCCCAACAGCAGCGCCGAGCCGATGGCGATGTCCGAGTAGCCGGAAAAATCGCAGTAGATCTGCATCGCGTAGCCGTAGATCGCCGCCAGCACCTCCCAACTGGTGTACATCTCGGGCAGCGAAAACACGCGGTCGACCAGGTTGATCGCCAGGAAATCGGCGATGACCACCTTCTTGAACAGCCCGACCATGATCAACCACAGCGCGCGGCTGCCTCCCTCCTCGTTCAGGCGCGGTTGGCCGTCGAATTGCGGCAGCAGGTCGGCGGCGCGCACGATCGGCCCGGCGACGAGCTGCGGGAAGAAGCTCACGTACAGCAGGTATTCGTGATAGCGGTGCGTCGGCTGCAGCTTGCCGCGGTAGAGGTCGATGAGGTAGCTCATCGTCTGGAACGTATAGAAGCTGATGCCGACCGGCAGGATCACGTTCAGGCGCAGCCGGATTGGATCGAGGCCAAACCACTGCACCGCCTCGGAAACGTTGGCCAGGAAAAAGTCGGCGTACTTGAAGATCCCCAGGATGCCGAGGTTGACCAGAATCGAGACGGCCAGCAGCAGCTTGCGTTTGAGGCGATGGTCGGTCAGCGACATCGACCAGCCGAGGAAGAAATCCAGCGACGAGGAAAACCAGATCAGCAGCAGGAATGTGGGATTCCAGTTGGCGTAGAAGAAATACGAAGCGGCCAGCAAAAACAACATCCGCACGAGGCGCAGCCGGGCCAGCGCCCAGAACAGGACGAAGACCACGATCAAAAAAATGCCGTACTGCACGCTATTGAAAAGCAAAACCGTCTCCGTAAACGAGGGCGAATTGTAGCAGACCTACTCGGGCGTGGGCAGGGGCAAATACGGGCGCACGGCTTCGGCGATCACCTGCTGGCCGCAGGCGTTGGGATGACCGAAGTCGGTCGAGAACCACAGCCAGCCGCCGGGGCTGGAGTTGAGCGTCGTTTCGCCGAGCCACTGAATCAGGAATTTGCGGCACTGTGCGTATTCCGGCGCGGTTTTGATCGTCTCCACCTTCGCAAACAGCAGCGGGAAGGTGTTGATCACCGTGACGTTCTCCCGCTTACCGACGGCGAACATCGCCTGCCGGTATTCCTCGAAAAAGCAGCCGAGGGAGATCAGCACGAGCGGCGTGCCGTGTTCGCGCGCCCGGGCGATGAACGCTTGGAGGTTGCGCTCGTACTCGGCCAGCGGCACGCGGCGCAGGGCGTCGGCGGCCTGCACGGGCGCTTTTTCGTCGGGCGACGGTTCGCTCATTTTTTCGGCGATGAGCTTGACCGCCACACGATACAGCGCGGTCGCGCGCAGCTTCTGCTTCCACGATTTTTCCGGCGGCGCGACGATGCGGTCGCCGGGCATCAACTCGGCGTCGGTGCGACCGCGCGCGTGAGCGGTGGGCGAAAAGGCGGTGTCCAGCTCGTCGTTGCGGCCGTAGGCGACCAACAAAATATCAGGCTGCAGCTTCCAGACCTCGGGCAACAGCAGCAGGCCCTGGTGCGAGCTGTAGCCGGGCACGCCGAGGTTGAGCACTTCGGCGTCGAGCCCTTCGCCGCGCAATATGCGCTCAAGCACCTGCGGCCACGCCTCGTCCATCTCCACGTCCCAGCCGAAGGTCGCGCTGTCGCCCATGGCCACGATGCGCAGCGGCTTTTTCGCGCCGAACAGATCGTCGCGGTAGCCTTGCCGGTTGATCGCCACCTCGTACGTCGCGCCGCTGGCCTGCCATTGCGCGGCGTAGTTGCCGAACAACCCCATGCGAATGGTCGCGCGCGCGCCCGGCTTGAGCGCGTGGATGCGCGTCGGGTGACCCGTGTAGATGTTATCGTAGGCGTCGGCGGCGGGGTGGCGCACCATGCGCGCGGCGATCAGGTTCAGCCCGAGCAATGTGGCCGACAGCATGACGATCGCAAAAAAGAATTTTTTTCCGCGCTTCACGCGTCGCCCTCCAGGGCCTCGCGATAGAGGTTGGTCATCGCATGGTCGATCTGCAACTCGTCGAGCAGGTCGACCAGGCGGTGCAGGCGCGCGACGCGCACCTCGTAGGTATTCGCCTCGTCCATGCTGTGCCACTGGCGCCAGTGCTCGGGTTGGGGCAGGACGATCCCGAAGCGGGCGGGATCCTTTTCCAGATCGCACTGGGCGACGACGATGCAGGTCGAGGCGGCGCTGACCTTATCGATCAACGTACGATGCTCGCGCAGGAAGTCGCAGGTTTGCGCGAAGGACTCTTCGCTTTCGCCGGGGAAGCCGACGATGAGGTTGATCATCACCTGCAGGCCGGCATCCTTGGCGCGCCGCAAGACGGTGGCGGCGTCGGCGGCGACGAACCGCTTTCCCATACGCTTGAGCACATCGTCGGAAAAACTCTCCACGCCGAACACGAGTGTCACGCAGCCGGCCCGCTTGAGCAACTGGAAGTCGTCGGCGGTCATGTCGGTGCGCACGAGGGACTGACCGGTCCAGGCGATGCGCTCGTTGTGCTCGACAAGGAGACGGCAGAATTCGCGCAGCCGCGACAGGTCGGCGTTGACCAGCAGATCGTTGAACGAGAAAGCGAACGCGCCGTACAGCTTTTTCAGGCGCTGCACCTCGGCCAGCACGCGCGCCGGCGAATGGGCGCGGTAACCGGGGACCATGCGGTGGTCGTTGCAGAACGCGCAGCGGTTGATGCAGCCGCGCCCCAGCAGCAACGGAAACTGGTTGGTGCGGTAGCGATGCAGCGGCAGGTCGCCGTAGTCGGGCGCGGGCAGATCGTCAAGTTGCTTGCCGGGCGGACGCTCGCCGCCGCCGATCCATTGCCCGTTGCGCCAGGCGATGACGCCGGGAATTTGCGCGGGATCCTCGCCGTCGTCGGCTGCGCGCAGCAGTTCGACCAGCGACGCTTCGCCTTCGCCGACGACGAACAGGTCGGCCGCCTCGCCGCCGATGCGCTCACGATCAGCCGGCCAATGCACGCCCGGACCGCCCAGGACGATCGTCGTGGCGGGCAAGCGCTGTTTGATTTTTTGGCCGAGCAGCACGGCCAGCGGCAGGTTGGATTCGTTGGTCGAAAAGCCGACCGCCTTGGGTTGATGCTTGACCGCGTCGGCGATGAACGCCTCGATCTGGGGCGCGAAATAGGCGACGATTTCAGCGAGTCGACCGTCGGGCGACCAAAATTTCAGATGCTCCAGCGACCAGTACTCGCGCAACGCCTCGGCGGCGGCGTCGTACCACTCGATGTTCAAATCGCGCACCACCGCGTGCAGACCTGCCTGGCGCAACGCGCCGGTCAGCGCGGCCAGCCCCAGCGGCGGGAAATCGACGCCCCACGGCGGCGGCAGCACGAGCAGGACGTCGGGCGTGGCCGCGACGCGCAGCGCGGGCGACTGGTCGCACAGCGCCTCGTCGACCGGGCGCGGGAAGGTGTCGAGCTCGACCTGCGGCAGGTTGTTGCGGTCCTCGTCGTAGAGGTTGATCGTGTGCACACTCTGATCCAGCCGCGCCAGCAGCGTGGTGAGCGCGAGTACGCGCCGCCGCCGTTCCGCGAAATTGTTGCCGTCGGCGGAGAACCACTTGATCGACTGTTCGCCGGCCGGGAAACGGATGCCGTATTCGTCGCGCAGGTTGAACAGACGGCTGCCCAGATTGATCAGGCACGGCGAAATCGAGGCGACCTGGTCGATGATGTCTTTATGCGTGCGGATGAACTCGTAGGTCTCGCGGAAGTCGGCCTCGGTTTCGCCGGGGAAACCCACGATGATGTTGATGATCGTTTCGACGCCCGCCTCGTGGCAGGCGCGCAGCACGGCCTCGGCTTCTTCGTGCGTGTAGGGCTTGTTCATCAGCCGCAACACATTG
>DAINPV010000318.1:0-4844 GCA_036743315.1 bacterium | reverse complement strand
AGGAGTATGCTTTCGATTTCGACTCGCGCGAGTCGAAATCGAAAGCATACTCCTCGATGTGTCCCGCCACCGCGCGCGGATACGGCCGCAATAGATAGCGCAGATAAAATTCCTTCTCCGTGCCGTCGCCGTACAGCAAGCCCCACCCGGCATCATCGCGGTGATAGCACCAAACCGTTTCCGAATACCCGTAGCGATCGTGCGCGGTGACGCTGTCGTGCATCCACTCCTCGACGCCCTCAGCATCGGTGGTGATGCCGAACTCGCCGACCAGCGTGGGCAGGCCCAGGCGTCGTCGCTGCTTGTCGGTCATACGCATATCCTGTTCGACGAAGAACTCCCCGCACCAATAACCGACGCCGGCAATCGCCGTCTGGCAGGTATACAGATGCGGCGCGTACCCGGTCTTTTCGTCGTCGATCGGCTGCAGGTACAGCGGCAGAAAGTCGCGCGACATCTGCGGCTCGATCAGCGCCCACTGCCCGCCGCCGGTTTGGCGAAGGTCGGCAATCAGCCCTTCGTAGAAAGGCTGCAACACTTCCAGCTCGAAGGCGGGGAGAATCGTGTAGAGCCCAGCCCATGGTTCGTTGAATAAATCATAACCCCAGATGGCCGGATGGTCGCCGATCGTCTCCCAGGTCAGCCGCCACGCCTGCGCCCAATGCTCGTGCAGCTCGCCGTACCAGAAATCGGCCGCGTACATCATCATGCCCATGATGCCGGCCGGATACAGCCCCTCGCACGCCCAATCGGGCGAACCGTTGCCGCCGAACGCGCTGCACCACTGCCACTGGTGCATATCCAGAATGACCTGGAGCCCGGCGTTTTGCGCCATCTCCAGATCGCCGGCAACGGTTTCGGTCAGGTAGTCGGTGGACCACACGCCCGGTTCCGGCTCCATGTACTTCCAACTGATCGGCAGACGCACATGGGTGAAGCCCCAGGCGGCGATGCGGTCGTAATCTTCCTGCGTATGATCGAAGCCACCGTACTCCAGACCCATGTAGTTGACGCCGTGCACGATCACCTCGCGGCCGAGTTCGTCGGTGAAATGCGGCGTGCGCTCGTCGATGTCGTCATCGGCCGTGTCGTCATCGACGGAATCGTCATCAGCGGCCGTGTCGTCGTCAACGGTATCGTCATCGGCCGTGTCGTCGTCGAGTGTGTCATCGTCGGCGGAATCGTCATCGTACGTGTCATCGTCCACGACATCGTCGTCGGCGGCATCGTCATCCGTCGTGCCGGCATCATCGTCGACGGCGGCGTCGTTGTCGTCGTCATCGTCGCCGGCGCAACCAACCACGACGAGCAACAGGAGTACCGAAAAAAGGATCGGCCAGGCGTTCATCACTTGTTCTCGATCCATTTACCGCCGGCGTTGATCTGGCCGTAGTAAATGACCTGGCCGCGGGCGCTCTCGCCCGTCGGGCCGCTGGTCACGTACTGCCATAGATAAACCGTGCGCCCATCCGCGCCGTTGGTGGTGAACCAGTTTTTACCGGCCACGATGTCGGCTTGCGCCTCGGACGGATCGATCAGCCAATCCACGACCGTGACCACGATATTGATCGCCATCAACAAGGCGACAACCAACAACAATACCTGCGTTTTACGCGTTGCCATGTGATCCCCCTGAAAAAATGACAACCGATTCTACCATACTTGCCAAGCGCTGACAGGTTGGCTAATCTTTTCGCGTTCACGCGAGGAGTTTTGGCGATGAAGAGAATGTTGCTGTCGATCCTGTTGCTTTCCCTGTTGTCGTTGACTGCCTGCGATTGGCACATTTTCGGCGAAGATGAAATCGCCGGCGAGAATTGGGACTTATACGATTACGTGTTCGCCGGGCCCTCGCCCGATCCGGCCGGCGACCCGATGTACTTTAAACTCAACATCGACGAAAACAACGTCGTGACCGGCGAAACGCGGGGCGTTTTTTATTCCGCAGTGACCGGAGTGCTCACCGACAACATCCTCGAACTGGACATCGAGTTCCAGGACATTCGCTGCAACGAAACCGCGTTCGGCACGTTCATCGGCGAGTTTTCGGCAGAAGAGTTGACCGGCGAGCTGTACCTGGAAGCCTGCGAAATTCTGGAATACACCTACGTCGGCGAACGCGTGGGCGGCAGCAAGTAATCAGAACTCGATGCGGCCTAACGGCTTGTAGCCCAGTTCTCGGCGCGCTTTGGAAATATCCAGCAACGCGGTGTACTTCTGCCGCTCTTTATCCACGCTGTAGTAATAATGCGTCAGGCCCAGCTTGCGCTGCAGCCAGTTGACCGGCGCCAGCAATTGCTCGGGCAAGCTGAGGACCGTCGAGCCGTTGAGCTGCGCAAAGGTGGTGATCGGCGCGGTGTCCAGGCCGGCGATGTTGTAAATGCCCTGCACGTCTTTCATCAGCGCCAGGGTGATCGCCTGAATGACATCCTTCATGTGCAGCAGGTTGACCATCGGGTTGAAGCCCAACGTTTTGAGCATCGGCTTGCTGTCGAAATAGGCGTTGAGCTGCCCATCGATGTTGCGCCCGATAATGTTGCTCATGCGTAAAATGACGATGTTCACATTGCGGTTGTCCATGTACGCACGGCAGATCATATCGGCATCAACGCGGTCTTTGATCCACTGGTCGGCGTTGGGATCGAAATTCAGGTCCGCGTTTTCGTCGAGCATCGTCGGGTTGTGCGGCAGCAGTTTGTACACCACGTCGGAACTTTTAAAAATGAACTTGCTGATGCCCGGCGTCTCGATGCACTTGCCCAGCAGATCGCGCGTGCCCTCGACGTTCAGGCGGTGCGTATCCTCGCCGGGAATCGGCCGATTCTGAAACGCGAGGTGAATGACGGTGTTGATTTTCGCGTTCCGGAACGTTTTCGATAAAAACAGGTTCTTTAACTCGCGGTACTTGAGAATGTCGCTGGAGCGATACACGAATTTGTTCGGCGGCAAATCGCCGAAATAGTACGGCTTGTCGCTGCGGGCCACGCCGAAAATCACCCCGACGCGCGGATCGTTGAGCAAATGATTGACCAGGTTGCGGCCGATGCTCGTGGTCACGCCGGTGATCAGGATATTCTTTTTCGTCAATCGCTTATGGCGTCCGTTAGTTCGACGCGCTTTGGCGGTCATCTCGCTCATCCTCCCCGAATCCGAAAACAGAACTGCGGCTTTCCAACTGCTGGTTGATCATATCCTGGATGACCAACTGCACTTTGTCGGCCAGCATGCGCACGGCCTCCGGATCGTTGACGGTCTTCGGTCCGTACTCCCGGTAAAATTCGATCGGCTTGCCGTAGCAGATGTGATACTGCGTCGGCAGCGGAATGAAGCCCAGCGGACCCAACAACGGGAACAACGGCGTAATCGGGAAATACGGGAAGCCCAGTAAGCGCGCCAACGGCTTGATGTTGCCCAGCATCGGCGCCTGCTCTTCCGCCCCGACGACCGCTACCGGGATGATCGGCGTTTTGGTCGTCAGGCTCAGTTCGATAAAACCGACATTGAATTTAACCAGGTTATAGCGCTGCGTGAACGGCTTGCCGATGCCCCGCGTGCCTTCGGGAAACACCGCGCAGATTTCGCCCGAGTGCAGCAGATCGATGAAGTTGCGCCGCGCGCCCACCACCTGGCCCACGCGATAGAAGAACACATTGACCCACGGCAGGAAGCCGGCAAAGTTGTCGACCACCGCCCGCACCACACGCGGTCTATCCAATTTGATCGCCACGTCGGCACAGACCATCACCGCGTCGATCGGCAGCACGCCGCTGTGGTTGGAAGCCAGAATCGCCGGGCCTTTGAGCGGAATGTACTCATGCCCCTCGCTTTCCACGCGGAACCAGTACTTGTGCACGTAACGAGCCAGCGAATAGGCGATGATCGCCGATTCCTTTTCCATGCCGAACTGATCGAAACCGAACCCCAGATCGTTGATTTCGATGGACATCACGCGCTCATACTCATCCGGCGGCAGAAGCCTCCGCGCAAGCGCAAGCGCTTTTTCCCGTTGATTCTTATTCATCGTACGCCTCACCTGTCATTCCAACGAAGAGAGTTCATAGTACAATGTTCAATGATTTTGGTCAAATATTACCTGGCGACTGGATATTCCCTAGAAAAATGACAAAAAAAATAACTTTTATTCGGGGGGCGCATACTCCGCCAGCAGGTGGTTTTGGCGCCGCGCTGTGAAATCCGCCGCTTCTTTTTCCCAATCGGCTGTTAACGCCGCGACATCGCCTCCCTCTTCCAGATGACGCCGCACGCGGTCGCTGCCGCACAGCAAATCGATGGCCAGGCGATCGGCGACGAACTCGTAAGGCTCGGTACGCCAGGCGAAGTGGTCCGGGTGCAGGTTGCGTGCGGCGGCGATCAACTCCACATAACTGCGAAACGGTTGAAATGCTTGGCGGTCGATCACGTGCACGAAGACGCCCCCGCAAGGTTCACCGGCGAATTTATGGAAAGTGGGCACAAATGAAATCGGCCGGAAAACGACGCCCGGCAGTTCGCGTTCGTTGAGCGTCGCGGCCAGGCGACGGCCATCGAGCCACGGCGCGCCGATCGTTTCGAAGGGACGCGTCGTCCCGCGCCCTTCCGACAGGTTCGTGCCTTCGAGCAAACAGCCGCCCGGATAGACGATCGCTGTATCCAGTGTCGGCATGTTCGGGCTGGGCGGCGTCCACGGCAGGCCGCATTGGTCGAAGTACATGTCGCGCCGCCAATGGCGCGCGGGCAGCACGGTTAACTCCAGCGGCCAACCGTATTGTTCGCTCCACCACTGCGCCAGTTCGCCGGCGGTCAGCGCATGGCTCAACGCACCGAGGACATGCAGGGCAATCACC
>DAINPV010000317.1:0-4894 GCA_036743315.1 bacterium | reverse complement strand
TCGTTGACCGGTTCACGACGCAACTCGCCTTTGAAGTACAGCTCGTAATCGCGCTTGAGCTCGCGCAACTTCACTTCGATTTTATCCAACGCATCGGTCACGTTCGCCGACATCGAATCGTTCGCTCCCGCGTATTTGGACGCTTTTCCGGTTGTCAGGGTTAAACCATTAAACTCGTTTCCGCGCCGCCCGGCAAGTCCCGGCGGCGGCGCGCCATTATACGCGCAATGGCGCGGTGAAAGAAACTGTTTTCTCGCCGGCCGGAACGCGGGGGAAAATCCGGGCGTTTCGCCCCGGGTCGGGTGCTTGAACCGCTGGTGAAAAAACGGTGGGGGAACAAATCGCCGGCGCGCGCGCACCATTTTACACAGGAGTGCAATTCGCGATATTTATCAAGCGGTTGGACGTCGGCTGCTCGGAGCCGCCGACAAATTTCCGACCGGTGGGTTAAAACGTTCTTGACACCTTTAAACGGCGGTGGTAGCTTACTGAGTGAAGGTTCATTCATTGTGTGGGCACGCGACCGACACTGAGTTGTATTTATCCTCAAACCAGGAAAAGCAAGGTCCCACCAACCCATCGGTTTGACGTTGATGGCAAAGGGATTTTTCGCTTTTTACGATAAACAAGGCGGGATTAGACTCGATGAGTCAACTCAATAAAAATTCGGCGGGCAAAGGACGCAACGCCAACAAGGACAAACACGAGAAGATCCTGAAGGCGGCGATCAAGGTTTTCGCCAAAAACGGGTTTCACAATTCGAAGATCAGCCAGATCGCCAAAGAGGCGGGGGTGGCCGACGGCACGATTTACCTCTACTTCAAGAACAAAGACGACATTCTGATCAAGGTGTTCGAGGAGCGCCTGGAGGAAATCATCACCGAATTTAGCGAGATTCTCGATCCGATCGACGATCCGGAGCGGAAGCTGCGCGTGTTCATCAAGCTCCATATGGAGATGATGGAGAAAAACCGCGCGCTGGCCGAGGTGGTGAGCGTCGAGTTGCGCCAGAGCCACAAGTTCATGAAGGAATACGTACCGCGTAAATTTTCCGAGTACCTCAACATCGTCAGCCGCATCATTCGCGAAGGGAAAGACAAGGGCGTATTTCGTGCGGACCTGCAGCCGGGGGTGATCAAGCGCGCGCTGTTCGGCGCGTTGGACGAGTTGGTCATCTACCTGGTGCTGGCGCCCAAGCCCAAGTACGACGTGATGACGCTCATCGAGCAGTCGACGGAGACCTTTATCCGGGGATTAAAGGCCTGACCGCCATAGGGGGGGTTCGGCTGGCGTATACGGACTAACACTCGAACGATTCAAGGAGGTTTGTTGTGAATATCGTTGTCTTGTGCAAACAGGTGCCGGACACCGAAAGCAAGATCAAGTTGCTGGGCGACAACAGCAGCTTCGACGCGGAAGGCATCAAATGGGTTCTGAACCCCTACGATGAGTACGGTGTGGAAGAAGCGCTGAAGATCAAAGAGGCCGGCAAAGCGGCGAAAGTGACCGTGTTGTCGATCGGCCCGAAGCGCGCCGAGGAAGCGATCCGCACGGCGTTGGCGATGGGTGCGGACGATGCGGTGCATGTGGAAGACGCCGGGTTCGACGGCGCCGACGCGTTTGCGGTGGCCAAGGGTCTGGCCGGGGCGCTCAAGGGCATGGATTACGGGTTGATCCTGTGCGGCAAGCAGGCGGTCGACGACGACATGATGGCGGTGCCGCAGATGGTCGCCGAATTCCTCGGCATTCCGCAGGTGACCGTGGTTTCCAAGCTGGAAGTCGAAGGCAACGCGATCAAAGCGTTCCGCGACATCGAAGGCGGCGCGAAGGAAGTGTGGCAGTGCCAGGCGCCGGCGATCGTGACGGCGACCAAGGGCATCAACGAGCCCCGTTACGCCAGTCTGCCGGGCATCATGAAAGCCAAACGCAAGCCATTGGCCAAGAAGACGGGCGCCGACGTGGGGTCGGGCAAGGACCAGAACAAGACGAAGATCGTCGGCTGGTCGTTGCCGGCGCCGCGCGCCGCAGGCAAGGTGTTCAAGGGCGGCGAGTTGGCCGATTTGGTGGCCCAGGTCGCCAAGTTGCTTCGCGAAGAGGCCAAAGTCATCTAACTGCACCCTGGTGCTGCCAGGTTCGATAAGGAGATGAGTCAATGTCGAACGTTTTGGTTTTCGCTGAACTGAAGGGTTCAGAACCGAAAAAAGTCAGCTATGAAATGCTCAACGCCGCCAAAACCATCGCGGCCGGAACCGGTGGCGCGGTCATCGCCGCGGCGATCGGCTCCGGGCTGGCGGGCGTCGGCGCGAAATTGGGCGCCTACGGCGCGACCAAAGTGTTGGTGGCCGACGGCGTGACTAAATACAACGTGGAAGGCTGGGCGAACATCGCCGCGGCCATCGTCAAAGCCGAAAACCCGGCCGTCGTGCTGATGGGCGCGACCGCGACCGGCAAAGACCTGGCGCCGCGCCTGGCCGCCAAATTGGGCGTGGGCCTGGCCAGCGACATCGTCGGCTTCCGGATGGACGGCGCGAACTTCATCGCCAAGCGGCCCGTCTTCGCCGGCAAAGCCTTCACGGAAGTCGGCTTCCTGGCCGCTCCGGCCTTCGCCACGGTTCGTCCGAACGTTTTGGATCCGGGCGCGGGCGGCGGCGCGGCGGCGGCGGAAGCGCCGGCTTCGGCCGACATGGGCGCTCCCAAGGCCCAGATCGCCGAGATCCTGGCCGCGGCTTCGTCGCGTCCGGACCTGACCGAAGCCAACGTGATCGTCTCCGGCGGTCGCGGCATGAAGGAAAAAGCGAACTTCAAGATCCTCGAAGACCTGGCCGACGTGCTGGGCGCTTCGGTCGGCGCCTCCCGCGCGGCCGTGGACGCCGGTTACGCCGATCAGTCGATGCAGGTCGGGCAGACCGGCAAGGTCGTCAACCCGGGCCTGTACATGGCCTTCGGCATCAGCGGCGCGATTCAGCACCTGGCCGGCATGCGCACCTCCAAGGTGATCGTGGCCGTCAACAAGGACGAAGAAGCGCCGATCTTCCAGGTCGCCGATTACGGCATCGTGGGCGATCTGTTCGAGGCCGTGCCGCTGTTCGCCAACGAATTCAAAAAGCTGCTCGGTTAACGAAGATGTAACCCGGGGGCGGAGAGCGGTCTCCGCCTCCGGCGCTCAACCGAACCGTTAGAGGAGTATCGAGAATGCCCACCCACGAAATTGCGAATAGCGGGATCGAACGGCTGCCGATGTGGGAAATGTACGGCGGTTTCTGGGCCGCCACCCGCTGGATCATTTACGCGCTCGCGCTCGTGGTGATAATCACCTTTGTTTACGGCATCTGGCAGCGCATCCGCGCCTACCGGATGGGCCGCCCGGCCCCCGGCGCGTTGGACAACATCGGCGCGCGGATCATGGAGCTGCTGCGCTACGGCATCGCGCAAATGCGTGTGGTGCGCGAAGCGTTCCCGGGAATATTCCACCTCTTTTTGTTCTGGGGTTTCGTCGTCCTGTTCATCGGCACGTCGCTGACGGTGCTGGACGAGGACTTCTATCGCCTGATCACCGGCAACAAGTTCATCCACGGCGGCTTCTACGTCGCGTTCTCGTTCATGCTCGACCTGTTCGGCCTGCTGGCCCTGGTCGGCCTGGGCATGGCGCTGGTCCGCCGCTACGTGATGAAGCCCGAGCGCCTGGACAACCAACAGACCGACGCCTCGCTGATCACCTGGATTTTCGTGATTCTGTTGACCGGCTTCCTCGCCGAAGGCGCGCGCATCGGCGTGGTCATGGGCCACAAGGCGGCCGGTTATGAAGCCTCGAGTTTCGTCGGCTACGGCCTGGGCCTGGTTTTCGGCGACAGCCCGGTGTTGCACAAGCTGTTCTGGTCGGTGCACGTGCTGGCCTCGCTGACCTTCATCGCCGTGTTGCCGTTCAACAAGGGTCTGCACATCTTCTCGACCCTGGCCAACATCTTTACGCGCAGCCTGGGCCCGAAGGCCTTCACGCCTTCCATCCCCCGCATGATGGAGCGGATGGAAGCCGGCGAAGAAGTCGAGATGGGCTACAAAAAGATTGAAGACCTGACCTGGCGCGAAATCCTGCAGACGGACGCCTGCACGCGGTGCGGCCGCTGCCAGGATCAATGCCCGGCCTACAACACCGGCAAGCACCTGTCGCCCAAGAAGTTCGTGCAGAGCGTCAAGGAGCATTGGTTGGCCCGCTGGGCGCAGCAGCGCGACCAGAACGTCGAAGTGAACAAGGCCGAGGGCGAAGCCGCCGCGGCCGAAGTCGGCGCGGGCGGCCCCTACCTGTTGGCGGCCGAAGCGGCCTGTTACGGTTGCGAACCCGGCGCCGCGGCGGTCGAGTCGGTGGTGCT
This sequence comes from bacterium, assembly GCA_036743315.1. Lineage (GTDB taxonomy): Bacteria > Lernaellota > Lernaellaia > Lernaellales > Lernaellaceae > CALBTQ01. The sequence continues at coordinate 527 of DAINPV010000317.1, read as the reverse complement.
CTGGGACTGCACCAACTGCATGGCCTGCGTGAACATCTGCCCGGTGTTCGTCGAGCACGTGCCGCTGATCAACCAGATGCGGCGCGAATTGGCGATGGAGTTCGACGATTCGGAGAAGGCCTGCAAGGACTTCTTCAAGAACATGGACACCAACGCCAACCCGTGGGGCATGAACCCGTCGGACAAGATGACCTGGACGGCCGAGCTGGGCGTGCCCACAGTGTTCGACAATCCGGATTACGAGTACCTGTACTGGGTCGGCTGCATGGGCGGCTACGACCCGCGCGCGATCAAGATCGGCAAGGCGTTCGTAAAGATCCTGCAGGCGGCCGGCGTCAACTTCGCCGTGCTCGGCGAGATGGAGCTGTGCTGCGGCGACAGCATCCGCCGGTTGGGCAACGAGGCCAGCTTCCAAGCGCTGGTCACGATGTTCAAGACGACCGTGCAGGAATGCGAGATGGATCCGACCTTCGCCGGCAAGAAGGTGGTCACCACCTGCCCGCACGGCTTCAACACGCTGAAACACG
>DAINPV010000316.1:0-4963 GCA_036743315.1 bacterium | reverse complement strand
GACCAAGGTGGCCAAGAAACAGATCAGCTTAAGCTGGAACGCGAGTGCCGAGCCGGATGTGGTCGGTTACAACATCTATCGTTCCGGCGATTGCGGCTCGTTCACCAGGATCTACACCCGGGTGACCGATGCCAATCCGAATCTGCCGGGGGTGCAGTACGTCGATAACGACAACCGCTTGGATGCCGACAAATACTGTTACACGTACTACATCACCGCGGTGGATCAACAGGGCAACGAACCCGCCGGATGTTCGGCGTACGTGTCCAACGCGGGCGACTGCCCATGTCCGTGAGGTGTGCCATGAAACGGGACATCGACCTCCGCGAGTACGGTCAACAGGGAATGGTGATGCTCATCGTGTTGATGGTGCTCATGGCCGTTTCCATGTTGAGCATGGCCAGCATGCTGGTCGTGGGAACCGATTTGAAAATCAGCGGCCACTACAAACGCAGCGCGCAAGCGTTCTGGGCGGCGGAAGCCGGCGTGCAAAAGGCCCTGGGCGAATTGCGCGACAACCGCGATTTCGTCGGCGATCTGGGCGGCGACACGCTCAGCAACGACGCGGCCTTCACGGTCGAGGTGGTTCAACTTTCTTCTTACCTTAAACGGGTGATCGCCTCCGGGCGCATCGGCACCTCGGTCAAACGCCTGGAAGTGATCGTCAATGTCGATTCGGCCTTCGAATCGGCGCTCAATGCGGGCGGCGACATCATCCTCGACGGCAAACCGCGCATCTCCAGCGAAGGCGTGCGGGTCAACGGCAACGCCTATCTGAATCTCGACGCCGGCACGCCGGAGTTGAATCTGTATATGCCGTCGTCTTCCACCTTGACGGCCGAAGGGGACACGACCGAATTGCACCGGTTGGAAAAGGAACCGATGGATCTGTCCGCGATTCGCCTCACCGACGAGCAATGGTACGAAATCGCGCAAAGCGCGAACCGCAACGCCTATTACGACAGCGACGGCCGGTTCGGCACCGGCGATACGAATATTTCCGTGACGAATCTGGACTTCGACGACATCCCCGAAGGACCCGACGGGCACCGCACCATTTTCGTCGACGGCGATGTCCACATCAGCGGCGAACTCAGCGGCATCGGCACGATCGTGGCGTCGGGCAAGATCATTTGCGAAGGCGATTTCCACGCCAATGCCGGCGGAACGCCTACCGTCAGCATGATCGCCAAGGACGACGTGTTGCTCAACTTCGACACCGAAGCGATGAGCCAGCTCAACGGCCTGGTGTACACCGAGGGCGATTACGAGCTGCACGGCAAGATCAAATTCTGGGGCGTGGTCACCGCTTTCGGTTCGGTCACCATCCAGAACCCGAGCGAATTCACCAACAACAACTGCGCCAACTACTGGTACACCTACTCGTCGGCGTACAACGTCATCTCCGATCCGGTCGACATCCTCTCCTGGACCGAAGTGACGCCGTAACGAATTTCCAAACCGTAAACCGATCCATCGCGGGCCGGCTCTTGCCGGCTCGTCGGTTCTTTGCTGTCGTAAATAAGTTTCACATTACAGACGGCGCGCAGTGTCCCCTCGGAAAGCAAGTCGGTTTTAAGCGGCATTTCGTGCGATCCATTCGGCCTCGACCTCGCACGGCGTCTGATATTCGAGCGCCAGCAGATCGTGCAGTTGTTCCTTCCGCTTCCGGTCCGGAGGAAAACAGGCTTTTATCGGTTCCGCAATCGTCACGCCCAGGCCGTCGGCCAACTTGATTACATTGGTCAGGGGAATGTTGGTTCCGGCGTTTTCGACCGTGCCGATGTACTTCCATGAACCCAGGTCGGACTTCTCGACCAACTCGGCTTGGATCATTTTTTTGCTTCCCGTAGGCGGCGGATGCTCTCGCCAAAGGCGGCGCGGGGGTTCTTTTCGTTTAACGTCTACCTCCTTGCATCTTGGGCCGCGGATACCTGGAGGTAAACACTCCTTATGCTTAGATTTTACAGGACTTTTCTGGTTGACACATCTTCAATAGCTGGTGTTTACTGCTGATGGCAGCGCCGTGTCGCCATTTTTTTTAAATGGTGTTGAGGTTTGGCCATCGAGATTAGGGGGTTGAAATGAAAGCGGATCTTTACGTGGTTTTCATGTGCCTTTTCGTGGGCTTATTTGCCTTTTCCTGCTCCAGCGGCGGCGGAGGTGACGACGATGATGACGACGCGGCCGACGATGATGCGGCGGATGACGACACGGCCGACGATGATGCGGCGGATGACGACACGGCTGACAACGACGATGACGATGCGGCGCCGACCGTCGTGAGTATCAATCCCGACGACGGCGAAACGGAAGTGCCGCTGGCCACGGCGATTGTCGTCACCTTCAGCGAGCCGATGGATGCCGCGACTGTGGAGCAAAACTTCAATCTCGGCAGCTTGAGCGGCGCGTTCGACTGGAACGCCGACGAAAGCGAACTCACCTTCACCCCCGCCGACCTTTTGACCGAAGGCGAAACCTTCACCGTGTTCATCGGTAGCGGCGCCGCGGATCGGAACGGCGTTCCGATGGCGACCAGCTTCTCGAGTTCATTTCAGGCCGTGGACTTATGGACAATGACTTTCAATAGCGCCAACAACGAGGCTGACAGCGGCAACGACATTGCACTGGACGGCGATGGCAATATCTATCTAACCGGAAGCTTCTCGGTTGCCGGTCAGGAAGAGAATATCTGGGTTCATGCGATGGATCCCTCCGGCACCGAATTGTGGACACGGTCTGTGAATGGTCCGGCCTCCGATACCGATAACGGCAACGGCATCTTCGTCGACGCGACGGACAACGTATACGTCGTCGGGGACATCGGTCAGTCCGTCGGTGAATTCGACGTGTGGGTCCGCAAATACGATGCCTTTACCACCGAGCAATGGACCCAAACCTACGGCGATATCTCTTTGGGCTTCGATTACGGCAACGGCGTCAGTGTCGACGCCGACGGTAATGTTATCGTTTGCGGCCGGACCGGCGTCGGCGCGGCCGATTGGGACATTTTGATCCGCAAATACGGTCCGACCGGCGTGATCCAATGGATGCGCGCCTACGATGGCGGATTGAACGAATTCGATGGCTGCAACGATGTCGCCACGGATGCGGCCGGCAATATCTTCGTTGTCGGCGTCACCGGCGATGTAAACGGTCAAGGCTCCAATGTCTGGGTGCGGAAATTGGATGGCGATGGTACTCCGCAATGGACGAAAACCCATAACGGCGCGGCCAATATGGCCGACGTCGGCTTCGGCATTGCCGTCGACGCCGATGGCTACGTTTACGTGGCGGGTTCGGAATGGATCGACGGGCAATATGCGAATATCTGGGTCCGCAAATACGACGCCAACGGCAACGTGGAATGGACCGTCACCAAAGACGGAGATGACCATCAATCCGATCAAGCCAATGATGTCGCCGTTGACACGCTCGGCAATGTGTATGTCACCGGGAAAATCGAAACCCTGGACGAATTCGCCGGTATTTGGGTCGCCAAATACGATAGCGAAGGCAACGAACTGTGGACCGATCTTTACCAGGCCCCCGACCAGGGCGCGGATGTGGGCAACGGTCTCGCTTTGGACATCGACGCCAATGTCTATGTCATTGGTACGATCTACACCGACGCGGGTAACCGGAACATCTGGCTGCGGAAATACGATACCAACGGCAACTGGGCCGATTAACGACCTCGCAGGGTGGTGAAAACCACCCTGCGTACCATTCAGGGATCGAATGCCGTTTTCAGCCGGACACCACTGCGATAGTCCTCGAAAATTTAAATTGCTTCTGCAACTGGAATGTGTATTCTTGCCGGCGGTGAACTGTTCGTTCATTGTTTCCTCAACAAAATTAGCCATTGAATACGGGAGGACTCCAAGATGCGCGCGAGTACAGTTCTGATGTTGATGCTGATTCTGTCGCTTGGTTTGACGATTGGTTGCGATTGCGGCGATGACGACGATGATGACGACGATAACGACGCAAGTGATGACGATGCCGGCGATGATGATGCGTCCGACGACGATGCGGCCGACGACGATGCGTCCGACGACGATGCGGCCGACGACGATTCCACCGACGATGATACAGGCGATGACGATGCGGCCGATGATGATGCAACCGACGACGATTCCGCCGATGATGACACCACCGAGTTATTCGATATCGATTTCGAGGATTACGATCTCGGCAATTTGCCTTCTCCTTGGACTGTCGAGGATGGCGGCAACAGCTATGTCGAAATTGTGAACGATCCGACCAAACGCACCGGAAAGGTGATGAACATCGCCGGCGGCGATCAAGTCGGCGACTATGTGTATGCGACTTACCCGGTCACGCATAGCAGCGACCTGATTGCGATTGAATACGATGTCTATGTGCCCGGCAACGGCAGTGCCAACATTCAGTTCAAGCAGACCGGCGATACGGACATTATCGGCAAACTGCACATGATGGGCGGAACCGGAACGGTTCAATTCGACTATATGACCAATTGGGCTAGTTGCGGGTCCTTCTCCGGCAATACCTGGTACAACGTGCGCATCGAATTCGATTTCTCAGCGATGACGGCGGACGTGTATCTCGACAATGCGCTGACCCAATGCGAAAATACGCCGCTCAATCCGAATGCCACCTTCGATCATCTCGGCCAGATCGTCTTCACCGACTATTCCGGCGCCGGTGAAGGCGGTGTGCCCAAATTCGACAATTTCTATGGGTACGAATGGAACTGATTATCTGACGAAAATGAAACGAACGCCCGGAGCAGGCTTCGGGCGTTCGTTTTTTTTAAACGGAATAGGGAAGGGACATCCTCATCATGCCCCGCACGATGTCTGAGGAATCCAGGATCTTTCGGACATGTACGTGCAAAAAAGACCCTTCTCCCGACTCGAACAATGATTCTGACGGCGTGGGACACTTTTTCCCGAGTGTCCCACCATCCATTTTTGTA
>DAINPV010000315.1:0-4975 GCA_036743315.1 bacterium | reverse complement strand
ATATGGTGCAGCAGAATCAGCAGGTTGTCCGGATTGACGCGGCAGTGCTCGGGTGAGCGCGAGAAAAAGTACTCCGGATTTTCGACCAGGAACTGGTCCATCGGATTGCTGCGCGCGACGAGCATCGCCAGGCTGTGCCCGCTGCGCCGCCCCGCGCGCCCGGCCTGCTGCCACGTGCTGGCGATCGACCCCGGATAGCCGACCATGATGCACGCCGACAGATCGCCGATGTCGATGCCCAACTCCAGCGCGTTGGTCGACACCACGCCCATCACTTCGCGCTCGCGCAGGCCGCGTTCGATCTGCCGCCGCAACTTGGGCAGGTAGCCGCCGCGATAACCGGTCACGTACTGCGTGTCGACCGGCTTGCCCTTCTTGAAGCGATCCTTAAGATATTTTGTTAGAATTTCGACGTTCAGCCGGCTGGTGGTGAACACGATGGTCTGAATCTGGTTTTCGATCAGATCGCTGGCCAGGTGCCGCGCGGGCGTCATCGCCGACTGGCGGATGCCCAGCTCGCGGTTGACGATCGGCGGGTTGTATAGGATGAACGTTTTCTTCGCCGTCGGCGCGCCGCTTTTATCGATCAGCTCCACCGGCCGCTCCAGCAGGCGCTCGGCGTGCTCTTGCGGATTGGCCACCGTCGCCGAGCAGCAGACGAACACCGGGGCGGCGTTGTAGAAACGGCACACGCGCACCAGACGCCGCAACACGTTGGTCAGGTGCGAGCCGAACACGCCGCGGTACACGTGCAATTCGTCGATCACCACGAAGCGCAGATTGGCGAACAGCTTCTGCCACTTGGTGTGGTGCGGCAGAATGCCCGCGTGCAGCATGTCCGGATTGGTCACCACCACATGGCCCTGCTTGCGAATCGCCTGCCGCGCATCCTGCGGGGTGTCGCCGTCGTAGGTGAAGGTGCTGATGTCCGCGCCCAATTCGCCGATCAGGCCGTGCACCTCGTGCATTTGATCCTGCGCCAGCGCCTTGGTGGGAAACATATACAGCGCGCGCGTGTCGGGCTCCTCCAGAATCCGTTGAAGCACCGGCAGGTTGTAGCACAGCGTTTTGCCGCTGGCGGTGGGCGTCATGAGCACCACGTCGCGGCCGGCGCGCACCGCGTCGACCGCCCGGGCCTGGTGGCTGTACAGTTGCGCGATGCCCCGCGCGCTCAGCACGCGTTGCAGTTCGGGGTGGATCCACGCGGGGAATGGCGCGAACTCGCCGGGCGTGGCGGGAATTTTTTTCAGCGCGCGCACGTTTTCCATAAAGCGATTGTCGTTTTGCAAACGCGCCAGTTTCTCGTCGAGCGTCAGTTTGGCCATGTGAAAATCCGGGTTCGGGTTGCGGCGATCATGGCGGTCGCCGGGTTCGTCAGGCGGCGATCGGCAGTTCGACGGTGAAGATCGTCAGCACGCCGGGTTCGGAGCGAATGGTGATTTTCCCCCCGTGTTCGTTGACGATCGTCTGGGCTGTGAACAAGCCCAGGCCGGCCGCATTGCGTTCTTTTTGCGTCGAGAAAAACGGTTCGAACACGCGCTCCAGGTTTTCCGGCGCGATGCCGACCCCGTCGTCTTCGAATTCCAGCACCATCATTTCCTTCTTGCGCGTCGAGCGGACGGTGACATGGCCGCCCGGCGACTTGCACGCGTTGAAGGCGTTGGTCAGTAGATTGATCACCACTTGTTCGAGTTGGCTTTGCACCCCCTGCACCTTGGGCGCGTCTTTTTCAAGATAAGCGTTGACGATCACGCCCAGTCGCTTGCGCTCGGGCTCGAGCAACGACAGACAGCGGTGCACGACGTCGGCAATGTCCACGCCGCCGTAAATTTTCTCCGTCGGCTGTCGGGTGAGCAGGCGCAGGTTTTCCATCAGCTTGCCGAGCAGCTGCGCGTTGCCCAGGATACGCTGCATGATTTCACGCATGCGCTCGGGTCGGTTGTCGGGTTTGATGATGAACATTTCCGCTTCGGTCATGATCGCCGTCACCGGATCGGTCATGTCGTTGATGATGCCCGCGGTCAGCTTGCCGGCGCGGGCGGCGCGCTCGGCGAGCATCAGGCGCTGCATCGATTCGCGCTCGGAATCGCCGGTGGCGCGCACGCGGTTGGTCAGCGACTCGAGGTCGTAAAACGAGCGCGTCAGCTCGCGGTTGGCGGCCAGCAGACGATTGTCGCGCTCTTGCAGAAACTGGTCGTAATCATGCATCTGCCGGCTCAGGCGCAAGTTGATGATCAGCATATAAACGATGAAGAACAGCAGAATCACCATCAACACGGCCATCTGCCGCCCGTGGGTGATGTCGTAAACGTAATTGCCCTCGAAAACCGGCAGCCATTGGGCCGCGCCGGTCAGCCACAGCGCGAGTTGCAGCAGCACCATGAAAAAGCCGCCGACCACAATCGTCAGAATGCGGCGCAGGTTGCCGAAAAGCGTCGTGCCCGACAGGTGAAATAGATACAACACGATGAACGGGCTGAACATGCCGCCGGTGAAAGTCACCAGAAAGGTCAGCGCGATGATGTCGAACACCGACATGGCCAGCGCCGTCTGCCGCGGATTTTTCCACAGGATGTACAGCAACAGCAGGATGACGTAGGCGGCGGCGATGGCGGCCAGCACCGGAACGAAGAACCAATAATGGACGATCTTCCAGCTCGGGTGGCGCATAAACAGCAGGATGGCCACGACGACAAAAAACATCGCGACGCGGATGCCGTAAGAAAAGATGAACGACATCCTTCCCTGCGGATCGGTAAAGTAATCCACGACGGTCGCCCAAATCCTTTTTCCGCGCACGTTGTTCACCCGCTCAACTGGTTTGATTCACAGTAGCAGAGTGCCACGGTCAAGAAAAGCCGGAAGGGGCGCCTCATTCAGCCAGCGCGACCAGAATTTGGCCCATCGTGTCGTCGGCGATTTTGGCGATTTCCTCGCGCGCGGCGGCCACTTGGGCGGCGAATTTTCCATTGAACGATTCGTCGCCGGTGCCCGGCAGATTGATCAGCACGTTCATCGCCGCGCCCATCACCGCACTCTGGGCCATCATCATGGCCGTGCCCATGTCGGACAGGCAGTTTTTGTTCGCGATCGGATGCAGGCGGCGGATCAGGCGCGCGACCGCCAGCGCGGCGGCCAGCGTCTTGGCGGGCACTTCCGTGGCAAGCTTGGCCGCCTCGCGCATCGCCTGTTTGCGTAAGGCTTTTTCCTCGTCGGTTTCCTTGGGTAGCGCCATCGCCGCGCCGAAGGCGTTGTAGGCTTCGGTATCGGTGTCGACCAGTTCGGTCAGCTGCGCGCGCAGTTTTTCCAGTTCGCCCAGACCGGCATTGATCTGTTCTTCGACCTCGGCGTATTTCTTTTTGCCGACCGTCAGCCGACAGGCCATGGCCATCAAACCCGCCGCCTGCGCGCCGGCGAGCGCGGCCACCGATCCTCCGCCCGGCGCGGGCGCGTCGGACGCCAGCAAGTCGACAAATTCCTTCACCTTCATCGTAATGAGTTTTTCCGCCATCATTTCATCCGTTCTTGTTCTTCTCGATTAGATATTCCAGGATTTTATCCGTCGGTTCGAAGGGCGCCAGATCGGCCAGGCCGAGACCCTTCACCGCCGCAGCCACCGCCGCCTGCTCGTCGAGATCCGCGCCGCCGTAATGCCGTCCCGATTCGACAAACGCCGCAAGCGGCGTCAGGCCGACGATTTCCGAACCGGTCACTTTTACGCCCTGCGCGGCGGCCATCTCGACCACCTTGTCGTACACCGCGTGCATGTTGGTCTGCGTGAAATCGACCAGGTTCATGCTCACCTGCGCCAGCCTCCGCGTCTCGGTTTCCAGCGCGAAGCCCATGCCTTTGACCGCCGGAAACAGGCCGGGGATTTTCTTGTCGCCTTCCTTGTAGCCGCTGGAGCGGATCGCCTTGGCGATCTGATTGGCCAGGCCCACGTCTTCGCTGTCGAGGTTGACGTTGTAGGCGATCAAAAACGGCCGCGCGCCGATGATGCAAGCGCCGGATTCGGGCACGAACTTCGCCGGACCGAAGTCGGGCGCCCAATTGCGGTCCTCCAACTTCTCGGGCAGTTTTTCGTACTGCCCCTTGCGCACCTCGGCAAGATTCTGCCGATCCGGTTTTCGCGCCGCTTCGCCGTACAGGTAAACCGGAATGCCGATCTGATCGCCCACGCGCCGGCCCAGCTTGCGCGCCAACTGCGCGCAATCGGCCATGGTCACGCCGGAGATCGGGATGAACGGCACGACGTCCGCCGCGCCCATACGCGGATGTTCGCCCTCGTGGTGACGCATGTCGATGACGGCGCAGGCCGCGCGCACACAGGCGAACGCGCCGTCGACGATCGTCTCGGACGAACCGACCATCGTGATCACCGTGCGGTTGTACGTGGCCTCGGGCTCCACGCTGAGCAAGGTCGCGCCGGTGCGTTTGATCGCCTCGGCGACGTGATTGATTTTTTCCTTGTCGCGACCCTCGCTGATATTGGGCACGCACTCGACCAGTTGTTGCATCGCTACCTCCTCCACACTCGTGACGCGCCTCACAACCGACTACGGGATGCGTTTGGGCACTGCGGAAACATTGTATTTCTTCGCCAATTCCTGAGCGAAAAGCCGAGCCGCCGGCTCGGAGTCGAATTTACCGACCAAAAGCTCACAACGGTCTTCCTGCAAAATGTAATTGATTTTGTGCCCGGCGGCCATGTACTTCTGCGCCGCCTGTTCGGCCTCGGCCATGCTCTCGTACACGCCGAGTGAAACGCTATAATTGCCCTCGCCGTTCGCCGCCGGCTGCGACAACGGCCGGCTGCCGGTGGCCAGCGCGGTGTCCAGACGATCGCGGGCGCGCACGGCAAAATCACTGTCGCCGAACAGTTTGATCAACTCGCGATAATAATGGCGCGCGGCGTCTTTATGGCCCATCTCCTCGGCGGTCATGCCCAGGTGAAAATAGACCTCAGGCAGATCCA
>DAINPV010000314.1:0-4984 GCA_036743315.1 bacterium | reverse complement strand
GAGTCAACAAACCCACCCGCGCTTTGCCCAGCAACTTGGCCGCGCGCGCCAGCAGCGCCACGCAACCGGGTTCCACGGGCCATGACGCCGGCGCGCTCACTTGCCCGAAACGGTGAGGTTGGCGAAGCGAATCGACGGCGCGCCGATGCTGCCGCGCCAATCCAGATCGTTGCCGACCGCATCGATGTCGGCGAGCATCTGGAGCATGTTGCCGCTGACGGTCACTTCCTGCACCGGCACGGTCAGTTCGCCGTTTTCGATCAGAAGGCCGAACGCGCCGCGTGAATAATCGCCGGTGACCGCGTTCGCGCCGCTGCCCATCATGCGATTGACCAGCAGCCCCTTCTTGATGCCTTTGATCATCTCCGCGGGCGACGTTTTGCCGGCCGGCATGAAGAAATTCGTGCGACCGATCGACGGCAGCGAGTCGTAACCGCGCGCGGCGGTGCCGCTGGGCGCGGCGCCCGCTTTGTTGGCGGTGTACATGTCGTACAGGTACATCTTGAGCACGCCCTGCTCGAAGATGACATTGCGGCGCGTGGGCAGCCCCTCGCCGTCGAACGGCTGCGAGCCGACGCGCTTGTCCAGCAGGCCGTCGTCGTAAATCGACACCAGCGGCGAAGCGATCTGCCGACCGAGTTTGTCGAGCAGAAAACTGCTTTTCTTGTAGATCATGTCGCCGTTGATCGCTTCGATCAGGCCGCCGATGAAGCTCTTGGCCATCGGTGGATCGAAGATCACCGGCATGACGTCGGTGGCGATCTTCTTCGCGCCCAGCATACGTACGGCACGCTGCGCGCCCTCTTGCGCGATTTTCTCGGCGCTGTCCATTTCGTCCAGGTGCGTCGCCTGGTCGACGAACCAACCCGATTGCTTGTCGCCGTTTTCCTCGGCGACGACCGAGGTGTACATCCACACGTAGGTTTTGCGGTAGCGGTCGACCAGCCCCTCGCTGTTGAGCAGCGCGACTTCGGCCACGTAGCTGCCCGCGCCGACATCGTCGACCTGCTTGACGCGCGGATCGTGCGCTTTGGCGATTTTTTCCATCTCGATGGCGCGTTTGGCCAGCCATTCGCTGTCGAGTGCAACGATTTTCTCGTCGAACACGTCGGGCATCTTGTTACGCGGCTGCAACAGGTTCGCCGGCGGCAAGCCGTTGTTTTCATCCTGTGCGGTCTGTTTGGCGATGGCCAACACGCGCTCGCCCAGATCGTCCAGCCCCTTGTCGGTCAAATCGGAGGTGTAGCCGAAGCCCACCCGTTGTTGATAAAACACGCGCAGCCCGACGCCGGTGCCGGTCGATTGCTTCAGGTTTTCCACCTCGCCGTCGCGCGCGGTGACTTCGGTTTCGCGACCCCACTCGAAGTAAGCGTCGGCCTGATCGGCGCCGGCACTTTTCATCTTGCCGACGAGTTTGTTGATCGCTTCGACTTTCAATGCATCCATCATCGCTGCGCCCCTTAGCCTTTCGTTCCGCCGACGGTCATTTTTTCGATGCGCACATGGCCCAAGCCCACGCCGACCGGCACGCTCTGCCCGTTTTTGCCGCAGGTGCCGATGCCTGGATCCATTTCGTCGTCGCTGCCGACCATCGTGACTTTGGTCAGCGCGTCCGGACCGACGCCGATGAGCATCGCATCCTTCACCGGCTTGGTGATCTTGCCATTTTCTATCAGGTAACCTTCGGCAACCTCGAACACAAAATTGCCGTTGCTGATGTCCACCTGCCCGCCGCCGAACATCTTGGCGTAGAATCCTTGCTTGACCGAACCGATGACCTCATCCTTGGTTGCCTTGCCCGGCGCGAGGAACGTGTTGGACATGCGCGGCATCGGAAAGTGGCGGAAGCTTTCGCGGCGGCCGCTGCCGGTCGATGTCCAATCGCCGCCCATCAACTTAGCGTTGAGTTTATCGAAAAGATAACCGCGCAGAATGCCGTTTTCAATGAGCACCTTGCGTTGCGGTAATTCGCCTTCGTCGTCGACGTTGAACGAACCGCGTTCGTTGGGCAGCGTGGCGTCGTCGATGACCGTCACCAGTTCGCCGGCCACCTGCTGACCCACGCGATCGGTGTAGAGGCTGGTTTTCTTGCGGATGAAATCGGCCTCCAGCCCGTGGCCGACCGCCTCATGCAGTAAAATGCCCGCCCAGCCGTTGCCCAACACGACGGTTTGTTCACCGGTCGGCGCCGAGGTCGCGCCGAGAATATCCACCGCCATGCGCGTCGCCCGCTCGGCGATCAACTCCGGAGTGAAGGTCTGGTAATGTTCGAAACCCACACGTCCGCCGCCGCCGAAGAAACCGGCGTGGCGATCATTACCGTCCGCGGCGATCACGCTGATCGATAAACGCGACAGCACATCGCGGTCTTCGATCAGCAAACCTTCCGTATTGGCGATCAGGCGATACACGCCGACGTCGGCGAAGCGGCCCATCACCTGCAGTACGCGCGAATCGAGGCTGCGCGCCTTCTCGTCGGCGGCCAGCAGCATGGCAACCTTTTTCTCGACCGGCACGTCGGCCGGATCGACCTTGATCGGCGAGATCGACCTGGCCATGTGCGGCTGGAGCGGTTGCGGTTGCCACGAACCGTTGCCGCCGGCGATCAACGCGGCTGTTTTCGCCGTGGCCAGCAGCGCCTCGGCGGAAAAATCGTCGCTGTAGGCATAACCGATTTTCAAACCCTTGATCACCCGAATGCCCACACCGCGCGAAACACCGACCGACGCGCTGCGGATTTTTTTTTCATCCAAGCTGACGTTGGTGCCGATGCTGTCCTGTACATAGACCTCGGCGAATTCGCCGCCCTTAGCCATCGCCGTTTGCAACAGCCTACCGAGCAACGCTTCGTCGAGCGGCAGCCCGCCGAAACCTGTCGTCCCGGCATGCGCCGAGGCGATCGCGCCCGGCGCCACGCCCGCGACGATGCCCGCCGCGGTCAAACCCTGCAAAAATTCCCGTCGGTTTATCCGCCAAACCGCCTGGTTATCCGCCATCAATCATTCTCCTGTTTTTTCTTCCGCCTCGCGCAATGCCTCGCGCAATTCATCGATGTCGATCAGATTTTTTTCAATCAGCAACGTAGCCATCGCTTTGGCGAGGGGCAAGGCTTCGGCGTCTTCCAGCAGCTGCGCTACATCGTCCGCCGGTGTGGTGGGACCGTACACCCGCTCGTAAGCCCATTCGAACGAACCGTGCGTGCAAACGAACTCCTCGATTTCATAGCCCGTCAGCGTACGCACCTTTTCGATCATATCGAAATCGGTGGGATCGGGCGTGGCGATGAACAGCAACGGTTTGTCCGGCGGGCGCTCGATGATGCGAAACGCGATCACCCGCCATTTCTTCGCCTTGTCGGCCGGAATCAAATTCAATGCCGCCGGCGCGATCGTCGTGCTGAGTAAATCGACCTCCGGCACATCGTAATAAAGACTGAGAAAACGCAGCAGGTCTTGTTCCTTGATGTAGGCCATCTTCACGAGGGTGGAACCGACGCGGCTGCCGGTGCGGGTTTGATCCGCCAGCGCATCTCGCAGTTGTTCGGCCGTGATCAGGCCCCGCTCTACCAGAAGTTCACCGAGTTTGCGACGGGGTAGCACAACCAACCTCCAAATATGAGGATTGTTTTTAGGTTGGACTACAATGCCTTTCCGGTCAAGTATGGAAACGAATCGCTTGTATTTTCCCGGCCATTACTCATCTCGTCGTTCGACGAATTGTCCACATGCAACTCACTCGATTGTTTTGTATTTCTTCAACCATATCTTCTTGACAAGCACTGGATTGTCCTCTATACATAGCGCTCGCTGATGCGGGGTGGAGCAGTCCGGTAGCTCGTCGGGCTCATAACCCGAAGGTCCAAGGTTCAAATCCTTGCCCCGCTACCAAACGAATCCCCGGAGCCGATTGGTTTCGGGGATTTTTCATTTTTGGTGGTTGGAAAATGGTTAACCGGGCTATTGATCTGGCAGGCGTTTTCCCCGAAACTGCCGCGTTGACTGAACTCTTTTGACCCTCACCTTGGAGCAACGGCGATGATGAAAAGCGGCAAACGTTCACTAGTCGGTCGTGGCAAAAAAGCCGCCACCGTTAAACCAGACAAGCAAGCTCCCGCGACGCTCATTTTGCATAGCGGTCAAGGCACGCTGGAACGGCGCAAAGGCATCAACATCCTGCAGCTGCGCGGCAGCTACGAGGAAATGGGCCGCCAGCATGCCGAACTGGCCCGAGAAATCTGCGGCGACGTCAACCTGCAATACTTCAACAAGATTGTGGAAAACCTGGCGGCGCATTCCTTGCCGCCACTCGCCGGCGCGATCGGCCATTCGTTGAAGTGGGTCTTCCACCAGCGCAATCACGAACGGTTGGGCAAACGGATGAAAGCGCATCTGGGCGCTTTCGCCGAGGTGTTCGGCCTGTCGGCGGTGGAAGCCGAACGCGTTTTCATGGTGCCGGACATCATTCATTATCTGATCGGCCGCGCTTTTCCGCAGTTTGTTACGCCGCCGAGTTGTTCCAGCTTCTTCGCCTGCGGCGACATGACCGACCACGGCCAGGCGGTAATCGGCCGCAACTTCGATTTCTTCGGTCGCGGCATGTGGAATGCCAACAATTCGGCGATCGTGATGCATCCGACCGGCGGCCAGAGTTTCTGTTGGCTGGGGACGTTGGGCGTGCCCGGCAGCGCCCAAGGCTTCAACGAAAGCGGTCTGTTCATCGCGTTGCATTCGCAGTTCACCCGCGACGTGCAAACGGCCGGTCAGCCGGTGTTCAAGATCTGCCACGATCTACTAGCCGACTGCCATACCTTAATCGAGGCGATCCGCCTGATTCAGGCAAAACCGCGGCTGTGCGGTTTGACGCTGTTTGTGGTCGACACCAAAAAGCCCGCGGCTGTTTCGGTCGGTTTTTCCGCGAGCGATCTCGAGGTCGTCTATCCGGTCAACGATCTGCTGGTGCAAACCAATCATTACCTTACCGCGGC
>DAINPV010000313.1:0-4999 GCA_036743315.1 bacterium | reverse complement strand
GCTCTGGTCGACACCGGCAGCCGCATGGACGAAGTCATTTACGAAGAGTTCAAAGGCACCGGCAACATGGAATTGCACCTGGACCGCAAACTGTCCGACCGCCGCATCTTCCCGGCGATCGACATCAACCGGTCCGGCACGCGCAAAGAAGAGCTGCTGCTCAATCCGAACACGCTCCAGCGCGTGTGGGTGCTGCGCCGCGTGCTCAGCCCGCTCAACACCATCGACTCCATGGAGTTCCTGCTCGACAAAATCACCGGCACCAAGAACAACGCCGACTTCATGGAAATGATGAACCAGTAAATTCGTTCGCGAAATTTTTCGAAGGCCGGGCCATTGCGCCCGGCCTTTTTTTTAGGCAGCCCTCATCCCCATCCCTTCTCCCACGGGGAGAAGGGAGTCCGGGCTGCCCAAAAAAATCCGGGGCATGTACTCGTTACGTGTCCCGTGATTTTCGCTTCTTACCCTCTCCCGTCCGGGAGAGGGTCGGGCGCCGCCCGGGGTGAGGGTAAAAAAAGCCGAAGCAATTTCCAGCGCAAAGGCCATTGCGCCCGGCCTTTTTTCTTTGCATGCTGAAGATCGATTTCATCCTGCGAGGTGCGGCCATGGAGCGATTCGATCTGCACGGCATCGATTTCACGCGCGAGTTGGACGGCTTCGAATTTCCCGCCGCATTCAATTTCGGCGTTTCCAGTTCCGGCTACCAGAGCGAAGGCGGCTACAACACGCCCGACGGTCCGAAAAACAACTGGTACTGGGCCGAGTGGCGCGGCGAAAAGAAACACACCGGCGACGCCGCGCGCTTCTGGGAATTGTACGGCGAGGATTTCGACCGCGCGCGGTGGATCGGCGCGAACGCCTTTCGTCTGGGCATCGAATGGGCGCGGCTGCAACCGAGCGTCGACCCCGCGCAATCCGTCCCGCCGCCATTTTCCGAAGAAGCTGCGCGTCGCTATGCGCAGATCATGGCGGCCTGCTGGGAACGAAAGATGTTCCCGGCGGTGACCTTGTATCACTGGACGCACCCGCTGTGGGTCGGGCTGGAATTGTGGCTCGACTGGCCGCGCGCGAGCGAGTTGTTCGGCGCGTACGTCGCCTTCGCCGTCGAGCGCATCAACCATTATCTCGTCGAGGAATTCGGCCGCCCGCCGATCCCCTACTACATCACGATGAACGAACCGATCAACGTGCCGATGGCCGGCTACCTGCTCGGCGTGTTCCCGCTGGAAAAAAAGGGCCGGCGCAACGCGGCGATCTGCTATGCGAACATCCTGAAGGCGCACGCGCTGTGCTATCGCACGGTGCACCGCATTTACCGCGAGCGCGGTTGGGCGGCGCCGACGGTGACGATGAACTCCTGGTGCGGCGCGGCCTATTCCTTCGACAAATTTTCGCAGGACGTGATGCTGGCCAAACAAAACGGCATCGCGCGCGACGCGGTGTTCGCGCACTTGCACGAGCAGCAGCGGCGCTTTGTCGAACATACGAAACAGGTGCCCTATCATCGCGGGCCGCACGGCTTCAAGCGCGTGCTGGACCGCTTCATCGATTCGGTCATGTGGAACAAGCTGAGCGAGCCGCTCGTCGCCGAGTTGGTCGAATACCTCTACGCGGGCGACGAAGCGCGGTTGCTCGACGCGGTCAGCTTCGACTTGTACGATCCGTACATGGGCAACAATTTCGATTTCACCTGGCCGAACCTGGTGACGATCCGCAGCCGACCGGATCAGTGGAACATCAATCCCGGCGCGCTGCGGCCGATGCTCTCGTCTTACCGCTGGACGGCGGGCGATCTGCCGATCGACCTGCTCGAACACGGCATGTGCCACCGCGCGCGCGGCGGCCGCGTCGAGCCGCATCCCAACGGTGTCACGCGCGATCTGGAACTGAAGTTGATCATGCTCGAAGTCGTGCGCGCCCTGCGTGAGGGGCACCCATTGCGGTCGTTCTACTATTGGAGCCTGACCGACAATTACGAATGGGGCAGCTACGAACCGCGCTTCGGCCTGTTCGGCGTCGACTACGAAAACGGCGCGCGGCGCCTGACGACCGACATCAACGGCGTCAACGCCGCCGGCTGCTATCGCCTGTTCGTCGAGGCGTTCCGCGCCAAAGATCAACATGCGTTGCGCGAGGCGTTCACGAGCGAAACGTACCCCGAGTACGCCGCAACGTGACGTTCCCGCGTGGGCTAATTGCCCGATTTTGCGGAAAAACGATGTTGTGGCTCCCCTGCGTTTTGCCCTTGCCAAGGCCCTGGGAAACATGGTATTTAGCTCACCCTATGTGCGATGCGGTGCCGTACAATGCCGGCGCCGAATTAGAAGGAGAGAAACGATGAAAGAAGGCATCCATCCGAAATACGAAGATACGAAGGTCACCTGCGCTTGCGGCAACACCTTCATGACCAAGTCGACCCAGGCGCCGGAAATCACCATCGACATCTGCAACATGTGCCATCCGTTCTACACCGGCAAACAGAAGTTGGTGGACTCGGCGGGACGCGTCGAACGCTTCAAGCGCAAGTACAAGAATTTGTACGAAAACAAATAGCTTGGCCAGTCGTTCAGCCCGCGCCGGCGCTAGTCCGCGCGGGTTTTCCATTTAACGGCGTCGGCGATAAGGAGCGATCGCGGTGAGCGATAACAACAAACCGATGAGCGTGGGCGGTCAGGCCATTCTGGAAGGCGTGATGATGCGCTCGCCCAACAGCATGGCGGTCGTCTGCCGCAAGGGCGACGGGCAAATCGTCCTCAAGGAACAACAGTGGATCAGCCTGTGGCATCGCCTCAAGTTCCTGCGCTGGCCCTTCCTGCGCGGCACGGTGGTATTGATCGAAGCGATGTGGAACGGCATCAGCGCGCTGACCTTCTCGGCCAATCTCTTCTCCGAGGAAGAGGACAAAAAGGCGGCCGCCGCGGCTGAAAAAAATGGCGAAGCGCCGAAAAAGGCGGTCGAGAAAAAGGAGAACAAGCCGCTGACCTCCTGGGCGATCACCGCGACAATCTTCGTGAGCATGCTCTTCGCCATCGGCTTGTTCGTCGTGTTGCCGCACTACGCGACCATCGCGGTCGGTTGGTTGGTCGGCCACGAGCTGACCGTCGACATGGTGCTGTTTCACGCGGTGGACGGCGTGATAAAAATCGCCGTTTTCCTCGCCTACGTCTGGGGTATCAGCTTCATGCCCGACATCCGCCGCGTGTTCGAATACCACGGCGCCGAACACAAGACGATCTTCGCCTTCGACGACGGCAAGGAACTGACGCTGGCAAACGTGCGCCCCTACACCACGTTCCATCCGCGCTGCGGCACCAGCTTCATCATCATCGTATTGCTGGCGAGCATTCTGTTGTTCTCGCTGGCCTTCCCCCTGCTGCCCAAGTTCGAGGGGCTGCCCAAGCTCGCGCGCAACTTCGTGTTCATCTTGATCAAGCTGCCCTTGTTGCTGCCGATCGCCGGCATATCCTACGAGCTGATCAAGCTGGCGGGCAAATACCGTCGCAACCCGCTGTTGAAACTGGCGGTGCTGCCCGGCCTGCTCACCCAGCGCATCACCACCAAGCCGCCGTCGGACGACATGCTCGAGATCGCCATCCTCAGCCTGAAAAAATGCCTCTGGCGCGAGCAGAGGGTGCGCGAGGGTGCCGCCACTGAGGAAAGCGAAATCACTTACCCTGATTTCGCCACGGCCGCCGCCGAACTGGGCACGCCGGAATTTCTCTTCAAAGGCGGGGCCTGCGATGTTCAGTAAACTCGCCGCAGTCGAAGCGCGTTACGAAGAGCTGACCGCGCTCCTCGCCGATCCCGAGGTGTACGGCGACAACGCCCGCTACGCCAAGCTCAACAAAGAGCGCATCGGCATGGAGGAGATCGTCGAAAATTATCGGGTCTACCAGAAAATGGAAGCGGATTTCCACGGCGCCAAGGAATTGTTGGAAGCCGAGGACGATCCGGAAATGCGCGAGCTGGCCAAGCTCGAGTTGGACGAGCTGGAGGAAAAGCTCGCCGCGCTGACCGACCAACTGAAAATCCTGCTGCTGCCCAAGGATCCCTACGACGACAAAAACATCCTGCTGGAAATTCGGGCCGGCACCGGCGGCGAGGAAGCCGCGTTATTCGCCGGCGCTCTGTTCCGCATGTACAACCGCTACGCCGAAATGCATGGCTGGAAGGTCGAGCTGCTTTCCAGTCACGCCACCGAGTTGGGCGGCTTCAAGGAAGTGATCTGCGGCATCAAGGGTGCCGGTGTGTACAGCCGGCTGAAATTCGAATCGGGCGTGCACCGCGTGCAGCGCGTGCCCGACACCGAAACGCAGGGCCGCATCCACACCAGCGCGGTGACCGTGGCGATTCTGCCCGAACCCGACGAGGTCGAGCTGACCATCCCCGAAAAGGATCTGCGCTTCGACGTCTATCGTTCCAGCGGTCCCGGCGGCCAGAGCGTCAACACGACCGACAGCGCGGTGCGCGTCACGCACTTGCCCACGAACTTGGTCGTCACCTGCCAGGATGAAAAATCGCAGCACAAGAACAAAGCCAAGGCCTTGCTCATTCTCAAGGCCCGCTTGCTGGACAAAATGCGCACGGAACAGGAAGAAAAACTCAGCGCCGAACGGCGCGCGCAGGTCGGCTCCGGCGACCGCTCCGAGCGCATTCGCACCTACAACTTCCCGCAAAACCGGGTCTCGGACCATCGCATCAACCTGACGATCTACAAACTCGCGTTGGTGCTGGAGGGCGAACTGGATCAAGTAATTGATCCATTGATAACCCATTTCCAGGCCGAAGCGCTCAAGGGCGCCGAAATCGGCGGCTGACGAGCTTGCGCAACCCCCGTGCCTCGTGATTATAGTAACCAATAGTCTTCTCAACCCCGGCGTTTGGGGAGAGAAAGGAGATAACAGATGGCTAAACAACCCAACGAACAATTGTACAAGGTGCGTCACAGTCTGTCGCACGTGCTCGCTGCGGCAGTCAAGGAACTGTACCCCGAAGCGCA
>DAINPV010000312.1:0-5035 GCA_036743315.1 bacterium | reverse complement strand
GAAGCGGTGATCACGGCCTCTTATGCCGGATTCGCGGACAAAGCCAACGTCACGGTCGGCGCCGAGAAGAAAGAACCGGTGAAGGCCGAAGATCTCAAGATGAAGAAAAAAGAGAAGAAAGAGCCCAAACCGGTGGTGAAACCCGGCAAACTGAAGATGAAGAAAAAGTAAGCCGGTTGTTTCAACTCAGCTTTCCAGACCCTCCTGTCCGACGGCAGGGGGGTCTTTTTTTTCCGCGCTTTTCCGGTTTTCAACCGCCATGGTTGTCGGTAAGGTATGGCTCATGATTCGCTTCCATCGGGTGACCAAAAAATACGGCTCGCGGATCGTCGCCTTGGACGACTTGTCGGTGCAGATCGGCAAGGGGGAGATGGTCTTTCTGACCGGTCCGTCGGGCGCGGGCAAGACGACGTTTCTGCGGATGATCTACGCGGCCGAGCAGCCGACGACCGGCCAGGTGCTGGTCGCCGGACACAACGTGAGCAAGTTGCGCGAATCGTCGGTGCCTTACCTGCGGCGGAACATCGGGGTGATTTTTCAGGAGTTTCGCCTGCTGGGCGACCGCACGGTGTTCGAGAACGTCGCCATGGCGTTGGAAGTGCTGAACACGCCGCGCGCGGAGTTGCGCCGCAAGGTGATGGCGATGCTGGGTCACGTGGGCATGCAGGCGAAGATGGACGACTATCCGCATCGGCTGTCCGGCGGCGAGCAGCAGCGGGTGGCCATCGCGCGGGCGCTGGTCAACGAGCCCTCGATCGTGCTGGCCGACGAGCCGACCGGCAACCTGGACGCGTCGATGACCGATCAGATCATCGCCCTGCTGGCCGAGATGAACCTACGCGGCGGCACCGTGGTGGTCGCCACGCACAGCCAAACCTTGCTGGAACGGCACGGCGAGCGCGTGCTGGAGTTGGAACGCGGGCGGCTGGTCAACGCTTTGACCGAAGGAGTGCGCAAACTGTGAGGCGCCGTCTGATCAATCTGCTGGCCCGTACGTGGCGCAACATCGCCGCCGACGCGGGTTCGAACCTGGTCACGGTGCTGGCCGTGGGGCTGGCGGTGTCGATTCCGCTGTTGTTCGCCTTGGCGGCGCAGAACATGGGGCGGTTGGTCGACGTGTTCATGGGGCAGGTCGAGGTGGTGGTTTACCTGTCCGAGGACGTGACGCCGGCGCAGCAACAACAGGTGCTGGCGTCGGTGCAATCGATGGCCGAGGTCGAATCGGCGCGCATCGTCGACGCCGAGGAAGCGTTGCGTCGTTTTCGCGAGGAACTGCCCGATATGGCCGAGCTGGTGCGCGAACTGGCCGACAATCCGCTGCCGCCGTCGATCGAAATCCGGCTGCACGCGCGCTACCGCGACATGCCCGCAACCGAGGCGCTGGCCCGAAAGCTCGCCGGACTGGCGGGGGTGATCGAAATCGACACCGGCCGGCAATGGGCGCAAAAACTGGGGCGCATCATCCGCTACTTGTGGATCGGCACTTTCGTGATCGGTCTGTTTCTGGCCGCGGCCGCCGGGTTGCTGGTGGCCAATACGATTCGTCTGGCGATCTACCGTCGCCGCGAGGAAATCGCGCTGTACCGGCTGGTCGGCGCGAGCAACGCCTTCATTCGGCTGCCGCTGTTGATCGAGGGGATCTTTCAGGGCGCGGCGGGCTCGCTGGTGGCGCTGGCGCTGTGTTACGGCGCGTTCGCTTTTACGCGCTGGCGCTATTTCGGCGCCGGAAAACTGGAGGACTGGCTGCTGGGCGGGCTGGATCCGACGTGGTTTTCGTTGCCGGCCGCCGTCATCGTGCTGGCGCTGGGGGGGGCGATCGGCTGGCTGGCCGCGCTGCTTTCCACCGGCCGCTACATGCGGGTGTGACGATGCGACGATTCACCGCGTTGTTCATCCTGGGATTGTTGCTGACCGGCGTCGCGGCCGCATGGGCGCAGAACGACCCGGAGTTGCAGCAACGGTTGCAGGACGAGCGGGCCAAGTTGCGCGCGACGATGCACGCGGAACAGAGCCTGCTGCGGCAGATCTACGCGATCGAGCATGTGCAGTACCGGCACGAAAAGTCGCTGGCCGAGACGCGCAGTCAATTGGCCGAGGTGCAACAGACGATCAACAACGACATCGCCACCATCGCACGGATGGACGCACAGATGCCGGTGCGCAACGCGCGGCTGAGCCGGCGGCTGGCCGCGCTGTACCGCATGGGGCGCGGCGGTTTCTGGAAGGTGTTGATGACCAGCGATTCGTTCGGCGCGTTCGTGCGGCGCTACCGCGCGTTGCGGCGGATTGTCGAGCTGGACGCGGAGCTGCTGGCGCGGCACCGGGTGGAGATCATCGCCTTGCGCGAACGGCGGGCGCGGCTGTTGCGGCAGCAGGCGGAACTGACCTCGCTGATTCAGCGCGAGAAGGACGCGGCGTTGGAAGTCGAGGTCGAAAAGCGCAAGAAGGTTTACGTGCTGGAGACCATTCAGCAGGACAAGTACCTGGCCCTGCGTCTGACGCGTGAATTGGAGCAGCAGGACGCGGCGCTGCGCAGCCAGATCGAGCGGTTGCCGTCGCCGCCGCTGCCGCCGACGCCCGGCGGACCGTTGCGGCTTGACTTCGCCGGACTCCGGGGGTATCTAGCAAAGCCGGTCCCCGGTCCGATCATCGAACGCTACGGCGTGCGCGTTCACGAACAATTCGGCACGCAAACCCGCTCCAACGGGCTCGAAATCGCCGCGACGCTGGGCGAGCCGGTACGCTGCGTGGCGGACGGAACGGTGCGTTTTATCGGCGAATTCATCGGCTACGGCCGGGTGGTGATCGTCGACCACGGCGATCGCTACCACACATTGTACGCGCACCTGGCGGGATTTCAGGTCGCCAAAGGCGAAACGGTGCGCCAGGGCCAGATTTTGGGAACCGTCGGCGTCTCTGGATTGTCCGATCGTCCGACCTTACATTTCGAAGTACGACATAAAGGAGCGGCGATCGATCCGATGGGTTGGTTGGCGGCTCCGTAATACTTGGAGGAAGCAATGCTCCGCACGAAAAAAATCCTGATTGTGCTGGTGCTGATCGCCGTCATCGGCGGCACGTTCGCCGCCGCCGGCGCCGTGCAATCGTTCGCCCGCGACATGGCCGGTCCGATGAAGATCTTCACCGACGCGCTGGCCATCGTGTACAGCAAATACGTCGAAGAGGTTTCGGCGACCGATATGATCTACAACGCGCTGGACGGGATGCTCAGCAAGCTTGATCCGCACAGCGGCTTCATGCGGCCCGAGATGATGCGCGAAATGGCGCTGGACACGCGCGGCAAGTTCGGCGGCCTGGGCATCGAGATCACCACGCGCGACGATTTCATTTATGTGATCAGCCCGATCGACGATACGCCCGCCGCCGCGGCCGGCCTGCAACCGGGCGATTTCATCGTCAAGATCGACGGGCAGTCGACGCGCGGGATGTCGCTGACCGACGCGGTGAAGCTGTTGCGCGGCCCGGCCGGCGACCCGATCAAGATCCACGTGTGGCGCAAGGCGTGGACGCAGCCGCGCGAGTTCGAACTGGTGCGGGCGATCATCGAGGTCAAGACCGTCAAGAAAAAGGATCTCGAACCCGGCTACGGCTACCTGAAGGTTTCGCAGTTCAACGCGAACACGACCGCCAACCTCAAGCCGGCCCTGCGGGAACTGACCGAGATGGAAGGCGGACTCAAGGGGCTGGTGCTGGATCTGCGCAACAACCCCGGCGGCCTGCTGGACCAGGCGATTCAGGTGAGCGACCTGTTCGTCGACAGCGGCTTGATCGTGTACACGCGCGGCCGCGGCGAAAGCAACAACTTCAGCGCGGCGGCCACCCAGGCCGGCACGTACAAGGACTTCCCGATCGTGGTGCTGATCAACGCCGGCTCGGCGAGCGCGTCGGAGATCGTCGCCGGGTGTCTGCAGGATCATCACCGCGCGTTGATCGTCGGCGAGCGTTCGTTCGGCAAGGGCTCGGTGCAGACGGTCATTCCGATGGCCGACGGCAGCGGCATGCGCCTGACCACGGCCAAATATTTCACGCCCGCGGGGCGCGACATCCAGGCCAAGGGCATCGAGCCGGATTTCCTGGTGGCGGGCGATCCGCTGGCGGGCTTCGATGAAGGCCGGCGCGAATTGCTGCGCGAAGCGGACCTCGACCGGCACCTGCGCAACAACGAGGAAGAGGATCGGCCCGTGCCGCCGGCCGTGGACGAAGCGACACCGCCGAGCGAGGACGGTCAGCCGCAAAACAAGCAGGAGCAGGATCCGCAGTTGGAGATGGCCCTGCGTATTTTAAAAGCCTGGCCGGCGTTCGTGCAGTCGGCCGTCGACAAAACCGAGTGAGGTAGATGCTCGACCGGCGCCGGTCCACCCCGTTCGATCGCCTGGGCAGATGGCTGTTGACGCTGCCCCCGGCCACCCGTTTCGGCGTGGCCGTCGCCGGCTTGTTGCTGTTTCTCGCGATGTCCAGCTTGCTGCTGGTGCAGGTGCGCGCCGGTCTGCTGGGCGGACCGGCCGTCGCCGAACCGATCGCCGCGAAGGATGCGCGCGCGGCGGGCATCGAGCCGTTCAACGAGCGCGTCGAGCGGGTGACCGACATCGCGATGCGCTGTTTCCTCGAATGCGAACTATCCAAGCGGCATTTCATCACCGATTACGCACTGCCCAAGGAGTTCGGTCGGCTGCACTTCGACTACCGCTACTGGGAAGTGTGGGTGCCCGAGGATTTCGATTTCAAGCGCGTGCTCGACCTGTTCCGGGAGCACGTCGAGCGCAAGGCGCAGAACGTGACGATCAACGAAAAGACGCTGGACGCGAAAACGTTCCTGCTCACCGCGAGCGTCGACGGGCTGGACACGCACTCGTTCCTGTTCACCAAGGCGGCGGCCGAGGCGCCCGAGGGGGCGAAGGTGCTGCTGGCGTTCGTGCCCGACGACAAGGAGAAGATCGACATCGACGCGCTGCCCTACGTCATCAATTACGAACTGCCGCACACCGCCGAAGACTATGTCCATCGCATCGGCCGC
>DAINPV010000311.1:0-5036 GCA_036743315.1 bacterium | reverse complement strand
CGTTGATCAACGACTTCGCCTCGCGATCGGGCAGCATCTTTTCCTTGAGTAACGATTTCAGCTTCCGCTTGCCGTCCAATTGAAAGAGAAATCGCTTTTCCTGGCTGCTGAGCGGCAACAGGTTCATGCGGATCGGCGAACTATCGTTCACGGTGGTGAACGAATCCAGCCACGGCTCGTACTGATCCTCGAAGATCGTGTGGTTGGTGCTCATGCGCGCCGCCTGAAACGCGGTCTTGGCGAACTGTAGGTCCAGCGGTTCCTCGACCAGCGGGGCCGGATCCAACGCGTGGAAACGATAGAATCCTTTACGCCAGTTGAACACGTCGGCCAGCTTGCGCGTCACCTGTTCGCCTAAAGCGGTGAACAGTTGATAGTCGTCGATCAGTCCCTTTTCGCGCAGAATGCCGCCCAGCCGCTGTCCGTTCATCAACGCCAGATCGACGAATGGTTTGATCACCTCGGCGTTTACCCAGCCGAACATCGCGAGAATGTCGGCCAGCCCGAGATCGTTCAGATAGGCGCTGCGCAGTTCGATGATCCGCCCTTTGTCGATCAGCACTTCGCGCGCGTTTTCCAGCATGCCCAGGGTCAGCACGCCGCTGGCGTTGCTCTTGACCAACAACGCGATCAGCCGCCCGAAGGGCACATCCTGCAAGTCGCCCGTCCGCGCGATGCGCCGTTTGGCCGGTTCGACCTCCTTGCTCTGCTCGTGATAGACGGCGAGGTCGCTGACCGGTTTGATCGACGGCCGCCGGTTCATGTCTCCCAGCGAGTAGGCGATCAGTTGGACGATTTTCTTCAGCGTGATCGGCAACAGCACGACCTCGTCGGCCTTCCACTTCAACCGCGCTTCCAGTTGGATCGTGCCGCTCGAGACCGCGCTGGTGACGATGATCTTCGTCTTGTCGTCGCGATGCTGTCGCCGGATCGCCTGGCAGACCTCGTAACCGCCGCCGCCCGGCACCAACGCGTTCAGGATGATCAGGTCCGGTTGGAAATCTTCGTAGAGTTCGATACCGGCGCTTGCCGTCGCCCCATTTTTCCACACGTAACCCAGCCCTTCCAATGACGGAGCAAGGTTATCAACCTCTCGTTGGTCGTTGGTGATCAACAAGATTTTCTTCGGCATGTTTCACTCTCCACTGCGCCTTCTCGTTGAAGGCGGGCATCTCACTGCGGCCGATTCGCACCGGCCGCCGCGGCGAAGGTCGATTTGTCCACTGCAAATTCCATTGCATGTTGGGGAGTGACGATTCTCTTTTTTACCAGATCCAGTAGGGCTTGGTCCATCAGCTGCATGCCGGACGCTTTTTGGGTCTGAATCAGGGTGGGAATTTGATAACTCTTGTTGTCGCGAATCAGGTTGGCCAACGCCGGCACGCCCAATAAAATCTCATAAGCCGCCACGCGTCCCTTGCCGTCGGCGCGGCGCAGCAAGGCCTGGGCGATCACGCCCTTGAGGCTTTCGGACAGAATCGTGCGGATCTGTTCCTGTTGGTTCATCGGGAAAGCGTCGATAATGCGGTCGACCGTTTTCGCCGCGCTGGTCGTGTGCAGCGTGCCGAACACCAAGTGGCCCGTTTCCGCCGCGGTGATCGCCAGCGAAATCGTTTCCAGGTCGCGCATCTCACCGACCAGGATGATGTCCGGATCCTCGCGCAAGGCGGCGCGCAGCGCGTCGGTGAACGATTCGACGTTCTCGCCGATCTGTCGCTGCGACACCAGGCAGCTCTTGTTCTGGTGCACGAACTCGATCGGATCCTCGACCGTCAGGATGTGCCCCTTGTCGTTCTGGTTGATGTAGTCGATCAGCGCCGCCAGCGTCGTGCTCTTGCCCGAGCCGGTCGGGCCGGTGACCAACACCATGCCTTTTTTCAGCCGGCAGAGCTTGAGCATCGATTCGGGCAGGTTCAATTGCTCGGCGCTGAGCACCTGGCTGGGAATCATGCGGAACGCCGCGCTGATGCCCTTGCGTTGCATGAACACATTCGAGCGGAAGCGCGCGATGTTGCCCAGCGGATAGACGAAGTCGGCCTGCATTTTCTCCTTGAATTGGTTGCGGTACCGCTCGCTCATGATTTCCGTGAACAACGCCTTGTTCTGGTCGTGCGTCAGCGGCGGGTGATTGAGCTTCTTCAACTCGCCGTGCACGCGCAAATAAGGCGTCGCACCGGCGGGCATGTGCAGATCGGATGCGCCTTCTTTGACCATCAACTCAAAATATTTATCGATTTGCGCCATGGTTGCTCATCCCCGTTACCGGCGAATATTCGTCCAGACCGATGATGCCGGCCATGATCAATCGTTTCGTCTTGGCCGCCGTGGAACGGCCGTGCAGCGCCTCCAATTGCGGGCGGATCTTGAGGAACGGATCGCCGCTTTTCACCAGGTCGCACAACGCCGGGGTGATCGGCAGCACTTCGACCACCGGGGCAATGCCCCGATAGCCGGTCTGATGGCATGCCGGACAGCCCGCGGCTTTGCGCAGCGTCGCCTGGTCGGTTTGCGCGCGCGGCAGCCCGAGTAGGCGGCTGGCCTGCGCCGTGCGATCGTCGACCTGCTTGCATTCCGGACACAACTGTCGGTATACGTTCAACGTCGCCAAACCGCGCAGCCCATCGCACAGCAGCGTCCGGCTCTCGGTCGTTTCCACCAGAAATTCGAGTCCGGCCAGCGCCGAGGAAAACCGCAGATTGCCGAAGACGAAACAGGGACCCTGCGCCGCGGTCTGCATGCGGTGCAGCAGCGCCGCATGGCTCAGATCGTCGATCACCACGATGTCCGGATCCTGCGAAACGCAATAATGCAGCGTATCCAACTGCTCGCCGAGGCCTTCGCCGTGGTGTCGCAATTGGACGAACCCGCTGTCGATGAACCACGGCATGCGCCCGACGATGATCGTCTTTTGCCGGCCCGCGTTTTTTTCCTGCAGCATCAGGTCGAGCAACTGGTGCTTTTCCGCGCGATCCGGCCCCAGCACGATCAGCAAGCCGTGCCGTAGTTGCAGCATCTCCTGCAGCAGCGTGAGATCGTCGGGCTCGTCGGCGAACAGCGCCGACAAGCTCGCGGGCATCGTCGGCGCGGCGATGTTGATCAGCGTCAGCGATTCGCCCGCCGGCGTTTCCACCAGCGACGCGTGGAAGATGTGCTTGCCGTCTGCGCCCTCGATGCGATAGAAGCCTTCGCAGAACCCCGGCCGACGCTGGCAGTACTCCAGCTTCAGCTTGAGTTGCTTGTTCACTACCCGCGACCACGCCAGGCTGAGCTGCGCCACGTCGACCAACCCGATCGGCGTGCGGAAACGCGCCGTCACGCTGTCGCCCTGCGGCGTCAAATGCACGCTGCCCGCTTGCTCTTCCACCGCGAGCCGGAACAGCTGCCGCAAAAACGCTTCGCCGGAAAAGTCGGCTTTGATCGTCGCGATCTGCGCCTCGTCGAAACGATCCGACGCGAAATTCTCGACGACGATGTGCCCGAACGCCTTGTCGCCGTACACTTCGTCCAGTCGCGAGTCGATGTCCTCGGGCAATCCCACCGCCACGTTCACCCGCTTGCCGGTGATCGTCTCCACGTCGGAAACGGCCCGCTTGGACGTCGGGTCTTCCATCACCACGGTCAACTCGTCGTCGATCAGCAGGTAGGGCAGCAGTTTGTGCCGCCGCGCCACTTCCTCGGGCAGCAGGCGCACCGCTTCCGGATCGATCGCCTCCGAATGAATGCGCACGAACGGAATATTGAATTGCTGGGCGAGACCCCAGTTCACGTCTTCGGACGAAACGATTTTCAAATTGATCAGCGCCTCGCCGAAGCGCACACCGGTCCGCCGTTGCTCGGCCAAAGCCTGCTCGATGTCTTGTTGTGAAATCATCTTTGATTCAAACAGAATCGAGCCGAGCGCGCGACCTTTCCAATTTTCCATGCAATACCCGTGTGTAAGTGGTGCTCTTCTTGAAACACTACCATAGAACTTACGGTTCAAAAAGGCTTATCGGAGCAACTGCCAGGCGACATAAGCCCAATTGAGCAGCCAGCCGGCGAAAAAGATCTGCACCGGCCATGGATGGCGGCGGCGCCACTCATCCCAGTTGAACGCGGGCAGGCGGCGGATGAGCGCAACCGGAAAATAAACGATCCCGCCGAGCGCGGCCAGCAGCAACAGCACGCCATACGGATTGGTCAGCAACGCCCGTGCAACCTCGCCGCGTGTGGCCAGCGACCAGGCGGAAGTCATCTTGCACAAGGGGCAGGGAAAGCCGGTCAGATTGTACAGCGGACAGATCGGCGGCATGACTTCGAAGTGAATCGCCGCGGCTGCCGCGACCAGCCCGCCGAGCAGCGTCGGGAAAAGCAGCCGGTTCAGCGTGATCGGCCGCATCAGATCAGCGTTCCGCGATCGGTGAACGACGGGACGACGGAGGAAAAGACATAGGTGATGAGAATCGCCGCGCCGATCAGCGCCAGCAAAAACAACAGGCTCGGCAACAACACGCCGGCGGCGCTGCGGCCGTACGAAACGCGGTGCATCTTCGCCCCGCCGATGACGATGTAGGTCAGCTCGCCCAGCACATAAAAAAGACCGCCCAGGTAGGGGATGACGGCCAGCAACGCCGTCGTCTGGGCATACATCACGACCTTGAACGTGCCGGTCAGTCCTTTGCGGCCGACGCCCACCAGGCGGAAGCCGAGGTGCGCGATCAGCGCCTTCGCGATCAGCGTAACCAACAGCGACAACGGCGACAGCGCAATCATCTCCACGAGCGACCAGCCGCTGTCGGCCATGTCGAAATCCAGGTCGTTGAACAGGCCCACGTTCAGAATGTACAGCAGTTGTTCGACCGGCGAGGGGACGATCAGATATTCGAGCGACTGGATCGTCAGCGAGATCCCGGCGAGGATCAGACCGTACAGCAGCGCGTAATTGATGAACCGCGAACCGGGAACGAG
Source organism: bacterium (assembly GCA_036743315.1). Lineage (GTDB taxonomy): Bacteria > Lernaellota > Lernaellaia > Lernaellales > Lernaellaceae > CALBTQ01. The sequence continues at coordinate 89 of DAINPV010000311.1, read as the reverse complement.
CGCTTCGTACGCCTTGACCGGCGTACGCGCCAGCGCTTTGAACATCTCCACCGGATGTGCTTCCAGGCTGTGCCGATGGCAGATGCGCC
>DAINPV010000310.1:0-5077 GCA_036743315.1 bacterium | reverse complement strand
CGTAGTCTTTTTCCACCGAGAGCACTCGGCCTTTGATGACTACGTAGTGGTCGACATCGGCTTCAAGAGCGAAGGCGTCATTCCGCTCAACGAGTTCAAAGACGTGCGCGGCGAAGCCATCGTCAACATCGGCGATCGCGTCGATGTCTTGCTGGAAGCGGCGGAAGACGAAAGCGGCCTGATCGTCTTGTCCAAAGAAAAAGCCGACAAGATGAAGGTCTGGGACGAGATCTACAAGGCCTACTCCGCGGACGGCGTGATCAAAGGCAAGATCATCAGCCGGGTCAAGGGCGGTCTCCAGGTCGACATCGGCGTGCGGGCGTTTCTGCCCGGCAGCCAGGTCGATCTGCGCCCGGTGCGCAACATCGAAAAGCTTATTGGCCAGGAATTCGATTTCAAGATTCTCAAGTTCAATAAGCGGCGGGGCAACATCGTGCTCAGCCGGCGCGCCTTGCTGGAAAAAGAGCGCGAGCAGATGCGCAAAGAAACCCTCAAGCACCTCGAAGACAGCGCGGTGCTCGACGGCATCGTCAAGAACATCACCGATTACGGCGCCTTCATCGACCTGGGCGGCATCGACGGTCTGTTGCACATCACCGACATGAGTTGGGGACGCATCAATCATCCGTCCGAGCTGTTCGAAGTGGGCGATGAAATCCAGGTCAAAGTTCTGAAATACGACGAAGACCGGCAGCGCGTCAGCCTCGGTTACAAGCAGATCCGCCCTGATCCGTGGACGACGGTGGGCGAAAAATACCAGGTCAATGCGAAGGTCAAGGGCAAGGTCGTCAGCCTCACCGATTACGGCGCTTTCGTCGAATTGGAAGAGGGGATCGAGGGCTTGATTCACGTCTCCGAAATGAGCTGGGTGAAGAAGGTGAAGCATCCTTCGAAGATTCTGGCGATCGGCGACATGATCGAAGCGGTCGTGCTGGACATCAACGTCGAGTCGCGCCGCATCAGCCTGGGCCTCAAGCAGACCGCGGCCAATCCGTGGGAGATCGTCAAAGAGAAATACCCGGTCGGCACGCGCATCCTGGGCAAGATCCGCAACATCACCGATTTCGGCGTGTTCGTGGGCATCGACGAAGGCATCGACGGTCTGATTCACATCAGCGACATTTCCTGGACCCAGCGGATCAAGCATCCGAGCGAGATGTTCAAGAAGGGCCAGGAAGTCGAGGCGGTCGTGCTGCACATCGACAGCGAGAACGAACGCTTCAGTCTGGGCATCAAACAGCTCACGGCCGATCCGTGGGGCACCATCGGCGACCGGCTGCACGTGGGCAGCATCACCGAAGGCGAAGTGATCAACGTCACGGAATTCGGCGTGTTCATCGATCTGGGCGACGGCATCGAAGGCCTGATTCACGTCAGCGAACTTTCCTCGAAGAAGGTGGAAGATCCCACCACGCAGGTGAAGGTCGGCGACAAGATCATGGTCGAGATCATCAAAATCGACGACAAGGATCACAAGATCCGGTTGTCGCGCCGCAGCATCGAAGAGAACCGCGAGAAGGCCGACCTGGCTTCGTTCATGCAAAAGCAGGGCAGCGCCGGCCGCGTGGGTCTGGGCGATCTGATCGCGCAGGCCAAGGCGAAGACCGGCAAGACCGAGGAAGCCGCGGAAGAAGTTCCGGCGGAAGAGGCTCCGGCTACGGAAGAACCCGCGAGCGAAGAGCCCAAAGAAGAATAATCGATCCGACGGCGGGAGCGGCGCATTTCGGTGCGCCGTTCCCTGCCTTCATCAACGCCCGAACAAAGGCATGACATGAAACGGCATCCAATCCTTTACGGTTTTTTGCTGGTCAGCCTGGTGGCGGTGTTCTTTTACTTGGTGATCCTCGGTTCGTTTTCGTTTTTTACGGTGGACGATGGCCTTCCTTTCGTGGATGAATCGGTCGGGGTGATCGAGATCTACGGCGTGATCGGTGACAGCGAAGACGCGATGAAGGACATCCGCCGTTTCGCCGAAGACGACAGCATCCGCGCGTTGCTGGTGCGCATCGATTCCCCGGGCGGCGTGGTCGCGCCGGTGCAGGAAATCTACGGCGAACTGGTGCGCGCGGCGCAAAGCAAACCGGTCGTGGCGTCGTTGGCTTCGACCGCGGCGTCGGGCGGGTATTACATCGCCTGCGCCGCCCAGACGATCGTGGCCAATCCGGGCACGATCACCGGGTCGATCGGCGTGGTGATGGAGTTCATCACCGGCGAGGAAGCGTTTGCCAAACTCGGCTTGCGCAGCCAGGTGGTCAAGTCCGGCGAGTTGAAAGACACGGGCAACATCGGGCATTCGCTGACCAGGCAAGAAGCGGCCGCGCTGCAGGAAACCGTCGACGACGTGCATCGACAGTTCGTCGAGGCGGTGATGGCCGGGCGCAAGCTCGACGAGGAAACCATCCGCGCACTGGCCGACGGCCGGATCTACTCGGGGGCGCAAGCCAAGGAACTGGGTCTGGTCGACGAATTGGGTTCCCTGTACGATGCGGTCGACCTGATCAAGGCGCGGCTGCAAATTGCCGGCAAAGTGCGCTTGATTTATCCCAAGCGCCCCAAGCCGAGCATGATGGATTTTTTTCTGGATGAATTGACCGGTCGGCTCAGCAGACAGCTGACCGAATCGACAGACAGCGCCCGCTCGGGCCGTCTGTATTTTCGCTAAGGAGGAAAGTGATCGATGACTAAAAGCGACCTCATCAATCAAGTTGCCACGCATATTCCCAGTGGAAAGAAGAAGGACGCGGAAGTAATCGTCAATACGATTTTCGATCGCATGACCCAGGCGCTGGTTGACGGTGACCGCATCGAGATTCGCGGTTTTGGCAGCTTTCACCTGCGCGAACGCAAGTCCCGCATCGGTCGCAACCCCAAAACATCCGATAAAGTTGATGTGCCCTCCAAGAAAGTCCCCTTCTTCAAGGCCGGCAAAAGCCTGAAGCGGTTGGTGGACTACGAGTTGGGCGATTCCGACGACGAATAAGCCGAACGAGCGCTCGTTGCGAGTCGGCATTCTATCCGATACTCACCTGACGCGTGGCAGTGATCGCGGCCCGCTGCTGAAGCTGGCCGCGACGCACTTTTCTTCAGTCGACGCCATATTGCACGCGGGCGACATCGGCGACCTGGACTGGCTGACGGCCGTCGCCTTTCCCGAAATCCCCTTTTACGCCGTCGAGGGCAATTGCGACGAACCCGGCGCCGATCCGCGCTTGCCCGTGCGGCGCATCGTCGAGTTGGGATCCTGGCGCATCGGCTTGGCGCACGGGTGGGGCGCGCCGCATTCTTTGGTCGATCGCCTGGCGCCGCTGTTTACCGACGTGCATGCGGTGGTGTTCGGCCACAGCCACACCCCCCACCTGGAAAAACGAAACAAAGTCATCTATTTTAATCCCGGTTCCCTCATGTTGCCGCGCCATGGTCCGCCTTCGGCGGGGTTGCTGACGATCGGCGAACGAGGGTTGGTTTTTTCGCACATCACTCTCTAGCGAAAGCGACGGTGCCCTATGGATCGAATGTACGCGCCCTGGCGGATTTCCTACATCAAGGAAGAAGCGGACGAGGGATGTATTTTCTGCACCAAACCGCCGAAAAATGACGACCGCAAGAACCTGATTTTACATCGCGGCGAAACGTGTTACATCATCATGAATAAGTTTCCGTACATCAACGGTCATCTGATGGTCGCTCCTTACGAGCACATCGGCGAGGTCGAGGATCTGCCGCTGACCGTCTGGACGGAAATGATGCAACTGGCGCAGATGGCCGTAAAGGCGTTGAAGATCGCCATGCGCCCGCACGGTTTCAACCTGGGCGTGAACATCGGACGCGTCGCCGGCGCGGGCATGGAAGGGCATGTGCACCTGCATATCGTTCCGCGTTGGAACGGCGACGTGAACTTTATGCCGGTGTTCGCCGACTGCCGGGTTATCAGCCAACATATCGAGGAAAGTTACCTCGATCTGGTCAAGGCGCTGGCGCAAGTGAACGGGAAATAAACCGACTGGTTGTCGTTTTTTTGAATGGAAGGGTAGGCGATGGTAAGGAAAGTTTTGTGGGCGTTTTTGTTCCTGGTTCTGGTGATTCTGACCACCCTGGTGTACCTCTCCAACGATACGGAACTTTCGCACAAATTCGCCTTGGGCATCGATGTGCCGTTGACCGGCGATCCGGACGCCGGCGTGCCGCAGGAACGCTACCAGACGAGTATCGCACCGTCGGTGGCCGCCTATTTCGCGATCTGCCTGCTGGTGGGCGGTTTTCTGGTGATGATTTTATCGCTGGGGGTCGTGTTTCAGGCGAAGCGCGCCGTCAAGCACGCACAGCAGGAAACGGAAGATTTGCGCTTCGAGTTGAATCGCCTGCGTGGACCGGCCGAGGACGACGAAGTTTATCGCGCGCCTTCCGAATTGTCCGAATAGACGGTTGCGTTTCGCGTCACCGAACGCGATTGACCTGTAACGAAAGGATTTCGTGCCGTGGGCGTTCTGCGACGCCTTGGTTTGCTGCTTTTGTTGTTGACGCCTCTGGCGGCGTGGGCCGGGGAGGCGGAGGACGCACAAGCTGTTACGGCCGCGTATCGATCCGGCGATCCAACCGAGGCCGATGCGCGGCTTGCCGCATTTCTCCAGCAATATCCGCAAAGCCCGCACCGCTGTGCCTTGCTGCTGACGGCCGCGCTCGCGACGCGTTCGCAAAGCACGGCGATCAGTCGCCTGCGCGGCGTTGAACAGGAATGCGCCGCCGAACCGCAAGGCGCCGAGGCGTTGGCGGCGCTGGCGCACCTGCAGCATCTAGCCGGGCAGGAAAGCGCGGCCTATCTGGTGTGCCGCGATTTCGGACAGCGATATCCCGATGCGCCGCAAGCCCCGGACATCCTGCTGTTGCAGGGCGCCTTGGAGATGCGTTACCGCGGCGGCATGCAGGCGGGCAATGCGTACGCCTCCTTTCTGGCGAAGTATCCGGCGCACCCGTTGGCGGTGGTCGCGCTGGTCGGCGTGGCCGACGCGAAAGTCAAGCGCGGCGAATGGGCTGAGGCGCATCAAGCGTATTTGCAGGCGCTGAAGACCGATCCCTCGCG
>DAINPV010000309.1:0-5082 GCA_036743315.1 bacterium | reverse complement strand
AGCAATCCCATAGAGCTTTCAGATATTAACGGTGCCGATGATACACTGCGCTCGCACTATTCACGATTGGGAAAGGCGCGCGCCGAGTTTTTCTCGCTGGAGAAAATGGCGCGCGCCACGTATGAGGTTTACCGCGAGGTGGTGGAAAAGAGATGATCACCGATCGGGAACGTTTTCGCGACAGCGTGCGCTATGTCGCCGATCTGGCGGTGGTGCTCGTGGCCTGGCTGGTCGCGTATCCGATTCGTTTCGATTTGATTCCCCTGCGCATTCCGCACGTGCCGCCGTTCGCCGATTATGCCTGGTTGGGCGCGCTGGCGCTGCTGATCTGGACGGTCGTGATGCGTTTACGGCCGTTGCTTCCGGTATCGCGCGCCGGCGGCTTGCAGGAAATGCTTTTCACCGGCCTGCAACGGCACATCTTTGCGTTCGTCACCTTCCTGGTGTTGACGATGTTCGTCAGCGCCTACAAACCCAGCCGTATCGTCTTTCTGATTTTCCTGACGCTGTCCTCGGCGGGAATCGTTGCGGTGCGCTTGATTCTGTTCCAAGCCAACCGCCGGCAGATTCGGCGCGGCGAGGGCCTCTCACGTGTGTTGGTGGTGGGAACGGGCGAACTGGCCCTCAAGCTGGTGCGTCGTCTGCGGCAGCGGGCCGATTTGGGATTGCAGGTGGTCGGGTTGTTGGCCGACAAGGCGGAGGAAGTTTCGCAGGTCCTGGAAGATACGCCGGTCTTGGGCACGGCCGATCAGGTGCAGTCCGTCGTCGAGGCGCAATGCATCGACCGCGTGTTCGTCGCCTTGCCGATGAGCGCGCACGAGCGTTTGCGCGTGGTGCTCCAGCATCTGGAAAGCGAGATGGTCGATGTAAAGGTTGTTCCCGATCTGCTCGATTACGTGGTGTTGCAGTCAAGCGTCGAAGACCTGGACGGCCTGCCGATCATCAGCCTGAAGCAGGTGCCGCTGTCCGGCTGGGGAGCGGTCGCCAAGCGGTTGTTTGATTTCGGTTTCGCGGCGACGGTATTGACGCTGGGCAGCCCGGTTTTTCTACTGTTGGCGCTGTTGACCAAGCTGACCAGCCCCGGGCCGGTGTTTTACAAACAGGCGCGCATGGGGCTGGACGGGCGCGTGTTTGATATCTATAAGTATCGTTCGATGCGGGTGGATGCAGAGGAGCAAAGCGGGGCGGTGTGGGCCGTCGAGGGCGATCCGCGGCGGACACGATTCGGCGCGTTTTTACGTAAGACCAACCTCGACGAGATACCGCAGTTTATCAACGTACTGCGCGGCGAGATGAGTGTGGTCGGGCCGCGTCCGGAACGGCCGGTGTTCATCGAGAAATTTCGGAACGAAATTCCGAAATACATGCTGCGCCACAAGGTGAAGGCCGGGTTGACCGGCTGGGCGCAGGTCAAAGGCTGGCGCGGCAACACCGATTTGAACCGGCGTATCGAATGTGATTTGTATTACATTGAGAACTGGAGTTTTTGGTTCGATTTGCGCATCATATGGCTGACGGTCTTTTCCAGGGCCGGCCGTAAGAACGCATACTAACTGGAGAGACATCATGAACATCTGTGTAATTGGGACTGGCTATGTCGGCTTGGTGGCGGGCACCTGCTTCGCGGAAACCGGCAACGACGTGATTTGCGTGGACATCGACGCGGAAAAAATTGCCAAGCTGAAAAACGGCGAAATTCCCATTTACGAGCCGGAACTGGATGCGCTGGTCGAGCGCAACGTCAAGGAAAAGCGTCTGTCGTTCACCACGGACTTGCCCGAGGGCGTTCAAAAAAGCGACATCATTTTCATCGCCGTGGGCACGCCGCAGGATGAGGATGGCTCGGCCGACCTGACGCACGTACTGGCCGTGGCCAAATCGATCGGTCAGTCGATCAACGGTTTCAAGGTCGTCGTGGACAAATCGACCGTGCCGGTCGGTACCGCCGACAAGGTGCGCGCGGCGATCGCGGCCGAAACCGACGTCGAATTCTGCGTCGTGTCCAATCCCGAGTTCATGAAGGAAGGCGCGGCGATCACCGATTTTCTGTATCCCGACCGCGTGGTTATCGGCACCGACAATGAAAAGGCGCACCAAATGATGGAGGAGCTGTATTCTCCATTCGTGCGCACCGGCAACCCGATCATCTTCATGGACATAAAATCGGCCGAAATGACCAAGTACGCGGCGAACGCGATGCTCGCCACGAAAATCAGCTTCATGAACGAGATCGCCAATTTGTGCGATCTGGTCGGCGCCGACGTGGCCAATGTGCGCAAAGGCGTGGGCTCGGATTCGCGCATCGGCAAGGCGTTCCTTTTTCCGGGCGTGGGCTACGGCGGGTCATGCTTCCCCAAGGACGTCAAGGCGTTGATTAAAACCGCCGAGGAATCCGGTATGGCGCTGCAGATTCTGCACAAGGTGGACGAGGTTAATGAACGCCAGAAGACCATTTTGTTCGACAAGATCATGAAACACTTCGGCGGCGACATTCGGGGCAAGGTGTTCGCGATATGGGGTTTGAGCTTTAAACCGCAGACCGATGATATGCGCGAAGCGCCGGCCAAGTTGATGATCCGCAAATTGGTCGCCGCCGGCGCAGCTTGCCGCGCGTATGATCCGGTCGCGATGGAAGAGGCCGCACAGCATTACAACCTCGGCGACGAAATTGCCGACGGCACGCTCACGCTGTGCGCCAACAGCTACGAAACGCTTGAAGGCGCCGATGCCATGATCCTGATCACCGAATGGAACGAATTCCGCCGGCCGAATTTCGAGCGCATCAAGTCGATGCTCAGCGCGCCGGTGTTGTTCGACGGGCGCAATCTGTACACGCCCGATGTGCTCAAAAAGTTGGGTTTCGCTTATTATTCGATCGGCCGGGACCACGCGTCCTGACCTTGAACGAGGTATCGCATGCCCCGCATTTTGATTACCGGCGGAGCCGGATTTATCGGCTCGCATTTGTGCGATTTTTACGTCGCCAAGGGCTACAACGTCATCGCGATGGACAACCTGCTGACCGGCAACATCGCGAACATCGCCCACATCACGGCGGACAATTTCACCTTCATCAAGCATGATGTGACCAACTATATCTACCTCGACGGTCCGTTGGACTACATCCTGCATTTCGCCAGCCCGGCCAGCCCGATCGACTACCTCGAGCTGCCGATCCAAACGCTCAAGGTCGGCGCGTTGGGAACGCACAAGGCGTTGGGTTTGGCCAAAGAGAAGGGCGCGCGGTTTTTACTGGCGTCGACCTCCGAAGTGTATGGCGATCCGCTGGAGCATCCGCAAAAAGAAAATTATTGGGGCAACGTGAATCCGATCGGCCCGCGCGGCGTCTACGACGAGGCGAAGCGTTTCGCCGAGGCGCTGACCATGGCCTATCACCGCTACCATGGCGTGCAGACGCGCATCGTGCGCATCTTCAACACCTACGGTCCGCGGATGCGCGCCAAGGACGGCCGCGTGGTGCCGGCGTTCATCAACCAGGCGCTGATCGGCGAGGACCTGACGATTTTCGGCGACGGCAAGCAGACGCGCAGTTTTTGTTTCGTCTCCGACCTGGTCGAAGGCATCAACCGCTTGCTGATGAGCGACGAAGTCGAACCGACCAACATCGGCAATCCGGCGGAAATGACCATCCTGCAGTTCGCCGAGGCGATCATCGAATTGACCGATGCGCGCAGCGGACTGGTTTTCAAGGATTTGCCGGTCGACGATCCGAAGGTCCGCCAACCCGATATCAGCAAGGCCAAAGCGTTGCTTGGTTGGGAACCACGGATCACCCTGAAGGAAGGCTTGGCGCAGACCATCGCGTATTTCCGTCAACAACTTGAAAAGCAGGGATAGCGACGTGAACGTATTGGTTGCCGGCGGCGCGGGTTATATCGGCAGCGTGACCGCGGCGGAATTGTTGGCGCAGGGCCATCGCGTGGTCGTCTACGACAACCTCGATCGCGGTCATCGAGCCGCCGTGCCCAAGGGCGTGGCTTTCGTCAACGCCGACTTGGGCGATGCGCCGATGCTGCGGCAGACTTTCGCCGAATACAAAATCGACGCCGTGATGCATTTCGCCGCCCACAGTCAAGTTGGCGAAAGCATGCAGAAGCCGGAACTGTATTACGAAAACAACGTGGTTGTCGGTAAAATCATCCTCGACGCGATGCGGGCCGAGGGCGTGAACTACATTATCTTCTCCAGCACCTGCGCGACCTTCGGCGAGCCGCAGCAATTGCCGATCACCGAAGACCTGCCGCAGTTGCCGACCAACCCCTACGGCGAAACCAAGCTTGCGTTCGAGCGCATGCTGCACTGGTATCACACGGTGCACGGATTGAATTACACGATTCTGCGCTACTTCAACGCATGCGGCGCCGCGTATAACCTGGGCGAGGATCAGACTCCCGAATCGCATATCATTCCCATCGTGCTGCAGGTGGCGCTGGGCCAACGCGATAAGGTGACCATCTTCGGCGACGATTACCCCACGCAGGACGGCACCTGCGTGCGCGACTACATTCATATTCTCGATCTGGCGCGCGCGCACATTCTGGCCATGGATAAAAAAATGGATACGGCCAGCCATTACAACCTGGGCAACGGCAACGGCTACAGCGTCAAAGAAGTGATCGAGGCGGCACGTAAGGTGACCGGGAAGAGCATTCCGGCGGTCATCGGCGAACGTCGGCCGGGTGATCCGCCGTTGTTGATCGGCTCGGCGGCCAAGATCATCCGCGAATTGGGTTGGCAGCCGGTTTATCCCGACTTGGAATCGATCATTAAATCAGCGTGGGAGTGGCATCAGGCCCACCCCCACGGTTATGACGAATAAATCCGCCGGCTCAGCTTTTCACGCGCTCCATATACTCGCCGGTTTCGGTATCCACCCGAATCATCTGATCCGGCTCGATGAAGCCCGGCACTTGAATAATCAAGCCGGTTTCGAGCGTAGCCGGTTTGGTCTGGTTGGTGACCGTTGCGCCCTTGATGTACGGCGCGCATTCCACCACCCGGAGCTCGACCACCTTGGGCAGGTCCACGCCGACCACATCCCCTTGGTATACCTGCATCTGC
>DAINPV010000308.1:0-5100 GCA_036743315.1 bacterium | reverse complement strand
CACGAGAAACGGCGAGCGTCCGTATTTCCTGTTTTTGCACCTGTACGATCCGCATTGGCCTTACGATCCGCCGGGGCAGATTCCCAGCCTGCTGCTGGGCGATTCGACGCTGACCGACCGCGTGCGCGTACAGGATTACGCGAACTTCATCGACCTGGCCAAGGCTTTACGCAAGCTGCCGCCGCGCTACACCGACGCGGCGCGGGCGTTGTACCTGGGCGAGGTGTTCGGGGCCGATCGCGCGGTCGGGCAGTTGCGCGAGTTTCTGCGCGGGCGCGATCAGAACACGTTCTTTGCGTTGGTCAGCGACCACGGTGAGTTGTTCGGCGAGCGTACAATGTACGGTCACGGCATCACGCTACAGCCGCCGGAAGTCGAAGTGCCCTGGATTCTCGCCGGGCCAGGCGTGCCCGCCGGGCGGATGCTCAACGGACCGGCGAGCTTGATCGATGTGACGCCCACGCTGCTGAGTTTGCTGGGCGCCGACGACGCGTCATGGCCGACCGACGGGTTGGATCTGGCCGCCGCCATCCGCGACGAGCAGGAGGAACTTCCGACGCGCCGCTGGGTGGGCGGCGAAAACATGTTCATCGGCGAAACGCCCTCGCGGTACGTCGCCAATGAGCGTTGGTATTGGTTCGGCGGCGTCAAGGAAACCGTGCGCGGGCTGGACGTGGACGTGCCGGCGTTTCTGCTGGAGCAAGGCGCGGGCGACAATGTCGTGGCCGGCGAACTGAGCGAAGAGTTGATGCCGCAGATCGAGGCGATCGTCGCGGACCTGTTCGCCGGGGCGGGCCGTTCGACGCGCAGCGTGACGCTCGACGAGGCGCAAAAGAAAAAATTATCCGAGCTGGGGTACGTGCAGTAGGCGAACTACTCGTCCTCTTTCTTTTCTTTTTTACCGCCCAACAACCATTGATCGCGATTGCGGTGGTAGGAGATCGCCGGGCCGCCGGTGACCGACCAGGCGCCGAGCTCGAAGGCGACGATCGGCCGCGGCCAGTCGCCGGGCAGGCCTTCGTCGTAAGGCTCCTCGTAGGGATTGCGCGAACCGCCGATCAGATCGAGCAGCGTTTCGGCGCTGCCCTTGCCGCCGAATTGCAGCGGCGCCCAGTCGAAGCGCACGCCGCCGGAGGTCGTCGCGTCCCAGCGTGGCTCGGCGGCGATCTGAAACAAGGGACCCACGCGCAGGCCGTAGCTCAGGCCCGGATCGTCGGTGAAGAACGCGTCGCCGAGCCAGGCCGTGGCCGAACCGCCGACGTTGTAGTGCGTGCGCGGGCCTTCGCTGACGCGCGTGGCCCAGTCGACGCCCATCATCGCGTTCATCCAGCCGACGCCGACGACGGCGCGCAGCACGGTTTCGGCTTCCTGGTCCTGCGCGAAGCCCCAGGCGCCGGTGACGCCGTAGGTTGAGAGCGTGCCGGTCGCGTCGACGCCGTCGGCCACGCCCTTGCGCACGAACACGCCGAAGTTGGCCAGCACGCCGCGGAAGGTCGTCGGGCGCACCTTGTTGCCCAGGTAGCCGAAGCTGGCGTAACCGCCGAACTCGACCTCGTCGGATTCGAGAATGCCCGTGGCCGGCACCGGCGCGTAGGCCGGGTTGCAGGCGGCGAGCGAAGCCGCGAACGACAACAGCAAAAAGGCGACGAGTAAGCGGCGCATGACGCTCCGTTTCGCAAGTAAGGATATTGGGAAATGCATAGCATCATTTTTCCGGGGGGCCAAGAGATATGGAAAATTTGCTCAATTCCGTACAACGCATTGTGTCAGTCGACGACGGCCGACAAAATCCTCCGTGACTTTGTCGGCTTACGGTCGACAAAAAGCGCGGTTTTCGTCTCCCTTCCTTTTCAGCGACGAGGAACGCCGCCGAAAAGGACGATCCATCCATGGATCGCGGCGAGGTTGCTTCGTCAGCAGCCTCGCCTCTCAGATTTTCAGTTGCCGTTAACAAAAAGTCAGCATGCACGATTTTCAGCGTTTAATAAGAATCCACACAGTTTCGCCGGGTTGCATGATTTTGGCATTTTGGCGCGGAACTTGCTGTTTCCTTAGGGCGAATTCAATGCTCTTTTGCAACATGAGGGGCGCAAGCGAAACGGTCATTTCGACAACGAAATGACGGCCAATGCCCCGGGTGTTCATCCCAAGAGGCTTTCTACCCCGCTAAGGGGTTGTTTTCCTGCGAGAATCCTGATCACCAGGACTCTCAATCACCCTCCAAGGTGACCCTATCACCACCCATCTTCTTTGACGGTGGATCCATCCCCAGGATCCGCCGTCAACCTATCTAAAAATAAACTTAGTTTTTCGGTTAAAAATCGTGCAAAAAAGTCACAAATGTCGGAAGATTCGTAACATGTAAATAAAAATGTAGCGATATCCATACATTACATCAAGCCATTGTAGCACGAAGTGTAACAGAATGGATCTAACAGAATGATTTTTATGGTTTTTAGTTCCAAATCTGCTATAAGAATATCAATATGAATGATGCGACTTATGGAAAGAGCTTCTGATTTAATATGGAGGTATGTCATGCATCGGACTATTACCTTGGCGATATGGATCGTAGCGCTGACTTTGTTGACCACCACAATGTTCATTCTCGCCTGCGATGATTCCGACGACGACGATAACGACGACAACGACGACGACGAGGCGACGCCCGACCTCAACGGGTGGACGGACGAGGACGGCACGCTGGTCTATCAGGACGAGAACAATCAACAGTGCCCGCCGCCGATGCCGGATATGGTTAGCGAATCGGAGCTGCAAAAATTTCTGGACGCCTATCTAGGAGCCTATCTCGATGAATACGGCAACAAGCGCGGGTTGAAGTGCGATCCGACCGGCCGTTGGGAGGTTGTCTGCGAGGAAGGCGAAAACTTTTGTCGCGCCGGTTGGCGGTTTCCGATGCTGGCGAAAATCGTGGACCGGGATCTGACGCTGACCGGGCATGTCATCGATTCGGTCAATCCGTGGGCGGCGGGCACCGGACAGGTCTATCTCGATTATGAAGGCCAAACGATCTCCGGCGACCGATTTGCCAACGACTTTGCTTATCGGATCGTTTTTAACGATCCCACTTTCGGTGCGGTGTGGACGAAACAGGATAAATAATTTTCCGACGCATCCCATGGAGGTTGTCATGCGACCAACCCGGACCCTGGTGATATGGATTGTGACTCTGACGTTGTTGAGCGCAACAATGTTCATTCTCGCCTGCAACAATTCCGACGATGACGACGACAATAACGATAACGATGATGAGGCGACGCCCGACCTCAACGGCTGGACCGACGAAGACGGCACATTTGTTTTTCAGGACGAGAACAATCAACAGTGCCCCCCGCCGATGCCGGAAGGGATCGGCGAGTATTCGCTGCAAACAATTCTCGACGACTACACCGGCTCTTATAGAGACGAATTCGGCAATGATCGGGTTGTGGCATGCGATCCGCAAGGGCGCTGGGAATTGTCTTGTTACGATCCGGACAGTTTTTGCGATCCGGTCTGGAACGTTCCGGTGCTGGTGACCATCGCCGACCTGGAACAATCACTGATCGGTTTTATCGTTGAATCTTATTATTCACCCGGTTCGGGCCAACTTAACTACCACTATGGCGACCAGGACTTTTACGGCGATCCGTTCGAAACGGCCACCGGCGAATATAAAATCGTTTTCAACGTCCCCACCTTCGGCGCGGTGTGGACGAAACAGGAGTAAGGCGCGGCAACGCAGCCCATCGACCATCCCCCCTCTCCCGACGCCCGTCGTGTAACTTTGGTTGTCTTTGGCCTGCCAACAAAGCTACAATGCGTTTTTGCTGCGCTTTGAGGAGAGGATCGTTGCCCGAGTTTATCGATATTCATAGCCACGCCCTGCCCGGCTTCGACGACGGCGCGGCCCTGGCGGAGGAAACCGTCGCGATCGCCAAACACGCGCTGGCGGCGGGCTTCGGCGCGATCTGCGCCACGCCGCACATGATGATCGGCGTGTACGAACACGACCGCGCCGAGCAACTGGAGGCCATCGCCGCGCTGGCCGAACCGCTGGCCGAGGCCGCGCCCGGTCTGCGCCTGCTGGCGGGCACCGAATATTACCTCGACGACAACTTCCAGGCGCTGCTGGACAACAACGAGCTCTATCCGCTGCACGAGGGCAAGCACGTGCTGGTCGAACTGCCGCTGCTGCGCATTCCGCCGATGGCGCGCGACTGGGCCTTCCGCCTGCGCGTGAAAGGTTGGATTCCGGTCCTGGCGCACCCGGAGCGCTACGCGGACCTCGGGCGCAAGCCCAAACGGATCGAGGAACTGCGCGAGGCCGGCTACCTGGTGCAGATCAACCTGGGCAGCCTGATCGGCCTGTACGGCCGCGAGGCGCGCAAGGCCGCCGAGTGGATGCTCAAGCACGAGGTCGTCGACTTCGCCGGCTCGGACGCGCACACGCCGGGCCACGCGGAGCGCATCTACACCGAGGGCGTGGACATGCTGCGCAAGACGATCGGCGAGAAAAAGCTGGCGGACCTGCTGATTCACAATCCCCGCGAAGCGTTGGGGCTGGACTGACAAAGGAAAACCGATGGGCGAACGACTGGAAGACCTGGATTTCGGGCCCTATGAAGTCGATCCGGACAGCGTGCGGTTGCTGCCGCAAGTGTTCTGCCTGACCCACGACGTGCTGCTGCTGGACCATGTCGATCCGGACACGGACAAGCCGGTAGTCGTCGGCCTGTCCAATCCCAACGACCTGAACACGATCGACGCGATCAGCCGCGTGCTGCGCGGCCGGCGCGTGCTGCCGGTGAAGATCGCCGGCGAGAAGATCCAAAAGGCGCTGGCGCTGGCCTACGGCCTGGACAAGATCACCGCGAAGGACGAACCGCGCGGCGATCCGCCGCAGGAGCTGGCCGGCGAGGTGATGCTCGGCGAAGTGCCCGACGACAGCCGCCGGCGCAAGGAGAAGATCGAGGCCGTCACCAGCGAGTGGGACGTGGACGCGCCGATCAAGCGGCTGGTCAACGACCTGCTGGTCAACGCGCTGCGCCGCGGCGCCACCGACATCCATATCGAGAATTTCCAGCAGGTCGTTGACCA
>DAINPV010000307.1:0-5106 GCA_036743315.1 bacterium | reverse complement strand
GCTACGCCAACAGCGAACTGTGGACGCGCGAAACCGATCTGCTCAGCGCGCCGACCGAGGTGCACCTGCAACCGACCAATCGTTGCGGCGCGGGCTGTCGCGCCTGCTACACCGATGCGGACGGGCCAACGATCAAACCGGAAGACGAATTGTCGCCAACGAAGCTGCGGGAGATCGTCGACGCGCTGGCCGACCTGCGCGTGTTTCATCTCGCCCTCGGCGGCGGCGAAAGTCTCGGACTGGCGGGCTTTTTTGAACTCGCCGAGTACGCGCGCGCCCGCGGCTTGCTGCCGAGTCTGACGACCAACGGTTTCGATCTGACGCCCGCCATCGCGCAACGCTGCCGCATTTTCTCGGCGGTGCACGTGTCCATCGACGGCGTCGGCGGGGTTTATAAAGCGGTGCGCGGTTACGACCGCTTCGCCGAGGCCGACCGCGCCGTGCAACTGCTGCAACAAGCGGGATGCAACGTCGGGCTTAATACGGTGGTGTGCCGCCAGAGCGCCGACGGGCTCGACGACCTGGTCGCCTATGCCGCGCGCCGCAAGGTCAAACAGATCGAACTATTACGTTTCAAACCGGCCGGGCGCGCCCGCGACCATTACGACGACATGAAGCCGACGCACGAGCAACTCGACAACCTCTATCCGCGCCTGCTGACGCTGATAAAAAAGCACAAGGTGCGCCTACTGGCCGATTGCTCGCTCGCCCCGATGATCTACTCGCATCGCCCCGATCCAAAAAAACTCGACCTGCTGGGCGTCACCGGCTGTTTGGGCGGCAATATGCTGATGTCGCTCACGCCCGACGGCGTGCCCGCGCCGTGCAGTTTCTCGCGCGGCGAAAAACGCGAAGCTTCCACGGTAAGCCAGTGGTGGAGCGACGACGATGTTTTCCGCGTCTTCCGCCGTTGGCACGACCACGCGCCCGAACCGTGCCGCTCGTGCGCATACCTCACGCTGTGCCACGGCGGTTGTCACGTGGTGGCCGAGCACGTAACCGGCGACGCGGCCGCGCCGGATCCCGACTGCCGTTTCGCTCGCGATTATTGTAATATAAAGTTATAGAAGTCAGATCTTCCTGCCGACGACGTAGCGCAGCAGTTGCTTGCGTTCGGCGTCGGTGAGGCGCGCCAGGCGCGCGTGCATCATCTCGTTGTGCATCAGGTTGTCGCAGGTGCGATGGCAGGCGAGCGGCCGGAAGTACGGGTGCCGCTTCGACTCGTTGAGCGCCAGCCGGCGAAATTCGCGGTATTTGTCGCTGTGCCAGATTTCCATGAACGAAGCGCGGTGCAGGTTGCCCATCGGTTTGTCGACGCCGCGACAGCAGGGCGCGATGTCGCCGTCGGGCAACACGCGGATGAAATGCCAGCCCATGTAGCAGGGAATCGCCTCGACCGCCTCGATGTCGTAATCGCCGCGTGCGAAGCCGACCGAATCCAGCCGCCGCAAAAAGCCGTCCCAGTTGTCCAGCCGGAAGGTGCGCCCCTGCCCGCGCAATCCTTCGACGCGCTCGACGACCTGCCGGAGGTGATCGCGCATGATCGTCAGGTGCGGCGGCGTGATCAGCAAACTGTCGAGACGAATATGCACCGAATCGACCAGCGTGAAGTACATGCCGTCCGCGCCCACGCGGAGCGCAAAGTCGAGCATCTCGCGCGTTTCCATGAAGTTCATCGCAAACAGCACGTTGGCCAGAATGACCTCGCTGGTCGGCGGTTTGAGCGAATTGAACAAGCGCAGATGTGCCTCGATGCGATCGAAGGTCGCCTCGGTTTTGTTCGGATGCGCGCGGCTGTAAGTGGTCGGCGTGCCCGCCCACAGCGAAACGGTCAGCTCGTCGACGCCCAGTGCTGCCAACCGCCGCACACCCGCCTCGTCGATCGCCGCAAAGTTGGTGGTCAGCGCGCAGATCATGCCGTGGCGCTTGACCGCCTCGACCGCCTCGTAAATCGCCGGATGCAGGAGCGGTTCGCCGCCGCCGGTGAAACGAATGCGTTTGGCGCCCAGCGCGGCCAACTCGTCGATCAGGCACAGCAGCATGTCGTTGGGCATCTGCTGCCGGTGCCATTCGGGTTCCGGTCCGGCGTTGCCCAGCAGCGGACTTTTCGTCCAACAAGGCAGACAGTTGTTGTTGCAGCGGTTGGTCGGATCGATGACCACGTGCTCGGGACCGACGAACGCGCGCTCGCCGTCGAGAATGCCGGCCAAGTCGCGGTGATCGTCAAGGAATTTTTGGAACGGATCGACCGGAGGTTGTTTCGGCGGCGGCGCGACTTTCACATCGCAACGCGGTTGCTCAGGCGCGGGCCGCCAGCAATAGGTTTCGATCGGTGCGCCGACGCTCTCGAATCGATACTCGACGCGCGCGCCCACCGGCACGGGCAGCACGCAGCGCCAGCGGCGCGCGGCCTCGTCGTAATGCAGCGGCGTGCGTTGCTCGGGCCCGCCGTCGACTGTCCAGATCGCTGCGACCTCCTCGGTGAACGGAATCGCCGCAAAGTATTCGAGTTCCAACTCGCCGCGTTGCAGATGACCGAAAAACGTGACGATCTGCGATTCGTCATACGCGCACCCAGTGGCGGCGCTGGTCATCGTCCAACGCTTTTGCGCCGGCAACTCGGCCAGCACGTAATCGGCGAACAACGCGTAACCCAGCGCCAAGCCGTCGTCGCTGGCAGCGGGCTGAATGAAAATGTTCTCGAACGGCGTTTCGCGCAGCACCACCTGATTGGCAACGCTGTTGAGGCCGACGCCGCCGGCAATGCACAGATTCGGGCTCTGCGTGACCTCGTACAGGTGCCGGCCGACATGCACCATCGCCTGCTCCAGCCGCTTTTGCGCGGCCCAGGCGAAATCCTTGTCGCGCTGCGTGATCTCGCCATGCGGGTCGCGCGGCTGCCCGAAAGCCTCGAACCAGCGCGGCGACATGCGCCGGAACGACACCGGATCGTCCAGCACGCGGTCGCCCGACCAGAACAACAGCCACTCCGGGTCAATCGCCAACCGCCCGTTGTCTTCCAGGCGGAGAATTTGGTCGAAGAGCGGCACGAACTCGCTGGGCCCGCCGTGGCTGGACAAGCCCATGAAGCTGCCCTCTTCCATGCCGAGAAAGTGGCCGCACAACGCATAAAAATAACCGAGCGAGCCGGAGGCCATCAGGTTTTCGACCTCGACGAGCACCTCGCCGCGCACGCCATGCGCAAGGCTTAGGCTCTCGGCGGGATAGTTGCGCGCCTCGGCGTCGGGCGCCCGGCGCAACAGTTCTTCGACCGTCGGATGACGATGCGCGACGAGGAAGCCGCGATCGCGAAAGGCGACTTCGTGGGCCGTCACGCCCCAGCGACTGCGGTCGCGCGTGAGCGGCGCGATGCCGCCGGACGCGTCGACCGACAGCACGGCCGCCTCGTCGAAAGGACTGGGCAGAAACGCGCTGGCGACGTGGCCGAGGTGATGATCGAATTGGATGATTTTTTCCGGGTACGGAAAATCGGGGAACACCGCGATCGGCGGATGGCCGGCGGGCGGATAGTAGTACGTGGTGTCGCAGGCCAGCAGGTCGACGTCGTGCAGCGCAACGCCAGCCGCGGCCAGCACGTAGTTGAGCGCGCGGCGCACGCTGTTGCGCGGATCGCCCCGGCGAACGCGGCACAATCGTTCCTCGTTGATCGCCGCGACCAGCTTACCGTCGCGCAGCAGGGCGACGCTGCTGTCGTGATCGCTGACCACCGCACCGATAACGATCAACGGTTTAGGCATCGGCCACCGCCTTGCGCACTAGCAGCGGGCCGATGGCCAACGCGTCGAGCGCGGTCGTGGCGAAGCATTGGTAGGCGTCCAGCGGCGTTTCGACAATCGGTTCGCCGTGATCGTTGAAGCTCGTGTTGAGAATCACCGGCACGCCGGTCAGCTCGTAAAAACGCTCGACGACCTCGCGGTACGGCCCGTCGCCCGGCGCGACGGTCTGCACGCGCGCCGTGCCGTCGACGTGCACGATGGCCGGGATGAGCTTGGCCTTCTCGGGCCGCACCGGCGCGACCAGCAGCATGTGCGGGCTGGGCACGTCCAGGTCGAACCATTCGCTTAGATGTTCGAGCAACACCGCCGGCGCGTAAGGGCGAAACCACTGCCGATGCTTGACCTGCTCGTTGAGGCGATGGTGCATCTGCGGATCGCGCGGATCGGCCAGAATGCTGCGCTGCCCCAACGCGCGCGGGCCGAATTCGGAGCCGCCCTGAAACCAGCCGACGATGTGCCCGGCGGTCAGCAGGCGGGCGACGGCGGCGCACAAATCGGGCGGACGCTCGACGACGAGCGGAATGTTGGGCGCGGACCAGCGACGGCCGGCGCGATCGTCGGGGTAGACGAACTTGTTCACGAATCGCCCATTTCGAGTTGTTTTTCGCGGAACTTAAGCCACCAGGCCGCACCCTTGAGCACGGCGCGCTCCGTTGGGGACATCGCGCGGTAGCGGCCGACCAGGTGCTCGATGCGGCCCAGGTCGTCACAGGATTTATAACAGCCGATCTTCGCGTGCGGATCGTTGCCGATGTTGGAAAACCACGGATCTTCCTTGGCCAGCACGTTGGTTTTTTCGCGCCAATCGCGCTGGATGTCGCTGGTCCACAGTTCCTTGAACGTCCTTTCGTGCAGGTTGCCCAGCGGAATGCGGTGCGCCTTGAGACAGCCGTTGACGTCGCCGTCGGCCATGATGCGCGCAAACTGCCAGCCGACCGTGCAGGGCATCGAATCGATGATCGTCATGTCGTGCTCGCCGGTGGTCGTGTGGCTGCCGCCGATGCGTCGCAGGAACTGATCGTATTTGAACAGGTGCAGGCGCGGTGGACGTTCGTTGTCGATCCACTCGCGGACGCGCAGCGCCTCGCGATGCAGCCAGGTGCGTTGCTCTTCGTTCATCAACAGCGCGTCGGTACGGCCGGGGATGGTGTCGAGCACGGTGAACTCGACCGATTCGCTTTTCGTGTCGAGCGCGAAATCGACCATCTCCTTGATCTGGTGAAAATTGAGATTGTTGATCACATGGTAAACCTTGATGAACGGCACCATGTGCTTGATTTCGTTGAGGCGCATCAGGTTGCGCTTGATC
>DAINPV010000306.1:0-5107 GCA_036743315.1 bacterium | reverse complement strand
GCTGCCGGGCTCGACCTTCGCGGACGATCTGCAAACCCTGGCGCTCAATGTCGAGTTGCGACCGACGGTGCCCGACGTCATGATCTTCCAACCTTACCCCGGCACGGTGCTGGGCGACGAAGCGGTGCGGCTCAACCTGTTCACCGGCGATCCGGACGATTTGCCGCCGAGTTTCAAGGACCGCTCCGTGCTGGCGATTCCCGATCGGACACGCGTACGGCGGCTGTATCAACTTTTCCGCGTGCTGGTCGCGTTGCGCGCCTCCAAGCGCACGGCCGACCGGCTGTCGCGCTTGCCGCTGTATCCGTTGTATTGGTTGATCGGCCGATTTTTCGAGGGACTGGTCAAATCGCGCAACATTTACCGCATCCGCGTGAGCGCCCGCGATTATGTGACGCTGACTTGGCGCTATCTGCGCGGCTGACGCCTCAACCGTTTTTATTCCGTTTCAGATCCAACGCGGTAACGAGGCCCTTTTCGAGCACGGTCTTGACCGCAATGCGCAAGGGCGTGGCGACATAGAAGCATGTACCGAATTTCTTCAACCGTCGTTCGTCGAGATTCAAGCCGAGGCCGGGCGTTTGCGGCACGTCGATGGTGCCGTCGGCATGCACCGCTAGCGGCGCGATGACGCCCTCGCGACACTGGGGAATCCACCCCGGTGGTTCGAAGGGATATTCGAGCAGGCGCCGTTTTTCCCAGGCGGCGAAGGCGTGGAGGTTGATCATCAACCCGATGCCGTTGGTCCAGGTGTGCGGCGAAAAGCCGAGATCCCGCCGGCGGCATTCGTCCATGATCCGCTTGCTGGTGGTCAAGCCGCCGCAGAAGGTGGCGTCGGGCTGGTACATATCGAGGCATTCGTGTTCGAGCAGTGCGCGCACCTCGTGGAAGTCGCCGAGCAGTTCAGCTCCGGCGATGGGTGTTTTCACCGCGCGGCGCAATTTGGCCATGTCGTCCCACTTAAGCAGATCGAGCGGTTCCTCGATCCAGGCGATGCCCAGGTCGTCGCAGGCCTTGCCGAAATTGAGCGCGTAGTCGTAATCCCACTCCGGCGTCGGCGCGACCACCGAAACCGGCCAACCCTGGTTGGCGTCAACGGCAATGGTGAAATCGTCGCCCAGTTCGCGGCGCACGTCACGCAGGATGGAAATGTCGTCCCGGCGTTCCGGATCCTTCACCCGAATTTTGATTGCTTCGATGCCCATATCGCGGATCGTATCGAGGTAGTTCGTGCGCCGGCCGAACGGGCGCACCTCGCCGGTGGAAGCGTAAATTTTGGCGCGTAAAACCGGTTCCGGCTTATCCTGCAGCAATTGGTAAACCGGTTTGTTTTCCTTTTGGCCGATGATGTCCCAGATCGCCGCCTCGATCCACCAGTTGCGCCAACCGAGGTAGGAAGCCTCCCGCAGCAGTTTGCGCGCCTTGACCAGATCGTCGGCCGGAGCACCGATGAGATAGCCGCCGATCAACTCGCCCAGGCCCTGTCGTTCGGTGGACATGGCGCTGCCCGCGCTGACGCCGACCAGACCGTCGTCGGTGGTCAAGCGAATCAGCGTGAAGCGGTTGTGCGTCTGGGGGAAACCGGGAATCCACGAGGGATAAAAAGGCGCCGGCAGCGGGACGCTGACATGGAACAATTCGATGCGATCGATTTTACTCATGCGCCGCACTCCTGTCGGTCGAGTTTCAAGGAAGACATTTTTACCATAAAAAGCCGCTCCTCCCCACCCATGGCGAATTATTTTTCCTAATCCCATGAACGTTTCCCTGCAAGTGGGTGGTTGCTTTTCATAAAAACGGCAACTATTCTTGGCCCATCTGACGACGAAATCGACTTGCAGCAACGCAACAAAGTGGGTTCATCCATTGAATGTTTCTTTACCCGAGTCGAAACGAGAGAACTCGTTCCTGCACTATTTCCTGCTTGGATCGATTTTGTTGCTGACGGTGCTCGTTCAACTTTTCTATTCGCTTTACGACGTCCGCTCGTTGCCCGATCACGACCTTTTTTTTGCCGGTTCATTTTTCGGTGTTTATCATCATTTACTCGGCGATCACTCGTTGTTCGCCATGTTCGCGCAAATCGGACGCGAGAATCCGACCTATCCGTTCATCACCTTTTTGCTTAGTTGTCTGGCGTACATCATACCGGCGAATCTGACGCTCTTCCGGTTGTTCACGTTCGTCTTTTATTTGTTGTTGATTCTGGCCGGATACCGCATCGGCGACCGACTGGCAAACAAGAAGGTGGGGTTGCTGTGCGCCTTCGTCCTGGCGACCCTGCCGGTGTTCGACAATTACAGCCGTAAATTCGATCTGCAGTTCCACGCGGCCGTTATGGCATTATGGGCTTACTACTATGCGCTGACTATTTTTAAAACAACCTGGACTTCTCGCCATTCACTTCTGCTCGGGTTGCTGATCGGCGCCGCGGTCACCACGCATCCGACAGCGGTTGTAACGTTGATGCCGTTGTTGGTCTTTCTTTTCATCTTTGTTCTGACCGAAGGAAAACAATCACGCTGGCCCTGGCTGAAAATCTCGCTGATCATCATCGCCGCCGCCCTGCCGATTCTGGCATTTATAAATTATTTTATTACACCCTACCTGGCCAAAATGTCTCATGCCGATTTTTTATCCGGAATCACCGAGTTGACGGCAAAAAGCCCCAAGCGGTTGGGCGACTATCTCATGCGCCATCATCGTTTCTCCCTCGGACCGTTTTACTATCGCTTAGCGGCGCCGGCCTTCGTCTTGACCGTGATCTCGCTGCTCATCAACAAGTCCCGTCGATTTCATCAGGCTTTTTTAGTCTTATCGATTTTCTGGATTTTAGGGGCGCTGGTGTACGCTTACCCGGCGCAACTGCTTCCGAGCGACTTCCAGTTTCTGTACGCTCCGGCAGCGATTTTGCTCGTCGTGGAAACGCACGCGCTCTTCACCCACGGCAGTCGACGGCGCTGGGTCAATCCGTTGGCGACAATGATCGTGCTGGCGATCGTGCTCGGCGGCGTCTGGACAAAAGCACAGGCATTGAACGTGCTGCCGGCCGACCAGTATTTCAGCAAGCAACTGGATTTCCGGACGGAAATGCGTTCGCTGGTCGTAACCAAGGATTTCGGCCGGGCGATCATCGATGTTTGGGCCAAAAGCGACACGCCGACACACATCACCGTCCGGCAAATGGAAATAGTGCGGGAAGAACAAACGCTGAAACTCGTCCCCAACAAGGAAATGTATTACATCTTCCGCAACCTCGGCATTTTCGCAAACAAACGAATCAGCCTGCTGACGCCCCGTCGGCAAAGCTTGCCGCGTTTTCGCCTTTGCTATTACCGCGGAAATGAGCCGCTGGACGAAAAGGATATCGCCACGATTCTGCGCCAGATTCAGCAATTGGATCCACACTATCTTACTCATGAACAATACATTTTTGAAAAAAGAATGCGAAGATTTACCGCGCCGGTGGGCTCGTTCGACTACGTGTTCGCCATTATGCAGAAAACCAACTGACTGTAATCCGAGTTGATTTTCCGCCGGTCGCTTTCTATTCTCAGAGCACCGGTTTTATCCATGGAAAAAGAGGTTTGATTTCGTGCGCACCCGATCCGGCTTCAGCACCGCGCTCTTCAGCCCGACGATCAGCGGCTGTTTGTTGGCCGCCTTGCTGATCTGGGTGATTCTGGCGCACGTCGCTTTCGCCTGGTTCGACGGTCGCTCGTTGCCCGACCACGATTATTACAACGCCCGCCCGTTTCTTTCCGTCTATGGCGACACTCTGGAAGCGAAATCTCTCATTTCGTTGTGGGAAAGCATTCACGGTTACCGCACCTATTATCTGCACCATACATACATTCTCTCTCTGCCGGCCTATTTGTTCGGCATCGATTTTTTCCGGTTTCATTTGTTCGGATTGCCGTTTTACCTACTGCTGATTCTCGGCGTGTACGCCATCGGCCGGTTGCTGGTGCATCGCCCGTTCGGCTTATTATGCGCATTCGTCGTGGCCACCTTGCCGCTTTATGACAATTTCAGCCGCAAGACCGACTTTCAGTTTTTCGTCGCCGTGTATCTGGTCTGGGCCGAGTTTTTTCTCTTGAAGATGCTGACCTCGCCCTGGAAAACCGGCTATTCGCTGTTGTTCGGTTTATGCGCCGGATTGGCGATCGTCGCCCACCCCATCGCCTTGTTGCTGTTGCCGCCCCTGTTTTTTGCTATGTTCCTGCATTTGGCGTATGGTCACCAACACCGCGAAAGGCGCAGCGGGCGTGTTGTATTGACGATCGCTTTTACTTTGCTGTTCGCCTCGCCTTTTCTCTTCAAGTCCATCGATTATCTCGTCGAGAAACGCGCCTTCGTGTCCGCGGCGCTCAAGGGATCGCTAACAGGAATGAGCGCGGCCGACCGAGCCCATCTATGGGCAACCAACAATTTCGGGGATTTTTTCGGGCCTTGGTTTGCCGCGTTTTTCGCGCTCGTTTTACTGGCCGCCCTCGTCCGCCTGCTGTTGGCGACCAAGCGTGACGCGATCAGTTGGTACACCGTCGCCACATTGATTTACTATCCGGCCGGCAGCCTGTACACGACGATCAACGGCGCGATGACTTACGATTTCATGTCCATGCAGGCGCTGCTGCTGCCGTTGCTGTTGCGCGAAGCGTATCTGTTGGTCGCCGAAAAATGGAAAAACAAGACCGCGCATCTGGCGCTGGTCGCCGGCGTCTGTCTGGCGCTGGTCGCGGGCGCAGTTGAAAAGAATTCCATCTTCCAGCCGTTGTGTGAAAACGCCCCGCCCGACTCGTATCCGAATCACTTGGCGCATCGCCGCGTTCAATACCGGTTGGATCTGAATCGCCAAACCATTGAAAACCTGCTGCAGCTCAACAGCGGCAAGCGCGTTGCGCTTCGGGTGCAACATTTGTCGCCGGCCGCGGACGGCAACCTGGCGATCGAGCCGCCGACGGACGACGATCGGCAAATTTTCTATTTGGTGGAAGCCGCGGCCGCTTTGTATGACGTAGTGCTGCATGAGGATGAGGGAACGGAAGACGGCCGGCAGCCCTTCGAGTTGGTTTATTACCGGGTGCCGCAACCGGCCAAAGCAAAG
>DAINPV010000305.1:0-5121 GCA_036743315.1 bacterium | reverse complement strand
CATCGGTCGCTTGACCGACTGGACGATCGAGCGTCGGCCGTTGTCGCCGGAACAAATGGCGTTGATTCATGATCTGGGGCGGGAAGCCGGGCTGCGGGTGATCGCCAGTTCGATCCACGTGCATTTTTTTGCGGGTACGCACACCAAGGCGACGGCGCTGGAAGCGGTATGCGCGCAAGAAGGGATCGTCGACCGGCAGCAGGTGGTGACGCTGGGTGACAGCCCGAACGACGAACCGATGTTCGCGGAAGAGAGTTTTCCGTTCTCGGTCGGCGTGGCCAACATCGAGCCGGCGCTGGCGCGGATGACGCACCGGCCGCTGTTCATCCTCGACCGGCCGGCGGCGGCCGGGGCGATCGCGCTGATGCGCCGGATCCTGTTGGCGAAAGGGCGCTGATTCGACCGACGCAACCATCCAAATTTCAAGGATTTTAGAAAAATCGATTAATCTTAATCGGGGTTGACTTCTTTCGGACAATCGATATGATCTTTCGCGCTCCGGATCGATATTTTTAAGGATCCGGTTTGCTTTTCGGCACCTGCGACGGCGCGATTCGGTCACGAAATGGGCCGTCGAAAAAATTATATTGAAGGGAGTTGAGTTCCTTGCCCGGAGTACGAGTAAGAGACGGTGAATCGTATGAACATGCTCTAAAACGCTTCAAGAAGCAGTGCGAGAAGGCCGGCGTTTTGTCGGAAATCCGCAAGCGTGAACATTACGAAAAACCCAGTGTCCAGAAGAAGAAGAAGGCGGCGGCTGCCCGGAAACGTTTGTTGAAGAAAATTCGCAAACAGGAAAAGCAGACGACCACCGTGGCGAAACGATGGTTCTCCTAAAAAAAATCGAGGAAGACTACATCGTCGCCCTCAAGGCGAGAG
Source organism: bacterium (assembly GCA_036743315.1). Classification (GTDB taxonomy): domain Bacteria; phylum Lernaellota; class Lernaellaia; order Lernaellales; family Lernaellaceae; genus CALBTQ01. The sequence goes on along the minus strand of DAINPV010000305.1, from coordinate 4,242 downwards.
AGACGCTGCGCGTGAGCGTGTTGCGCATGCTGCGCGCGGAGTTGAAGAATCGCGAGAAAGACAAGCGGACCGCGTTGGACGAACAAGAAATCGTCGGCGCGGTCCGCTTCATGATCAAAAAGCGCCAGGAAGCGGCCGATGCCTTCAGGCAGGGCGGCGCGCGGGAAAAGGCGGAACAGGAACTCGCGGAAAATGAAATTCTCAAAGCCTATCTTCCCGCCGAATTGGATGAAGCGGAGCAGGACCGGCTGATCGCCGAGGCGATCGAAGAAGTCGGTGCACGAGGCCCCGGCGATCTGGGCAAAGTCATGAAGATCGTGGTGCCGAAAGTGGCCGGTCGGGCGGACGGCAAAACAGTAAACCAAAAAGTCCGCCAGGCCTTATCCTGATATTTCCGACAGGATAGAGAGTCCAAACAACGTGCCCTACGTCGATCTGTTAGTTGCCGTCGTCATTCTGATCTTTGCCGGCAAGGGGCTGGTCAAAGGTTTCTTTGTCGAGGCGTTGACCTTTCTCGGTTTCATCGTTGCGTTGTTCATCATGGCCAATTTCTACAAGGAGTTGGGCAACTGGGTGGGCACGTTTTTTTCCCTGAACGCCAAGATTCTTTCCGTGGTCGTATTCATTGTCGGTTTCATCCTGATCACCTTCGCCTTCGGTCTGGTCGGCAACATGTTGACCAAGGCGACCAAGGCGCTGAAGTTGTCGGGACTCAACCGCGCGTTCGGCGGCATGTTCGGCGCGGCGAAGGGCGCGTTCGCCTGCGGAATTTTTTTGGCGGTGATCACCGAACAAAAACTGTTCGCCTCGTTGGTAGCCAAGGCGCAGGAGTCGATGCTGGCTCCATACTTGATTGAGTTCGCCAATGGGTTGTTGAAATTGTTGGATCTTTGAAGCGAACGAAAGCCGGATAGACATGGGTTTTATCCCGGACGAAATAGTCGAGCAGGTGCGGGCCGCCGCCGATATCGTGCAGATCATCGGCGAGTCGGTACCCCTCAAGCGGGTGGGGCGGCGCATGGTCGGCTTGTGTCCGTTTCACGAGGACAGCCAGCCCAGCTTTTATGTCAATCCGGACCGGGGCGCCTTCAAGTGTTTCGGGTGTGGAATCGGCGGCGACGTGTTTCGCTTCATCATGGAAACCGAGCGCTTGACCTTTCCCGAAGCCATTCGCCTGATGGCGGAGCGCTACGGCATCGAAGTGCCGGAAACGGCGGGCAGCGCGCGGCCGAAAGGATATCGCGAGCGCCTATTGACAGCCAACGAAGCGGCTTTATCGTTTTTTCGAGAGCGGTTGAAGCATCCGGAACACGGGCGGGTTGCGCGCGATTACCTGAAAAAGCGCCAGGTCGCCGAGGAGATGATCGAGCGGTTCGAACTCGGTTATGCTCCGGAGGCGTGGGATCAGTTGGCCGCGCACTTGCGGCGCAAGGGAGTTGCGCTGGAGGATGCGGTCGCGGTGGGCGTGATCGCGCCCCGCGAAAAAGGCGACGGCTATTATGATCGGTTTCGGCATCGGGTGATGTGTCCGGTCCGCAACGCGGTCGGGCAGACGGTGGCGTTTTCCGGACGGTTGCTGGGCGGCGAGGGACCCAAGTACATCAATTCGCCCGAAAGCGACGTTTTTCATAAAAGCCGCACCTTTTACGGATTGCATTTGGCCGGCAAAGAGATCGGCAAGCGGGATGCCGCGCTGGTGTGCGAGGGGAATTTTGACGTCATTTCGCTGCATCAGTTCGGTTTTTCAGTGACCGTGGCGGCGTTGGGCACGGCGTTTACGGCCGATCACGCCACGCTGCTGGAACGTTATACGAAAAATGCGACCTTTGTTTTCGACGGCGATGAAGCCGGGCAGAAAGCAATGGTTAAATTGTTGGATATCTACCTGGAACGCGAGGAGCAACCTCGCGTGGCGGTTCTGCCCTCGGGCGAGGACCCCGACAGTTTTTTGAAAAGCCAAGGTGCAAAAAGTTTCGCGGCGCTGATGGAAAACGCTCCCTCGCTGCTGGATTTCGTGGTCAACCGCATCTTCGCGGCCACCGGGAAATCCGGCGAAGGCATTGCGCGTGGGTTGGAGGAAGCCTGCCGGATCGCCGCACGCATGCAAAGTCCTATCCGTAGAGGATTGCTGGCGAATCAGCTTGCCAACCGCACCAACATGCCCGAGGAAGTAGTGCGCCAGCAGATTGAACGGTTGCGGCGTGGGCAAAAAGCGCGGCCGATGATGCGCACGCAGGAGACGGCACGGACTCTGCCGGCGGCGGAACGTACGATTTTGGCAACGCTTTTGCATTATCCGGCAGCGGGCCGCGAAATCGATCGCGAAGCGCTGATGCTGGCCCTGCCGGAGCGGGCGATGCGCACCCTGGCCGAGCGGATGCTCGCTGCGCCGGCGGGCGAGGAGATTGACGCCGAAACGTTGATGCGGCCCGACGATGATGAGGATCTGCGGTCATTGGCGGGCGATTTGTTAATGCTCACCGCGCCCTGCGAGGCCAAATCGGCGCCGCAAGCGCTGGCCGATGCGATTCGCGATCGCGAGGTGCGCGGTCTGAAAGAGGAGCTGGCGGCGGTGTCGGCGCAGTTGGCGCAGGTCAAGCCGGGCGACGACAAGCGCGCGGAGAAGCTGGAACGGCAGCGGTTCGCTTTACGCAAGCGACTGAATGAAATACGGTAACAACTCCTTTTTGGAGAGGATCAGATGCCCAAAGAAGAAGAAATCAAGGATCTGAAAGAACTAATTGCGATGGGCAAAGACCGTGGTTTTTTGACCTACGAGGAGGTCAACAACCATCTGCCCACGGACATCGTCAGCTCGGAGCAGATCGACGACGTGCTGATTATGTTCAACGATCTGGATATCGCCATCGTGGACAGCGAGAACGATTACCGGGAAAAGGCGGACAAGAAAAAGAGCGATGATGAAGAAGAGTCCGTCGACCAGGGGACGATCGGAAAAACCAACGATCCGGTCCGCATGTATCTTCGCGAAATGGGGCAGGTCAACCTGTTGACTCGCGAAGGCGAGGTCGAAATCGCCAAGAGAATTGAAAAGGGCAACCAGGAAGTTCTCAAAGCGGTGATGGGCACCTCGTTCACCACGAAGGTCATCCGGGAGATCCAGGAACGCTTGATCAGCGGCGAGATGAAGCTGCGCGACGTGATCAAGAACATGGAAGACGATCAGGGCAACATGCTCGAGATCGACGAACAGGAGCATCTGGAAAGCGTGCTTAAGACCATGACCCGCATTCGCGATCTGGAAGAGCGGGTGTTGCGCGACATGAGCATGATGTCGATGCAGAAGCTTAACAAAGGCGAGCGCATGCCGGTGAAAAAACGGCTCGAGCGCAATCGCAAAACCGTCATGAAGCTGCTGTCGGACATCAACCTCAATACGCCGACCATCGATCTGGTCATTGACCGCTTGAAGGAATACAACTGTCAAGTGGCCGATTCGCAACTGGCGCTGGATCGGACGGCGAAGGAAATCGGCTTGACCGCCGCCAAGGCGCGTCGGCTGTATCGCAAAGCAAAAAAGCCCAAGGACTTCGCCGCCGAATGCAAGAAGATCAAGGTCAAGGAAAAGGATGCTTTGCGCGTGATGGAAAGATTCATCGTCGCCGACAACCGCATCAAGGCCATCGAGAAGGAAATCGATCTGCGCGCCGAAGATCTGTCGCAGTTGGTCCTGACCATCAACTACGGGCAGACCCTGGCCAAGCAGGCCAAGCGCGAACTGATCGAAGCCAACCTGCGCTTGGTGGTGTCGATCGCGAAAAAGTACACCAATCGCGGTCTGCAGTTCCTCGACCTGATTCAGGAAGGCAACATCGGCCTGATGAAAGCGGTCGATAAGTTCGAATACCGCCGCGGCTATAAATTCTCGACTTACGCCACCTGGTGGATCCGCCAGGCGATCACCCGCGCGATCGCCGATCAAGCGCGCACGATCCGCATTCCGGTGCACATGATCGAAACGATCAACAAGCTCATCCGCACCAGCCGTTACCTGGTGCAGGAGATCGGCCGCGAGCCCACGCCCGAGGAGATCGCCGAGAAAATGGATATGCCGCTGGAGAAAGTGCGCAAGGTCCTCAAAATCGCCAAGGAGCCCATCAGCCTCGAAACGCCGATCGGCGAGGAGGAAGACAGCCATCTGGGCGATTTCATCGAGGATAAAAAAGTGCCCAGCCCCTCGGAAGCGGTGATCAGCCTGAACCTGGCCGACCAGACGCGCAA
>DAINPV010000304.1:0-5151 GCA_036743315.1 bacterium | reverse complement strand
GATCAGGGCAAAGTAAGCCAGCGCGCCGGCGCGCTGGCTTACTTTGCCCTGATCGGTCTGGGCTTCATGCTCACCGAGATCGGCATCATGCAGCGGTTGTCGGTCTTTTTGGGGCATCCGGTCTATTCGCTGGCCGTGGTGCTGTTCGCGTTGATCTTCTTCACCGGCCTGGGCAGTTTCGCCAGCGAGCGCCTGCCGTTGACCTCCCCGGCGCGACTGGCGGTTTACAGCCTTTCGCTGGCGATCTATCTTGCGCTGATCGCGTTTCTGCTGCCGCACATCAACACCTGGTTCCAGGGATATTCGCTGGCCGGACGCATCGCGGTCAGCCTCGTGCTGTTGGCGCCGGCGGGTTTGGGGATGGGTCAGGCTTTCCCGGCGGGGATGCGGCTGGCCAAAGGCGGCGCGGGCGATCCGACGCCGTGGCTGTGGGGCGTCAACGGCGCGGCGGGCGTAATGGCCGGCGTGGTGGCGATCGTCGTGAGCATCGCCTGGGGCATCACGTTGACTCTCCTGTTGGGGGCCTTGTGCTACCTGATTTTACCGCTACCGGCCACGGGATTGTTTTCTTCTTCCAAAGCTTGATCACCATCTGTATTTTCCAGAATCAAGGTTTAAATTAATAGAAAAAGCGGCTGTGGATAAACTTTAATCTTTACAGGATTCAACGAATACAGGAAAATATAACCAATTTGACCGAGCCGATCATGGGGGAATGGATACGGCAGGCGAAATAGAGCTAAAGTAACTTAGGCGATGATAAAAAAGCCATTTATTGTCAAATAAAAATTCCCCATCGTAACATCGGAGAAAAGCAGCCTATTGAACGTTCGGTCAAATTATATTCGAGATATAAGAATATATATTCTATAATTATCTATATTATAATTAATATTTAAAGACACACGACAACCGGACGATTAGGAGGGCGTGATGACTAAACAAATACTGTTGGTCGGGTCCAATCTCGACTTCTACCAGGAAGTAAAAGGCAACCTGGAAACCCTGGGATTCGAAGTACAGCTGTGCACCGATATCCAGGAAGCCACGGCATGGTTTTTCAAAATGAATCCGGCGCTGATTATTTGCGACGCCCAAACCGAAAACATTTCCGGGTCCGAGCTGTGTCGGATGGTGAAAAACGACGCCGTCGGACGCCAAACGATTTTCTTCCTGGTCACCCATCTTCCTTCGCAGCCGGAAGCGATCAACAAGCTGATGCGCGACAGCAAGCCGGACGACATCATCAGCAAACCGTTCACCATCGAACAAATCGTGACCAAGACGTTGCTATGGCTGGAGAGCAAACGTTCGCCGCTGACGGTCAACCGCAAGCAGGCAAGCGTCATCAAGAACATCCAGGACAGCCTGCCCTACCATGGGCGGCTGGCGGATTTCTCAATCGCCAAGTTGCTGTATCAAATCAATCATCGCCGCTTCAACGGCGAGTTACTGCTGACCGACGAACAGAAAAAAATGCGCGTCACATTCCAAAACGGCGATCCGATCATGGTGCGCAGCAACTACATTCGCGACGACAGCCTCGGCCGGATGCTGGTGACCGAGCGAAAAATTTCTCCCACCCAACTGAAGAAAGCGGAGGAATTGCATCGATCGGTGGGCGTCAAAATCGGTAAAAGTTTGCTGACCATCAATGCGCTCAATGAAAAAGAGTTGGCCCAGGCGCTGGTGCGGCAAAGCTACAACAAGCTGCTCGGCGTTTTCCAGGAGCGTTGGAGAGACGGTGAATTCACCGTGGAACCCGGCTTGTTCGAAATCGACCTCGAACAGTATCATCCGATGACCACCACCGAACTGATCCAGGAAGGCATCACCCGGAACTTCTCGTTGAAGCGGCTGCTGCCGTTGTTTCAGGCCCGCAACCGGATGTATCGCGAATTGCGCGCCACGTCGGAAATGGACAATCTATACAACAAACTGCTGCTCAACGATCAGCAACGGCGCATCATCGAATACGTGCGGCGCGGCGTTTCGGTCAAGCAGTTGGAGGTGCTGATCGGCATCGATCGGACGCAGTTCTATCAATTTCTTTACCTGCTGTTGGTAATGCACGCGGCGCGCTTCGAACCCTATGACATGCATCTCGAATTGGCCGAAAAAATGCTCAAACCGGCCGACGCCGATCACCTGCGCACGCCTCGCCAGGCCAAGGACCCGGCGGTCGAATACAAGCGCAACTTCAAGTTGGGCGAAAGCTTCTTCAAAACCGGCGACTATCGCCAGGCAATGACCTTCCTGCGCATGGCTCTGCTGCACAAACCCGAATGCCTCAACAGCCTGACCATGATCGGCTGGAGTTCGTTCATGCAGCGCACGAGCGAAGACACCTTCTACATCGAAGAAGCCAAGGAATACCTACACAAGGCACTGCACATCGATCCGCGTTGGGCGAAAGCGCACTACTACTTGGCGTTGATCTTCAAGAGTCAGCAACAACCCGATCTGGCGGAAAAACATACCCGGAAAGCCTTCGAGTTCAGTCCGCAGGATCCGGATATTCAACGCGAATACGAACACATGAAGACGATCGGCGGTTTACATTACTGATGCGGAAATTTTTTCGGTTCTTCCTCTTCCTTCTCCGGGGAAGAGAGAAGACTTTCCTACACATTTTCAGCGAGTTCCAGATTGACACCTGCCATGTACTCCGCTACCGTTCCCCGGTCGCACCCAGGGAGAATTAATCCGTTTTGGCGTCACCGGAATCCATGCCCGAAACCTTGTCCTGGACCAGCCATCCGGCGGTCGAGGAACCGGTGCGCAACTGGATCGTCATTCTGTTCGTGGCGATGACCGCCGGCGCGCTGTGGCTGGCCACGCGCAGTTGGCCGTGGGTCGCCCTGGGCGTGGTCGTGTTGCTGGGGGGGGTGCGGCAATGGTTTTTACCCACGCACTACCGGCTGGACGATACGGGCGCACAACTGCGCATTTTGTTTTACCGACGTCGGCAGGAATGGGCGCGCATCAAACGGGCAAGCGCCGATCGGCGCGGCGTGCTATTATCGCCCTTTCCGTTTCCGTCGCGGTTGGAAGCGTTTCGCGGCATGTACTTGCGTTTCGCCGGCAACCGCGAGCAGGTGATGCGCTTCATCGAGGCGCGCCTCGAAAAGGGCGGGCGCTGAATCATGGGCTGGTGGCGCAAAGCGTTTGCGGTGGAACGGGCGGAGGATTTCGCGCCCGATGAGCGAGAGCGCCAACTGATCGATGCGTTCGCCGCCAAGATCTGCCGCCACGGATTGGCCGTACCGGCGATCCTGTTTCTCGAATCGGCGCGGCCGCTGAACTTTATCGGCAGCCAGGCCCTCGCCTTTTTCGAGCCGATCGTGCGCGGGCTGTTGGACTGGCAAGCCTATTCCGACTTCGCCCACCTGCTGGAGCGCCGGGGTTCGGTCGAAGCGCTCTTGGCGGCCATTGAAAATTGCGAGGCCGAGCGCAGCGCCATTCGCGCCGCCGCAAGGCGCAAACGGAAAAAGGGCAAAAAGACAATCGACGCCGAGGGGAAACAAAGGGATGCAGAGGACCATCGATCCTGACAAAATCAAAGTGATTCTTGCCACCGATTGCGGCAGCACGACGACCAAGGCGATCCTCATCCAGAAGGTCGGCATCGAGTACCGCCAAACCCATCGCGGCGAAGCGCCCACCACGGTCGAGGCGCCCTTCGAGGACGTCACCATGGGCGTGCTCAACGCCGCACAGGAAGTCGGCGAGTTGGCGGGCCGCAAACTGGTCAGCGACGACGGGCGCATCATCACCCCGGCCACGGACACCGAGGGCGCGGACATTTACATCTCGACCTCTTCGGCCGGCGGCGGATTGCAAATGATGGTCGCCGGCGTCGTGCGTAAAATGACCGGCGAATCGGCCGAGCGCGCCGCGTTGGGCGCCGGGTCGATCGTCATGGACGTCATTTCTTCCAACGACAAGCGCCTGCCGCACGAGCAGATCGAGCGCATCCGCCAACTGCGACCGGACATGATTCTGCTCTCCGGCGGCATCGACGGCGGTACGAAAACGCACGTGGTCGAGTTGGCCGAGTTGATCGCGGCGGCCGATCCACGCCCGCGGCTGGGCTCGTCGTACAAACTGCCGGTCATTTACGCGGGCAACAAGGACGCGACCGGCGAGGTGCAAAACACGCTGGCCGAAAAAACCGACCTGTACACCGTCGAGAACATCCGGCCGGTGCTCGAACGTGAAAACCTCGGCCCGGCGCGCGAAAAAATTCATGACCTGTTCATGGAGCACGTCATGGCCCAGGCGCCGGGATACAAAAAATTGATGGCCTGGACCGATGCGCCGATCATGCCCACGCCCGGCGCGGTGGGCAACATCCTCAAGCGTGTGGCCGACGTGCAGGGCATCAACGCGGTCGGCGTGGACATCGGCGGGGCGACGACCGACGTGTTCAGCGTCTTCGACGGCGTGTTCAACCGCACGGTCAGCGCGAACCTGGGCATGAGCTACTCGATTTCCAACGTGCTGGCCGAGGCGACGCTGCCGCGGGTCATGCGCTGGGTGCCCTTCTTGATGGACGAACGCGACCTGCGCAACCGCGTGAAGAACAAGATGATCCGCCCCACGACGATTCCGCAGACGATGCAGGAGCTGATCTTCGAGCAGGCCATCGCCAAGGAAGCGTTGCGCCTGGCCTTCGAGCACCATAAGAGCTTCGCCACCACGCTCAAGGGCGTGCAGCAGCAGCGCACCATCGGCGACACCTTTGCGCAAAGCGAATCGGGTCAGACGCTGGTGGACATGATGAAGCTCGATCTGCTCGTTGCCTCCGGCGGCGTGCTTTCCCACGCGCCGCGCATGCAGCAGACGGCGATGATGCTCATTGACGCTTTCCTGCCCGAAGGCATTACTCAGCTGACTGTTGACTCGATCTTCATGATGCCGCAGCTCGGCGTTCTCGCCAAGGTTCATGAAGATGCCGCTCTGAGCGTTTTCGAACGTGATTGCCTCATTTATCTGGGCACCTGTGTGTCGCCAACCGGCACCGCAAAGACTGGTGCTGCAGTGCTTGACTTTACTCTGACCAAAAAGAACGGCGAAAAAATCAGCAAAACCCTTAATGGTGGCGAGTTGACGGTAATTCCGCTGCCGGTCGGCGAAACCGCAAAAGTC
>DAINPV010000303.1:0-5159 GCA_036743315.1 bacterium | reverse complement strand
GAAAAACCACGGCGAGCGCCAGCAACCAGGTCGACCATTTCATTGCTTTTCCCCTTTTGCGTTCACTACGGACTTAAGCTTTCAGTCTAGCCGATCGGACGCCGGATGGGAAACGACTCGCTCAGGCGGAAATTTGACAAATCTGGTTCGCAAAACTAATATTCCCTCGCGACCGGCAGGGGCGCCTGTCGTCCAACGCATCAGACCAAAACCATACGGCCTTACTCGTTTCGCCGGCGGCAGCGGGCGAAACAGAGGCGGATCGCACTGCAAAGATTGCAACGTGTTACGACACAACCGGAAGCAGGTTTAAATGTGGTTGCAACTGGCCTTTGACGTCTTTGGCGGGCTGGGTCTTTTTCTCTTCGGCATGCAGCAGATGACCAACGGTCTGCAGGCCATCGCCGGCGATTCCATGCGCCGGGTCATCAACCTGTTAACCACCAATCGTTTCGCCGGGCTGGCCGTCGGTCTGGTGATCACCGGCATCATTCAATCCAGTTCGGTGACTTCGGTGATGGTCGTGGGCTTCGTCAACGCCGGCCTGATGAACATCACCCAGGCGATCAGCGTGATCATGGGCGCCAACATCGGCACCACCGTCACCGGCTGGATCATCGCGGTCAACATCACCAAGTACGCCCTGCCCATGCTCGCCATCGGCGTGTCGTTTCACCTGTTCGCCAGATCCGAAACGCTGCGGCTCTACGGCCAGACCCTGCTCGGTCTGGGTCTGGTGTTTTTCGGCCTGCTGCTGATGAAAAACGGTTTCGCTCCGTTGAAGGATTCCGAGTCGATCGTCAAAATGCTGCAGACCTTCGGCGCAGCCACCCTGCCGCGCTTGCTGCTGACCATCCTCGTGGGCACGCTGGTGACGATGGTCATTCAATCCAGTTCGGCCTTCATCGGCATCATCATGGCCATGGCTTCCACCGGTTTGATCACCTTCCCGACCTGCGTCGCCCTGGTGCTCGCGGCGAACATCGGCACGACGATCACCGCGCAACTGGCCGCCATCGGCGCCAACGTCCATGCCCGTCGCGCCGCCCGCGCGCACTTGCTGTTCAACCTGATCGGCGTGGTGCTGACCGTCTTCGTCTTTGATTGGTATGTGGATCTGATCGACTGGATCGTGCCGCACGATCCCGACTTCGTTTCCGGCGACGGCGGCAAACCGAACATCATGACGCACATCGCCATGGCCACCACCGTGTTCAACGTGGCGATGGTCATCATCCTGTTGCCGCTGGTGCATCAACTGAGCGCCTTGGCAACCTGGCTGGTGCCCAAGCGCGGCAAAGATGAGGTGCACCTGGCGCTGGTCGACAAGCGGTTGCTGCAAACGCCGTCCCTCGCCGTCGAACAAGCCTATCGCGAAGTCGTGACCATGAGCGACTCGGTGCGCGAAATGCTCACCAAAGGCACGTCGCTGTTCCAACGCGAGTCGGGTCGGACGACCTTCGCGCGCGAAATTTTCGCCAAGGAAAACTACATCGACGAGTTCCAAAAGGAAATCACGATCTTCCTCTCCAACCTGTTCCAGGCGGCGTTGACCCAGGAAGAAAGCGAAGAAACCCGCGTACTGCTGCGCATCAGCGACGAGCTGGAAAGCATCGGCGATTACGCAGAAAACCTGGCCAAGTGCTACATGCGCACCAAGAAAAACGAGGAAGGCTTTTCCGCCGACGCCGCCGATCTGGAACGCATTTCCCGCCATGTCGTCGAATATTTCGATTTGATCGTCAAGGCGTTCCACGACCGCGACCGCACGATTCTGCCCGAAGCGCGCAGCCGGGGCGACACGATCAATCACATCGCCGACGAGATCCGCGAAAATCACCTCAACCGCCTGGATGCGGGCGTGTGCGATCCGGTGATGGGATTGGTGTACAGCGATATCGTGGTCAATCTACGCCGCGTGAAAAATCACACCTTCAACATCGCCGAAGCCGTGGCGCACTGGCGTTAGGCGTTTTCGGCGCGATTGATCGGCGTCACCACGCCACGATCGTTTCGCAGGCGATCCTTGTACATCGCGCCGTCGGCGACGCGCAACAGTTCCTCGGGCGTTTGGCCGTCGGCCGGATAGCTGGCGAAGCCCAGGCTCACTTCCGGCTGCACAATGACCCGCGCCACTTTGACCACCAGCCGTTGAATGGCCGTGCGCAGGCGTTCGGCCAGTACGCGCGCCGCTTTGTCGCCCGCGCCGTTGGCGATGATCACGAATTCATCGCCGCCGTAGCGGAAGCAGCGATCCTCGGGGCGCAACACGCTTTCGATCGTCCGCGCCGTCTCGGTCAGCACGCGGTCGCCGATTTCATGCCCGTGTTTGTCGTTGACCCGCCGCAGTTCCTGCAGGTCCAGCAAACACAACGTGTAGACGTCCTTGCGGTCGGCCGCGACCAGCGTTTCGGCGAAATAGCGGCGCATGGCGCGCAGATTGCCCAGACCGGTCAGGCTGTCGATCAGCGAATCGACGAAGGTGTTCGAATACTTCAGCGAGTTGACCAACGCCGGCGTCACCATGTTGGCCAGTTTGGCCAGCAGATCCTGATGCGCTTCCTGGTAGAAATTGTCCTTCTCCGAATACAGCGTGATCACGCCGACGGTTTGCTTGTCGAACAGCACCGGCACCGACAGCGCCGAGCGATACTCTCCGTCGCCGGTGTCGCGACCGGCCAGGTCCAACTGCGCGTTGACGTTGCGCATCGGATGCGCGTTTTGCGCCACCCAGCCGCTGATGCCGCTGCCGAATTCCAACTCCAACCCGCGCAGTCCCTCGGGCATGCGCGCGTCGATGTAATGCGCCTGCAGCCGCCGTTCCTGCTGGTTGGCCAGATAGACGATCGCCGCGTTGTAGGGAATCAGCCGCCCCACGCCGCGCACCAGACTTGCGGCGATCTCGTCCACGGTCAGGCTTTTGCTGACCATCTGCGCCACTTCGTACATCAGCAGCATCTCCTGCTGCGTGTAGGAAATCTGACCGTACAACTGCATCGCGCTTTTATCCGGCGACAACGCATACGGATCGGTCGACGACGGCGTCGAGTAGGTCAGCTCTTCGATGCGGCGATCCTCTTCGGCCGCGGCCGCTTCCATCGTCTCGACGTGTTTGACGAACGCGTCGGCGATTTCCGGGTCGAAGCCCTTGCCGCGTTCGTCGCGAATGATCTGCAGCGCCTTTTCGCGGCACATCGCGCCGCGGTACGGCCGATCCGAGCGCAGCGCGTCGTACACGTCGCACACGGCCAGCATGCGCGAGAACTTGCTGATCTTCTCCGCCTTCACCCCGTGCGGATACCCCCGGCCGTCCCAGCGTTCGTGGTGCGCCAGCACGATGTCGGCGATCGGAAAATCGCGCGACACGGCCTTGAGGATCTGCGCGCCGACCACCGGGTGCACCTTCATCCGCTCCATTTCGTCGGTGGTGAACCGGCCCGGCTTGTTCAGGATCAGATCCGGAATGGCGATCTTGCCGATGTCGTGCACCAGCGCCGCAAAGCGCAGGCCCTTGAGTTCCTTCTCATCCTTGACGCCCAGGATCTCGGCGAGCTTGGTTACGTAGGCCTGCACGCGATGCACGTGGCCGTGCGTCACCTGGTCCTTGGCGTCGATCGCCAGCGACAAGGTTTCGATCGTATCCATGTGCATCGTTTCGAGCTCCTGAATGTGCGCGGTGTTTTCCTCCTCGCGCTTCAGGTTGACCCGCTGGCTGAAGTAAACCAAACCGATGATGGGAACGCTGACCACAAACCCAAGCACGCCCACGGTGAAATGCAACATATACAACATGATCGCCACCGAGAGCGCGGCGAAGAAACCGATGCCCGTCCACAGAAAATTATCGACCCACAGCTTCCACAGGTGCATCCGGGTTTGCAGGCTGATCGCCACCGCGACCGTCCACGAGTTGAGCAGGAAGTACGCCATCGCCATCGCGCACAGCGGCAGCACGTAATGCACCAACTGCGGATCGGCCGGCAGCAGCAGGTAATAGGCTTTGCCCGCCGCGAACACCGAGATCGCCCCCGACGCCACGTTGAACGGCGCCTTGTACCACGATTCCTTTTTAATGTGCGGCAGCGTGTTGATGATCTTGCTCACCGCGTCGGCGGCCATGGCCGGCAACGTGCCGTAGATCATCAAAATGGCGTAAATGAACGCGGTGTCCATCGAGAAGTGCACATCGGTGTAGGGAATGCGCACGTTGACCCGCGCGGTGATCAGGGCCAGCGCAACGTACGCCGCCAACGCCCATTCGACCGGCTGAATCTCATACGACAGCAGCGGCTGCACGAAGGCGGCCATCCCCGCGACAATCAAGAAGAAAATATAAAGCTGAAGCTGTCGTGGCAAATTTTTCCACGGCATGGCGTCCACTCCTTTGCACGCTCTCTCCCTGCCCGGTCCCCACCGGAACGCCATACCTTATTTTGTGCCGCCCCTCTCCCTTAGCATGGTTCATTTTTTAAAACAAGCTATTAAACGGATAGTTAGTACCAATAAAAAAAGACCGGCCCGCCTGGACCGGTCCTTATGGGGGAATGGGAAGAGTATTTGTTACTCTTCAGGGAACCAATCGTCCGCGTTGGACGACATGTCAGGCTCGCCTTCCCAATCGTAGCTGAAGCCACCCAAGACCTCGTTCGTGCCGTCCAGCGAGAACGGGCTGACGAACGAACCGCTCCACAGGGTTTTGATGATCGGCGTAAACACGGGATCGCTCCCGATGATCACGCCCGTCCAGGCCAGGCCGGCGCCCCAGATGACGCCGGGTTTGTACGCTTCCTGGTACACCTCCAGCATCGGCGAACCGTAGACGGTCATGCCCGTCCAGGCCAGCCCCTGGCCCCAGATCACCTCTTCGCCGGTCAGCGGGAAAATCGTGCTCGGTGCGAAACCGGGGTCGGTCACCCACGGCTGGCCCGGAATCTGGCTCGAATTTTCCGTCGCCTCGGTCAGATACACCGCGCCCGGCACGTTGAGCAAACCGCTGCCCTGCTCGATCGCGTTGAGCGCCAGGCAGCTCGGATCGTCGCGCCACAGCGGATCGTCGTAGCACGTCGCCGCGCTGCTTTCGGCCAGCAGCGGCTGCGCGGAAAGCATCAGGATGGCTTTGGCTTCGTTGTTGGTCAGATTCGCATTGGCCTGCACCAGCA
>DAINPV010000302.1:0-5171 GCA_036743315.1 bacterium | reverse complement strand
GAGGGGCAACCGCTGGTCGGCGACGAGGTGCACTGCCTCACGCGTTGCGGCTCGTATGCCTACGGCGCGAGCGCGGGCGGCGGCTGGTTCGAGCCCGATGCGACGGCCGTCGCCGATCCGGTCCTCAACGGCCGGCACTTCGCCGGCGACAAGGTATCATTGGCCTGGGCGACGCCGGGGGAAACGGATTGGCTGTATTCGCGCCTGTACCGGCGCGGCGTGTATGGCGGTTCGGGCGTCTGGCAACAGTTGAAGGCAGACGGCTTCGGCGGCAGCGGGGCGGCGATCGTGTTCAACGGCGAGGAGGACGGCAGTCTGGCGTACTACGACACGTCGATCGACGCGGACGATCACTACGAATACAAAGTCACGCAGGTCGACGAGGCGGGCAACGAATCGGCCGGCACGCTCTTCGCGGCGTATTGCGACGAACCGGCGATCGCCGCCGTGACGATCCTCGATCCGTCGACCGGATCGACAACCTCGACCTCGTCGCGCGGCGTGCTGGTCGAGGTAAGCGGCCACAGCGGCCCCGCCAGCCGGGCGCCGCACGCCCTCGAATGCCTTCAGATCAAGGAAGGCGTGGCCTCGTCGTATACGAACAGTCCGTTCCTGCGCTATGCGGAAGGGGCGAGATATCCGTTCACGCTCAGTGAACTCAACGGCAGCAAGACGTTGTACGTGCGCGGTTACTCGCAGGCGGGCGCGGCGGACATGACCGGCGCGAGCGACGGCAGCGCGTCGATCACATTGTCGCGGCAATCCGCGCCGGCCACGCGGCCGCCGGCGACGCAGTCGATGGTGTTGGCCTACGATTTTCTCGGCGACCGCGCGGTGGTGACCGACTTCAACGGCAACGAGAAATTCCCGCCGGCCAACGTGCTGGACCCGGACCTCGGCGTGAAGTGGCAGGGTGCCGACCGCAGCGCCCATTTGGATTTCGACCTGCTCGGCATGGGCGGTTACGGCTACGTGGTCAAGTACATCGCCATCGCCGGTCACAACTTCAATTTGTTCGCCGGCAGCGACTTCAGTCTGCGGATCCGCTACAAGCAACTGCCGGGCGAAACATTCACCAACGTGGACATTTCCGCGCTGGCGTCCAACGAGTTGATTGTGGTGGACATGCAGACCATCGCGGCGCGGTATGTGCGGTTGGACATGAATTTCACCGGCACGACGATCAACCATTTCGCGGTCGGCCGCGTGATGATCGTCGGCGAAGGCGAGCGGACGATTCAGCCCACGGCCAATTTCCGCCGCGACGTGCAATGGAGCGCGACCGCGCAATACACGGCGTTTCACGAGACGGCGGCCACGCGCTTCGCCGCCAACCATCGCCACCCGCGCACGGTCGAAATTGCGCTGGACGATTTTGCCCCCGACGATCGGCGGAAGCTTTTCGCCGCGTACGAATTCGCCGGACGCCATCGGCCGGTGCTGTGGCTGGGCAAACCGGAAATTCTGCCGACGCACGCCGCGCCGGAGTGGACGCAGCCGGCCGACGCCGAACGGGCGAACAACTTCCTGCTGTATGGTTATTTCGATGACGATCGGCAGACCTGGACGATGGCGGCGAACGAGCTGGGCCGCACGACGCTGCGCCTGCGCGAAGCCGTCGAATAAGGCCTCCCGCCGTTTCGTGAAAGGAAGCGACCATGACCCAACCGGATTTCACCGGCCGTTACGCCGACTGCGATTTGCTGCTGCGCTGGCGGTGCTCGGCGCCGGCAACGTTTTTCCAGTATACGTTCGCGCTCGGCCCGCGCACGGTGCACGTGGCCGACGGGCCTTACGCCGGCACCTATGGCGGGCGCGTGGTGGCCGCGGCGACGTTGCGCGAGGAGTTCGGCGGCGACGCGTTGCCGCGGTTCGTCTGGCCGGAGTTCACCTGCGAAATCGTGCGCACCGACGTCGACGAGGAGGCGATCGACGACATCGTCGCCAAGATCAATCGCGCCGGGGCCGACGAGCAGACGCTGGAGGTGTTTTTGACCGCCGGCGGCCGGTGCGCGGAAAGCGACCGCGTGTTCATCGGCGCGATCGCCGATGACGGGGTGGAAATCACCGCCGCCGCGATTCGCCTGCGCGCGCGGCATCTGCTGGCGAAATACGACCGCGAGATTCCCGCGCAACGGTTTCTGATCGGCAAGCGCATCGGCGACGCCGCGAAGAACGGCGAACCGCTGCCGATTCTCTACGGGGCCTGGCGCGACAAAGCCGCCCGCTATGCTTTGCCGGCGTTCATCGCCGAGCGGCGCACGGAGATCGTCGTCGGTTCGCATTATGTGGAGGCGCGCCTGTGCGCCCCCAACGCCAACGGATTGTACGGTTACAGCGGCCGCGCACGCTGGCGTTCCGCGGGGGGCGAGCCGCACGGCTTCGATGTGTGGGCGGGGCAATACGCGCGGCGGACCGTCGCCGACGATCTGAGCGCGGGAACCTTCGCGCTCGCCGCTTCGCGGGCGGTGGACGCCGGCGGCGGCCGCAACGTCTGGCGGCGCGGCGACACGGTGCACCTGGAATATGCCTGGGGCAACCGCGACGCCGACAACCTGCTGATTCAGGATCCGGTCGACGTCGTCTACGATCTGTTGCGCCATTACGCGGGCGTGCCGGCGTCGAACATCGGCGCGACGATCACGCCCGGCAGCGGCGCGCAATTGTCCACGCCGTACCAGGTGCGCGCGCATCTGTCCGAGGCGCGTCCGGCGATCACCGGCTGGATTTCCGATTTGTGCCGCGATACGGGACTGCTGCTGTTCATCCACGACAACAAATTCGAGCTGGCGCCTCATCCGCTGTGGCGGTGGGAATACGGCGCGGAGGGCGACGCCGTCGCGCTCGAACCGCGCACGGTGCTGTCCTCGCAGCGGCACGTGTTCAATCCGCGCAGTTGGAACGTCGACAAGATCGTGCTGCGCTACCGTCGTTCGCCGGAAACCGGTCGATACTCGGACCAAAGCGAGGCGGGCGACGACGACGCCGGCGTCTTGGAAATCGACAGCGATTGGCTTTGGCGGCCGCGCGATGCGCAGGCGACGTTGGGGTACCTGACGGCGACGATCGCCGTCGACAACCGGCAACTGGAACTGACTTCGCCGCTGGCCGGCCTGCAACTGGCGGTGACGGCGCGTCCGGCCGGAGCGACCGGCGCCGCGCGCATTCCCCGCGTGCGCTGGCGGGGCGACGATCTGGAAGAAGCTTATTTTTATCCGTATCGGGTGGAAGTCGATTTTGCCGCCGCGCAGGCCCGCGTGTGGGCGCATGGGCAGGCGCTGCGTTTTTATCGCGCGGTCGTCGCGCCCGACGATGCGCCGCCCTTCGCCGCGGCGAGCGAAGCCCAAAAGCGCGCCTACGGCTACGCGACCGATGAAGACGGCACGATCGCCGGCGGCGGCATTCATTACAGCAACGCGGTCAACAGGGCCGATTAGGAGGAACGATGGCGCAGTATTCCGACGAGGCGGGCAACAGCTTCACCGCGGTTTCCTTCGCGGTGGGCGATCCGATCACCCAGGCGAAAATCGGCGCGCTGGGCGCCAACGACGCGCTGTTGCGCAATTGCAAAGCGGTATCGCTGCCCGGCGAATGCTCGACCGCGGTTGAGGTCGTCAACGAAGCCGGCGGCGTGTTCTGGCCGGCCAAAACGGCCGAGCAGGGCGAGACGTTCACGCTGGTCAACGCCGCGGCCTACGGCGGCGTCACGCCGGAGGAGTTTACGAGCGAAGGACTGTTGCGGCGTGTGTGTCATTTCGCTTTGTGGCTGAAGACAGCCGACGGCGCGAGCGCGGCGGCGCAGTATCTGCCGGGCGGCGATGACGATTATGAGCTGTTCGGCGGCAACGGTTCGGACGCGACCAAGCGGCGCGGCTTCTACAGCGGGCCCGGCTCGGACGGCGGCGCGAGCAATTACGACGTCACGGTCGCATGGACCGAAGACGCGCAAGATTATCAACTCACGCTCTGGGTCGACGAGGAAAACGGCGACCTGCGGGCGAAGTTCAACCGCGGCGGTGCGGCGGGCCACAGCCACTTGGCGCTGGTCGGCTGGATCGAAGTCTCGCCGCGTTTGAGCAAAAGCGAGTGAGGGAGGATGCGATGTTTGCCTGGAAATCGCTCGATGGCGACGGGTTCGACAACCGCGCGTACCATTTCCGCGCCGCCGCGCCGACGAGCGCCGCGTTGCTCAACGCGCTGGCCGGCAACGATCGGTTGTGGCGCGACGGCAAGGCCTTTTCGTTGCCCGGCGAAACGGATACGACCGTGGCGCGCGCCGAGGCGGGCGGCGCGTTCTGGGTGTGGCAGCACCTCGGCGACAACGAAACCAAGACACTGCTGAACGCCTCGCATTTCGGCGGGGTCATGCCGCTTTCCTTCGGCAGCGGCGCCGGCGGCGGGCTGATCGGCGCGAAGCACCGTATCGTTTACCTCGAATTGTGGTATGCGGCGCGCACGACGCTGACGTACATCACCACCTACCTGCCGGGCTTCTACACCACCTCGTCCACGGGTGCGGATGACGATTCCGACGACTGGAAGGTCTTCGCCGGCACCGCGCCGACCTTCGTGCATGGAACGATCCCGTTCTCGATGGGCTTCTACTCCGGCGCGGGATCGAGCGACGGCGCGGGCAACCACCGCCTGCAAATGACCGTCGACGGCGACCACACCTTTACCGTCTGGGCCGACAACGAAAACGGCGATCTGAAGGTGCGGTATGAGTATGGGGGATATGGAGATCAGTATCTTTCATGCGTCATGAAGATAATATTAAGTCCAATTATGTGCTAAGAGTTATCGACGCAATCAAAAACAGAATCACAGGATGATTTATCGAGATTGTAACATTGAGCCCAAATATCATTCTGAAGATTATCTTCGTCGCATTTACTCATACACTCATCAACTGTATAGGCAGTTGGGCCCGTATCTGGATAACAATCACTGATAAATGTGCATAACTCCTCACACGTTACGGGCGTTCCGTCGTCTGAATCGCCGGTAACGGAATTGTCGTCGCCGCAAGCGGCGGGCAGCAGGCAGAGGGTCAGAAGAAACGCGAGCGCAACGATCGATTTCATTGTGCCGTCCTCCAATAAACTATTCCAAGGGAAAAATTCTAGCAAAGCGGAAGGAGAAAGCAACCATGAACCAGGCGGCGCCCCACC
>DAINPV010000301.1:0-5206 GCA_036743315.1 bacterium | reverse complement strand
GGTGCAGGCCGGTGTCAGCATTCTGACCCAGGCGAACCAGTCCCCGACGGTCGCCCTGAGCCTGCTGCAGTAACGCAGTACTCAATTCAACAGTTGACCGGGCGTTTTCGAACGCTCGGTCTTCTATTTTAAATTGAATGCTTCCCTTGCCAAACAGGGCAAACAAAGGATAAAAATGAGCGGACTAACACTCGCGAGAGCGGAGGGAATATGATGCGACGGTTCTTGCTTCTGAGTCTTCTCATTTTGGTTGGAACAGCCTGGCCGCTGAGTTTTGCCGCGGCCGATCCGTCGGCGCCGGGCGGCGGGCAGGATCTGCTCGCAGCGCAAGGCACCGGGTGGATTGCCGGCCACACTTCGGTCAGCGATCTCTCCTATGAGGAAAAATTGAACCGCCTCGGTTGGATCCCCAATCCGAAGCCGGGTTTCGCACCGTACTTCGTACCCAAACGCGACCCCAAAACGCTGCCGACCAAGTTGGATTGGCGCGACAATGGCGGCGACTTCGTGACCGGCGTTCGTGATCAGGAGGATTGCGGTTCGTGCTATGCTTTCGCCGGCGTCGGCGCGGTGGAATCGGCTTGGGCGATCGCGCTGGGCATGGACAACCCGACGCTCGATCTGTCCGAGCAGTTCATCGTCAGTTGCGAAAGCCTGCTGGGTTGCAGCGGCGGATGGAGCGAAGACGTGCTGCTGACCGCGAAGGCGATCGGCATTCCCGACGAGTGGTGCATGGACTACAGCGCCTACGACGAGGATTGCGACCGCAAATGCGACGACTGGGCGTTGCGGACGCTCGCGCTGGAAGATTACCAGATCGTGTTGGAGGATCCGGCCGACACCGAGGAAGAATACCTGCAGATCATGCAGGCGTTGCAGGAAGGCCCGGTTTCGGTGTCCTTCGATGTGCACGAGGATTTCTTCTATTACGAGGGCGGCATCTACAGTCAGAGCGGCGCTTACATGGGCGGCCACGCGGTTGTGCTGGTCGGCTACGACGCCGACGCCCGCTACTGGATCTGCAAAAATTCCTGGGGTTCGGGCTGGGGCGAAAGCGGCTACTTCCGCATTCGCTGGGGCTCGTCGAACCTGGGCGACGAAACGCTGCTGCCCATCACCCCGGAGTGCACCAACGAGAAACTGGCCATCCGGCCGATGCTGCCGGCGCAGAATTTCATCCGCTACAGCCTGCTGGACATGCCGATGAAAGTGCGTGTGACCAGCGATTGCCTGCGCGGCGTGGCCGGCGCGCTGCTCAGCGCCGAAGTGCTGGGCGTGTCGATCCCCTTTTACGATGACGGTCTGCACGACGACGAAGCGGCCAACGACGGCATCTTCGGCGGCACGTTCCCCGCGTCGCTGTTGCAGCGCGGCCCGATCGAAATCGTACTGGAAGCTACGCATCCGTTGTACGAAAGCGCCGAATTCACGCTCAACGGTCACCTCAAGTATCCGGCCGACCTACTGATCGTCTCCGACGACGGCGACTTCAACGCCATCGACACCTACGGCCCGATCTTCGACGTTCTGGGCATCGACTACGACGTGTGGGACACGACCGAACAGCGCCGTTGGCCGCTTGAAGACATGCTCGACGCGCCGGCCGTTTTCTGGTTCACCGGTCCGTCGCTGTCCAACTTCTTCCGCGAGACGGAAAGCGCGGCGATCAGCGAATACCTGGACGCCGGCGGCAACCTGCTGATCATCGGGCAGGATCTGCTGCAGAACATCTACGATCTGCAATGGCAGTTCACGCGCAATTACATCAAAGTCGCCCGCTACTGGAACGACACCCAGTATGAAAATGTCGGCGGCATCGCCGGCGACTTCCTCACCGACGGACTCGGCGGCGAACTGAACATGCCGTTCACCAATTGGGTCGACACGATCAAGCCGATGGACGAAGCCGTGGAAACCTGGCTCAACGGCAACGGTAAAATCACCGGCCTGCGCTATCCGCCCGAATACGACGGCGTCGCCGACTACCGGCTCGTGTTCTCCGGCTTCCCGCTGGAGGCGTTGCCGGTCGATCAAATGACCACCTACCTGCAGCGCGTGATGGATTGGTTCTATCACGACGTGTGTTATGACACCGACGGCGACGGCTTCTTCTGGGGCGGCTCGTGCTCGCCGGACGAGGTTCTCGACTGCGAAAACGACGATCCCAATTCGTATCCGGGCGGCACGGAAATCTGCGACGACGGCAACGACAACGACTGCAACGGTCTGACCGACCTGGACGACCCGGCCTGCGAAGGTTGGGGCGAGGATGACGACACGACCGACGACGACGATGACGCCGCCGATGACGACGATGCGACCGACGATGACGATCAGAGCAATACGGACGACGATGACGATGACAACGACGATGGGTGCGGTTGCTAAAGACGATTGAACGAAGCGAAATCCCGCCAACGGCGGGATGACGGGTGCGGTTGCTAACTGGTCGATCGACCATACGAACAACCGGGGGGTGGTCCGACGGACCGCCCCTTGCTTTAATGTACGCACGTCCATGAATAGAAAAACCGCAGCCATAACTGTTCTATTGGGGTTGTTGCTCTACGGCCTGCTCGGCCTGCATCGCCTCGACCGCCCCGGTCTGCAATACGACGAATGCCTCTTCGTGCCCCCGTTGTTGAACGCGCCCAGCCGGTTCGCCGTGGCGCAACTGGGCGACGACGGACCGGTGCTCATGCACATGCCCTACCTCGGCGGCCTCAAGAGCATCCTGATGAAACCGTGGCTGATGCACGCGGGCATCACGCCGGTTACGCTGCGCGCGCCGATGGTGCTGCTCGGCCTGGCCGCACTATTGCTGACCGCGTGGCTCGCCGCCCAAGCCTTCGGCCGACGCGAGGCGGCGTTGGCCGCGCTGCTCTTTGCACTCGATCCCTCCGCACTGCATCACGTGCGCGAGGATTGGGGTCCGTGTGCGCTGGCGTTGTTGTTGCGCGCCGGCGTGCTGACGAGCGTCGTGGCGTTCGTCAAAAAGCAAAACGTGCGCTGGCTGCTTCTCGGCGCGGCGCTGGCCGGTCTGGGCTTATGGAACAAAGCCGACTTCGCGTTTTTCCTGCTGGCGCTGATCGGCGCGACCGCGTTTTGGTATCGGCCGGCGCTACGCAATGTGTCGCGCAAAACGTGGTGGCAGGCGATCGCCTTGTTTCTGCTGACCGCCCTGCCCGCTTGGTTGTTCTGGCTGACGCACGGCGAATTGTTGCGCTGGTCGCTGGGCGCGGCGCCGCATCCCTTCGGCTGGCTGACGCTCAAATATAAAACTTACGCACTGCTGGACACCTTGAGCGGCTTTTACCCCATCCGCAATTTTCT
Organism: bacterium; assembly: GCA_036743315.1. Classification (GTDB taxonomy): domain Bacteria; phylum Lernaellota; class Lernaellaia; order Lernaellales; family Lernaellaceae; genus CALBTQ01. The sequence continues at coordinate 1,873 of DAINPV010000301.1, read as the reverse complement.
CGGCGAAGGCGGCATCGCCACCAAGCGAACCATGCTGCCGCACCTGCTGCTGGCCGGGTTGATCGCCCTGCCGCTGCTGCGGCGGAAAATTCGCCAGGCGCCCGCCTGGACCGGCCGCGCGCTGCCGTTTTTCCTCACGCTGCTGGGCTTGCAGACGGTGGTGTTGCTGCTCGTGCCGCAGGTCGGCGGCAGCCATCATTACTTCAGCCTCGTGCCGGCGACGCACCTGCTGGCCGCCGCGCTGGTGTGGCTGTTTATCGACTATGCGTTCACGACCGAAAACGCGCGGCGGATCGGCACGATCCTGATTCTGCTGCCGTTGCTGTTGACCTCCGCGATCGCCGTGGGCGACGTGGAACTCGCCCTCGACCGTCGCGGCGGCGCGGGCAACTGGTCGCCGGCGATCGACAAGCTGGCCGCACGGGTCGCCGCAGACCCGACGGCGCGCTATCAATTGCTGGATTGGGGCATGACCACACAATTGGTCGCGCTCAACGGCAAGTTCGACTACGAGGAAATTTTCTGGTCGCTCGCCCTGACCCCGGCGACAAGCGAGGCGATGGACCATCTGGGCGCGGCGATGCGCGATCCGCGCAACGTGTTCATCACCCACGACATCGCCTTTACCGTGTTCGACCAGGTCCCCTGGCGCGTCGCGGAAAAAATGGCCGAACTGAAATTGGTCGTCGAAAACGAAACCGCCATCGACGGCACGGACGGCAAGCCGCTGTACCGTCTCTTCCGCTTTTCCCCGCTGAGTTATTGATCTTTTTCCGCTTCGTAAAGCATGACCGTGCCGCACGTGAACGGTTCGGCGATCGCGCGGGCGAAGCCGGCGGCGGCGATTTGCGCGCTAAAATCCGGCGGCGACGGAAAGGCGGCGACGGTTTTGTACAGATAGTGAAATTGTGCCGCCATGCCGGCCAGGGCGGCCAGCGACGGCATGAGACGGCGGAAATAAAACCGATACAGCGGTGCGAACACCGGCAGGGTGGGCATGGCGAACTCCAGCACCAGCAAACGACCGCCGGGCTTGAGCACGCGATAAAACTCGCGCAGGCAACGATCGCGATCGAGCACATTGCGTACGCCGAAAGCAACGGTCGCGGCGGCAAAGCTTGCGGCGGGAAATTCCAAGGCGGTCAAATCGCCCGGCCGCCACTGCAGGCGATCGCCCAGACCCGCGCGCGTTGCCTTGGCCTGCGCCCGCGCCAGCATGCCGGCGGAAAAATCCACGCCGACCACCCGCCGTTGCGGATAACGCCTCGCCACGGTCAGGGCGAGATCGCCGCTGCCGGTCGCCCCGTCGAGCAGATCGCCGTCCACACGCGGTTGCAGCCGGCGCGCCGTCCGCCATCGCCAGGTGAAATCGAGGCCCAGCGAAAACAGATGGTTGAGCAGGTCGTACCGCGGCGCGAGCGTGTCGAACAAGCGCCGCACGCCGGCGGCATCGGGTCTGGGTTCGGTTGATGGCGGCATGCATATTTCCTGTGAGTGATTCGCCGTGATGGTAGCACAAAAAAAGGGACCGCCGCAGCGGCCCCTTCTACGCTAATGCTTTGCGTCGAACTATTCGAGTGCTGCCTGCGCGGCGGCCAGACGCGCGATCGGCACGCGCGGCGGGCTGCAGGACACGTAGTTCAGACCGATCTTGTGGCAGAACTTGACCGAGCTGGGTTCGCCGCCGTGCTCGCCGCAGATGCCGACCTGCAGCTTAGCGTTGGTCGCGCGGCCTTCGGTGGCGGCCAACTGCATCAGACGGCCGACGCCGTTCTGGTCGATGGCGACGAACGGATCCTCGGGCAGCAACCCCTTGGCCACGTACTCGCGCAGGAACGAGCCGGCGTCGTCGCGCGACAGGCCGAAGGTCGTC
>DAINPV010000300.1:0-5224 GCA_036743315.1 bacterium | reverse complement strand
ACCTGGCCGTCACCGCGGCCGTGCCGCTGGACGAAATCCGCGGCCGCTTCCCGTCGATGGCCAAGGTCGGGTCTGTGCAGAAGATGCGCCAGATTGTCGAAAGCGCCCTGCCCGGCGTGCCGCTGCCCGTGCTCAAATGCCGCAGCATTGACGACGCGTTCGTCGGCATGACCTGGGGCGACCTGCTCAACCTGGAAATCTTCGGCGTGCCCTGGTACGACATCGCCTTTGCCATTGCCGAAATCTGGCCCGACCTCTTCCCCGAACTGCTCGGCTCGACCGGCGACGACTTCAAGGAAATGGAACTGGCGGTGATGGCCCTGTGCCAGTACGCCGAAATTTATGGGAAAGACGACCTGTACGATCAGGCGCAGGCCACGCTGCAGAATCTGATCGACATCCATCGCATTCTGGCCGAACTGGCTTACTCGGCGGCGGCCAGCCCTTACCGCCAGGGCGATCCGGCGGCGTACAACAAAATGATCAAGGGCGCCGAGGAGCATCTGTACGTGGCGGCGATCATCGCCCGGCAGTTCGGCATCGAGGCGCCGGATGAGGACCTCAATGAATTCACCCTCGGCCACCAACGCGCGGCGAACATCGAAAACATACTGCAATTGGGCGACACCAGCGCCTGGACGCTTAAAACCGACGAGGAAATCATGGCCGTGATCCAGGCCGAGCTCGACGGCAAGGTCGATAAGGAACCGTGGATTGTCGAACGGTACTGGGAGCGCTTCCCGGAAAATCCGCCGATTCGCCGCAACGGCGAAGGCTACGAGGCGATCAACCTCGACGGCGAATGGCAGGAAACCGAAAATCCGCGGCATGTGTGGTACAGCGCCTCGAAGCTGATGTTCGAAGCGTCGCTGTGCACCAAGTCGCCCTGGACGCTCTCCTGCGACTGGGCGGTGCTCGGTTGCGCGCGACCCGACCTGGACGGCTCGGGCGCGGTCGACGCCGCCGACCGGACGTTGTATGACGCCGCCTACGCGACCTACAGCGGTCAGACCTGCGACGAAGCAAATAGCTGGTGCGAAGGCGCCGACCTCGACCACAGCGGCGCGACCGACGCCAGCGACACCGCGTTCATCGAGGCGGCCGACGGCTGCTGGTACTGAGATAAGGGAAACGACAAACGAGGCTCGGGAACGCAACTTCCCGGGCCTTTTTTTTATAGCTGCTCCAGGATAGCGGGCAGATTGTCAATCAAGACATCGGCCTCGGCGAGATCCCCGTCGCTCAGATAGCTGCGCACGGCGATCACCCGGCAACCGGCGGTTTTCGCGCTGCGGATGCCGTAGGGCGCGTTTTCCACCGCGAGGCATTGGCGCGGCTGCAAACCGAGTTTCATCGCCGCGGCCAGGTACGGTTCGGGATTGGGCTTGCCGCGCAATACCTCATCGCCGCAGACCGACGCGGTGAAAAAGCCGACCAACTCGACGGGCAGCACACTTTGCATTTCCACCCGCTGCGTGCCGGTGACCAACGCGAGTTGCAGGCCGCGTTCGCGGCAGGCGCTCAGCAACGCGACCGCGCCGGGAAACACCGACGGTTGCCGCGCGTATTGCGCGAACAGGCGCTCTTTGACCTCGACCAGCGTGCGCACGCGCGCCTTGGTCGTCATCATGCCGTTGGCCTTGATGAAATCTCGCGCGGACACTTCGGCCTTTTCACCCTCGCGCAAGTAGACCTCGTGCTCGTCGAGCATCAGCCACAACTCGCCGCAGGCGCCGACCCAGGCGCGCACGTGGGCGCTCATCGTGTCCAGCAACACGCCGTCCATGTCGAATAATATGCCGCTAAAGCCGTCGGCCAGACCCATCGTCGCTCCTTTCGCGTCAAACTCCGCCCATGGTAAGCATCGTGCCCGCGAAGGCAAGCGGGTTTTTAATGAGAAAAACCCCGGCTGAGGAGACCGGGGTTTAAGAAGGAGGAAAACCGTTCCGTAGCCGCTTACTCTGTCGTGTCGTCATCGAGTTGCGTATCATCATCGTCGTCATCGTCGTCGCCCAAATCGTTGTTGGGCGTCACGGTCCGTTCGGTTCGGCAATCGACGGTGCCGACACATCCCGCGCCTAAATAGAAAATGTTGTCGGACAGGTAACCGGTGACCGCGGCGGTTTCCGGATCGACGTTCAGGTGATAGTCGACCGTGTGAATCTGAAAGCAATCCAGATCGCCGAATTTGGTCTTTTGCACTTCAAACTGGACGATCGCTCGGCCGTACACTTCGCCCTGGAAAAATTTTGATTTTTCCGAGCCGCCGCCGATTTCTTGCCGGTACACGGTGGCGATCGACAGGTCTTCGGACTGCTCGATGGTCAGCAGCAGTTCTTCCTCGCCGTCGTCATCGCCCTCGGGGCAAGTGTTTTCTTCGGTGGCCAGCAATACAGGATACACGCCGGCGATTTCGTCGCCGAACAGCATTTTGTCTTCGTCGTCATCATCGTCGTCATCGCTCGCGCAGGACATGGTGGTCAACACCAAGCCGGCCGCGATGACTATGATCACCAACATCCACGACCAATTGCGGGGGTCTTTCATCGCCTTTTCCTCCGGGCGTTTTTCCCGGTTTAAGCCAGGAAAAAAGCCCTCATTAATACAATCGGATTGGCGTTAATTGACATAACTTGCTTGAAGTTTAACGGTTCAAGTACTCTAAAGTCAAGCACAATTTGCATGCGGTACAACATGTGGATTTTTCCCGGAAAAAGCACCGAACATCTAGCGTAAGAGCGAGGCGACAACCAAGATAACACGATCCGACCGCCGATTCCCTCCCCCTCCTGACGGTGAAAGCGACACAAACCGAAAATCACTTGCAATGTACCGGGGTGCGCGGTAAAAACATTCGATTATCAAATCTTCCTTTTGGTAGTGGTGTAAGCGGAAAGCGGAGTGAAAAAACTAAACCTCGAAACCAAAGTCGGCATCTTTTTCGTGATCTGCTTTGCTCTGATCGCCGTTATCAGCCTTAAACTAGGTAACTACGAGATCGGTGAGGCGCGCGGATACGAACTGTCGGCCGTTTTCCCCTCCGCCGCAGGCCTTAACGACGAAACCCCCGCCTTAATGGCCGGCTTGCGGGTCGGCATGGTCACGCGCATGCGGCTGGAACTGGGACAGGCACGCATCTTCTTCAAGGTCAAAGCCGACACCGAAATCCCCGAAGACAGCCGCATCGCCATTCAGAGCCGGGGATTTCTCGGCGCGAAATATTTGGAAATCACGCCGGGCAAATCGACCGAAATCTTCAAACCGGGCGATTCGTTCGACAATGTCGACGTTTCGGGTGAATTGTCCGGCCTGACCACCCAAGCCGGCGACATCGCCGAGGACCTCAAGGCGATCACGACCAATCTGCGCAAAATTTTCGGCGGCGACGAAGGCGAAGAGGGCATCCGCGACATCTTCCTCAATTTACAGGAGATCTCGCATCGCCTGGCCGGCGCAATGGCCGACAACCAGGAGAACATCAATCGGATCATGGTCAACATCGAGCAGCTCACACGCAACATTGCCATCATGAGCGAGGAAAACCGCAAGGCCGTTTATGAGGCCATGGCGATGATGCCGGCGATCGCCGAGAACCTGAACAAGATCGCGCAAAATCTGGCGCAGCTGACCACCGACAACAACGAGGAGCTCAACCAGGCGGTCAAGGAACTGGCGCAGACCAGCGCCAACCTCAACCAGGCGATGGAGCACATGGCCTCGATCACGCGTAAGGTCGACGAGGGCGAAGGGACGATCGGCGCGCTGGTCAACGACAGCGAAACGATCGACGAAATCAGCGACACGCTCGATTCAATCAACGAGTTCGTCGGCCGCGTGCGGCGCCTGCAAACGCACATCGATTACCGCGGCGAATACTGGATCGAGGAAGAGGAACTCAAGAGCTACATTTCCCTCCGGCTGCAGCCGCGCATGGACAAGTGGTACACGATCAGCGTGGTCGATGATCCCTTCGGGCGCTCGACCAGCAAGACGACCCATACGCTGACCACGACCAATCCGGGGCGCGACGATGAACAGACGGTCGAGGAGATCGAAGAAAAAACCGAAAAACGCGACGCGCTCAAGCTCTCGGCGACCATCGCCAAACGCTGGCACTTCCTGGTGCTGCGCGGCGGCATTCTCGAATCGGAAGGCGGCATCGGGGCCGACACGCTGTTTTTCGACGATCACCTACGTTTCTCCGTCGAGGCCTTCGATTTCGGCGACGAGGACAACCCGCGGATCAAGACGAACGTCGATTTCCTCTTTCTGGATCATTTCCTCCTGACCGCCGGCGCGGACGACCTGATCCACCAGGACGTGCTGGATGGTTACGAGGATCCGCGCTGGTTCATCGGCGGTGGTTTGTACTTCCGCGATGACGATATTTCCACGCTCTTCACGCGCGTGCCGTTGCCCGATTTCTAAGCCGGCAAGGCTCTGGATTAAGTGCTCCACTATGGTAAGATGCACGCCCTGGGAGTTCATTTTGCTATCCTAAAATAACAATTGAGGCGCATCCGATGGCAAAGAAGGTAACCGATCCGACGAAGGACGATAAGAACAACGTTTCCCAACCGAAAAACGGCGCGGTGAAAAAGACGGCCAAGCGCAGCGTGACCTCGGCGCTGGAGTTGCCCAGCATTGCCATCCCCGGCGGCATTGTCGCGGGCATCATTTTGCTGTGCTACGTGCTGGCCACCTACGACCATGCCTTGTTCAAAACCGATCTGGATCACATGCTGATGCTCGTGGCCGGCGGCTGCACGGTGCTGTTTTTCGTTGCCGCGCCGATCTACCGCAACAGCCGTCAATTGACGAAATCGTTCGCTAAAACGCTCGTCGGCGTTATCAGCCTGTTGACCCTGGTCATCTGCGGCTACGCTCTGTACACTGGCGCCAATTTCGGTGAACCGATCGCCCAGGGCGTCATCCTCGCCGGCGAAGACGACGCGAAGATGGTCTCCTTCAACAGCCCGGGCACACATTACCGTATCTACCTGCGCGGCTCCTTCCCCGCCTACGATCCGGAAAAGGAAGCGGCCGCTGAAAAGGCGGCCCAGGAAGCGCAGAAACAGCAGTCCGTCGACGGGAAGAAACAGGCGACTCCGGCGAAAAAGAAGCAGGGCTCGTTCAAGGTGTCGGGCACCTACGCGATCCAGGTCCGCGCCGCCGACGGCCGCACGGCGATTACCGATTACGCGGGGACCTTCGAGCAGATGCA
>DAINPV010000299.1:0-5225 GCA_036743315.1 bacterium | reverse complement strand
AGAAGCGGTAGACGATCGCCTGGAAGTTGTAGATCCCGGCGCTCGACGCCCGCGGGCCGGCCGGCGACGCGCTGTCCTGGCTTGCCGGCGTGCTCTTGCTGCTGTTGTTGCAGCGCGAAATCCACGTGCGCTGGCCGGCCTGGGTGATCGTCGCGTGGCTCGTGCCGATGAGCGCGTACTTTGCGCTCGGGCTCAAGCTCAAGCGGCCGCTGTTCCTCTTGCAGGGATTGGCGGCGGCGGCGGCGATTTTTCTTTGGGCGATGCTGGCGACGATCCCGGCGCGCTATCCGTTTTATGAAGTCGGCAACATGCGCGCACTGACCGTGCCGGTGGTGATCGTCGCGTTCTACGGGCTGTTTGCGCTGCTCTACCGACGCGCACCGAAGCTGTTTACCGATAACGCCGCCGTGTACGCCGGTTACGCGCGCGACGGCTTCTCGCTGGCCGCGACGATTCTGCTGGTGACGCTGCTCACCTACGAGATCAACGATTACAACAAGGCTTTCACCGTGTTGGCCTGGATCGTCCTGGCGGTGACGTTGCTGGAAGTCGGCCGCCGGATGGCCGATCTCGGCCTTAAATCGCAGGGCATGACGCTGGCGCTGGCCGCCTTCGCGCGCGCGGTGCTGGTCAACCTGGACGGCCCGCACGGCATCTACGGTGCGCTCAACGGCCGCATCATCACCGTGACGATCACCGCGCTCTGGCTGATGTATATTTTTCTTCGGTTGCGCGGCTCGCGCGAGGCGACGATCCTTCAGGTGGAAGAACGCCATGCCGGCGCGCTGTTTGGTTACCTGAGCACGGCGTTGCTGATCATGGTGATGCGCTCCGACGTGCACCCTCATACCCTCGCGCCCGCCGCTTTCGCCGGGCTGCTGATTGTACTGTTGCTTGCCGGCAGGCTGCTGAGCGAGCGGCATTTTCTGTACCAGGCGCTGGCGGTGGTCGCGCCCGTCGTCCTGGGCGTCATGGGTTACAACTTCACGGCGGCGGGCTCTTCCGCGAATCGCCTCGGCGGTTTCGTCGCGATCGGCCTGTTGTTTTTGGCGCGCGTGCTCTGGCAGACGGTATTGGTCAAATCGGCCGGGCGCTACGTCGAGGAAGGTCCGGCGCTCTCGTTCCTGCAAGGCGTGGCGCGGCACATCTTCTCCGTGCCCGCCGCCGCGCTGCTGGTCGTCTTTCTCTTTTTGGAAATGTCGGGACCGCTGGAAAAGTACCTGACCATCGCCTGGGCGGGCGAGGGCTTGCTGCTGATGGTGCTGGGCTTCGCCCTCGGCGATCGCCTGTTGCGCTTCGGCGGCCTGGGCCTGCTGGCCGTATGCGTGTTGAAGGTTTTCTACGACCTGTACGTGCTCGACATCGAGCGTGTGTACAAGGTCGTCGCCCTGATCGGCCTGGGCGGCATCCTGATTCTGACCGGCTGGTTCTATTCCCGCTACCGCGCGCAGATCAAAAAACTGCTCGTCGACTGACTGCCGTCGTCTTAAAAACGCACCGCCTCCGCGTTCCCGTCATCGGGAACGAAGAGGCGGATGCAATTTCGTCTGAATTTATTTGGGCTGAGTGGTTCGCTTAATAGCGGTTGCGACCGCCGCCGCCGCCGCCACCGAAACGCCCGCCGCCGCCACCGCCGCCACCGCTGCGTTTTTCGTTGGCGATGTCGACGCGAATGGTGCGACCGTCGAGCTCGGCGCCGTTCAGTTCCAGAGCGGCTTTGGCGCCGTCATCATCGGCCATCGTCACGAAACCGAAGCCACGGCTGCGGCCGGTGTCGCGATCGGTGATGACGTTGGCTTCCAGCACTTCGCCGAATTCCGCGAACGCGGTCTTCAGGCTCTCGTTGTCGGTAGCCCAGGCGAGTCCACCCACATAGAGTTTCTTGGACATGGTTCATTTCCTTCTTGTGATATGGGAGGCCATTTACAAGGACACAGTAACATCTCTCGGAGGTCATGAAGTCAGGCTATACTTATCGGATATGCTACATAAGAGAGTCGTTGCACGTATGGCCAAGACGTTCCCGAACCGTAACAAGGGATTACCGATGCACCTAAAGCTCCCAGTTAAAAGACCCTTGCCGGACGATCGGATCAGAGGCACTCATTTTTCTCTCATCGAAACGTCTCAGCACCAACACGCGTCCTAACATTAACGTTTGGGAAAATCAATAATAAAAATTTAACTTTTATCTTGATCGACCGGCGGCCGATCCCGGGTCAAAACCAACCGAAATAGGGGCGCAATAACCGAGCCCTGTGCGTTTTCGGCGCGCGCTCGTCAATTCGCCTCGGCGATCAACTTCTGTTTGATCGAATCGAACAAGGGTTTGATGTTGTCGTACGTTATCGGTTTGGACAAAACCATATCGACGCCGCGGTCTAAAAATTCCTTTTCCAATTTGGCGTCGGCGTAGGCGGTAACCACGATGATCCGGGCGTCCTGCTTGGGCATCAGGGCCCTCATTTTTTCCAGAAACACCATGCCGTCGATCTTGGGCATCATGTAGTCCAGGAGAATGATGTCCGGGTTGACCTCTTCAATGACCAACAAGGCCTGAAAGCCGTCCCAACTCCATTCGATCCGGGCGTCGGGGAAGGAAAACGTCGTGAATTTTTGCAGAATTTCCGCCGCCACTTCGTCATCGTCGACAATGAGCACCGATACATCAGGCATGCTTTTCATCATTACCGTCCCGCTTCAGTTTCGAAATCCGCTGTTCAGTTCGTTACGCCGTTTGATTTTCGCCAACTTGACTTCGCGCCGCGCCAGATGGTTGGTCGGATTCTTGTCCAGCGCTTTTTGAAATTGCGCGTAGGCGATTCCGGTGTTCCCTTCTTCTTTGAGAATAATGCCCAGATAGTAATGGGCCGCGTCGTTGTGCTCGTCCAGGTCGATTGCGTTCTTGAGCCGGTTCTTGCACAGGGCGACGATGTCGGGCGAATCCTCGCGGCGCAGATTGTATTCGGCCCACGCTTTCAGCGAGAGGGCCAAGGAATTTTCCGGGTCGATTCCCAGGATGAAATTACTGTGTTCCAGCGCCGTCGGATAATCCTTGTCGGCGATCAACGAATTGGTCTCCGCCAGGATCTTCTGAATGGAATGGTTGGTCATGACGTCCCGGGCCGGCGCCGGAGGCGGCCGCAGGAAAACGTCGGTGGCGAAGGCTTCACCGCCGGGCGCCGCGATCGTTTCGATCGGCGCCCCGCCGTCGGCGAATTTGATGGCATGCGCGATAATCAGGAGAAAAGCCAAGCGCAGCAGAGAGGAAAAATCCAACAGATGGGAGTTGTGAAGTTGCGTAATGGTTTTGCCCGCCAACGACTGCGCGAGTTCCCGATCGTCCCGATGCAACGCCAATTGCTCGACGATTTGGGCATAGTTGTCGCCGAGCACGATGGGACAATCCATTTTCTTGTTGCGGACGAACACGTCCAGCAAATCCTGCATGGGGGCCACATACAAAATCCCGTTGCTCAACAATTCGACCAGGGGCAGGGGAACCATGCCGCGGAAAAGCTGTTGTTCCACCGACGCGTAAAAATCGAAGCTCGCTCCTTTCCAGTCGCCGCGAAACAAGCGCATCACCTTCAATTTTTTCTGTTTGGTGATGACCGAGTCCAATTCCTCCGGCGAGATCAAGCCCAAATGAAGCAACATGCGGCCCTGGTGTTGTTTTTGACTTTTCGCCAATTGGATCGTGCGTTGGTTTTGCACTTCGCTTATTTTGCCCATGCGCACCAGAAAGGCGCCCAGCGAATCGTGGCGATTGTAATTGGAGTCCACGTCGATCACCGCCCCGTCGCTCACGCTGATTTTCATTCGGGAGCGATGGCCGTGAATGAGGATCGTGCCGGTCTGGCGATAGTGGTGCAAATGACGGAAAAGCCGAGCCAGCGTCGAAAGATGAATCGTCCCCCGTTTCCAACTGCCGGGGTCGGCGCTCGCCGGATCGGGCGTGAAGACCCCCAGCGATCGTTCCGCGAGGCTGGGCGGCCGTTTGTCGTCCTCCAGCCAGCGCGTAACCGTGCCGTAAATCGAGGTTTGGGTGATCGGCGATTCGATCAAATCGTCCGCCCAGACCGGTTGGCCGGTCCGCATCATCCGCTCCCAATCCAGGTTGTGTCTGGTCATGAGAATGAACGGCGTTGCCTGCAATTGACTGCTCTTCTTAAACAGTTTGGCCAGGTCCTTGCCGGACAGAACGTCCAGCTCGTCGTCGCACAGTACCAGGTCCGGTTGGACGGTCAACGCCAGATCGAGCGCGCTCTTCGAATTGTTGCAGGGATGGATCTGGTATTGAAATTCCGCTAAGAATCCGGAGGCTTGCGCGCTGAAACCGCGATTGGAGGAAACAAGTAATATTTTTTTCTTTTTCACGGGAGCCCCCGATTTGAATATATATTCAAATTTACCGTTGATTATATCAACTATATTTACAATTACAAGATTTAAATGGCTGTATTAATTGAAATTTATAACTTATTGAAAAAATTGGAACAACCGTTCTTTTGCGGAAAATTATGATATATATTATATAACATAAGGAGCTATTTTTATGGGATATGGAGAGATTGGTTCGCTCAAATAATTCATCAATATTAAGTTTTTATTCAGTTTTATGCTAGCCGTCCAGACGGATGGTTATCCCCAAATGATTGGCTGCCTTTTGGGGATAATCGGCGATGGACTCGCTTGCTTTCGACATTGGCCGGTGCTAAGGCTATTAATGACTATTTCGGAAAAGGGAGGTGTATTATGTACAGGAAACAAGGGAAATTCATGTTGTTCGACTTGCCGGCGTTCGCCGATTGGCTGCGCGATTTTTCGCCGCGACGGCGCGTGTGGCGTGTGCAAAATCACCATACATTTAGCCCATCGTATGATGATTTCAACGGCTCGAATCACTTTGCGAAGCTGACCGGCATGGAAGACTATCATGTTAATACCAATCATTGGAGTGAGATCGCCCAAAACCTGACCACGTTCCCCGACGGCACGGTCGCTGTTTGCCGTTCCTTCGACAAAACGCCGGCGGGCATCGTCGGCGCGAACGGCGGCGCCTTGTGCATCGAGAATCTCGGCAACTTCGACCTGGGCGGCGACGCCATGACCGACGAGCAACGCGCGACGATCCTCAAACTCAATGCCTTGCTCTGCCGGAAATACCTGCTGACGCCCACGACGAACTCGATCGTCTATCACCACTGGTTCGCCGCGAAGTC
>DAINPV010000298.1:0-5233 GCA_036743315.1 bacterium | reverse complement strand
TCGATGAACCGCTCGCCGTGCGTGAGCAGCGACAGGCAGCCGTTAATGCGGCCGTCCGACAACACGCCGATGCCGGACAGTCCCGCCGGGCAGCCTTTCCACACGCGCGGCCCGCTGTCCGGTCCGCGGCGCACGGCCAGTTCGTCGCGCCCGTAATAGCCGATCGAATGTGAGCCGTAGCATTTCAGCTTGCCTTTTCGTTGCACGCGCTGGATCAACTCGACGACCTCGGGCAGTTGCCGGGGCAGCAGCATTGCCTTCTGATAACGCGGATCGGGCGGGATCGTCAGTTGCAGCCGCCAGGCCAGAACGCCCGCGGCCGTCAATTGTTCGGCCAGTTCGTCCAGACGGGGTAGGTTGGTGCGATTGACGTGGGTGATCGCGCCCACGCGCACGTCGTGTTTTTGCAGATGTTCGATCGCCCGCAGCAATTTTTGGTAGTTGCCGGGCACGCCGCGCAGGTCGTCGTGCACCTTTTCGGGGCCGTCGAAACTCAAGGTTACGCCGTACAAGCCCAGGTCTTTCAGGCGTGCGGCCATGTCGTCGTCGATGAGCAAGCCGTTGGAAACGATGTCGGTGCGCACTTCGGCTTTCACGAGGAACGAGGCGATTTCGTCGAAGCCGTGACGCAGCAGTGGTTCGCCGCCGGAGAGGGTGACGGTTTGCAGGCCCAGGTCGATCATCTCTTGGGCCAAAACGAGACACTCGGCGGTGGATAACTCGCCGGGGCGCGCCTTGTCGGCTGAAGACCCGCACAAGCGGCAGCGGGCATTGCAGCGCAACGTCAGTTCCCAGACGCACATCCGCAACGGATGTTCGTACCGTTCGCTCATGCGTCATTCCCTTCCATCGCCCGTCGATACAAGCAATAGGGATTGTTGTAGATCGTGCCCGTCAGCGCATAAGCCATCGCCGTGCAACCGGCCCGGCAGATGAACCGGTAGCGACATTCGGCGCAATAGCCTTCCAGGTTCTCGGCGTCCCAGTGCGCTTGATAGGCGAAACGCTCGCGATCGTTCCAGATTGTCGCGAGCGATTCCTCGCGCACATTGCCCACGGCGAATTCGCGCGGCAGGATCGCGCAGGGTTTGACCATGCCGTCCGAAGTGATCGCCAGCGCTCGCCAGCCGCCGACGCAACCGACGAAGAAGCGTTGCGCCTCGCGCCGGGCGCCGCGGCGGATGATCATCTCGTTTTTGCCGTAATAGCCGATGGTGTGCATCACCGCGATCGCCGGGGCGGAGGGGTCCTCATCGGCGAAACGGATCTTTTGCGCACAGAATTCTTCCAGTTCTTCGAGACGCTCGATCGGCAGCAGATACGGCTCGTTGACCTCGCGCAAACGCCCCAGCGGCACGCCCAGTTGAATCTGCCAGCCGTCGACGCGTTCGGCGTGTAACAGACGATGCAGTTCTTCGAGTTCGGCGAAGTTCCATAGATTGACGTGGGTGATGGCCGCGGTGGTCATGCCGCCGTCCTTGGCCCGGCGTAAGGCACTGATGGCGGCATCGAAACAGGAAGACTGCCCGCCTTGATGTCCCGGGCGTGGACGGATGCGGTCGTGCATATCGCGCAGACCGTCGACGCTGACCGCCACGGTTTTCACTCCGGCATCCGCGGCTTGCGCGGCGGTTTTATTGTCCAACAGCAGACCGTTGGTGACCAGCGTGACATGGATCCCGCCGTCAGCCAGTTGCCGCGCCAGGTGCGGCCAGTCGCGGCGCAGCAGCGGCTCGCCGCCGGTCAGGTTCACCCGCTGCCATTTCATGGCGACGATCTGCCGGCAAAAGTCGTCGGCTTCCTCGGCGGTGAACTCGTTCTCACGCTTGCGTCCGGCCGAGGCTTCGCAATGCAGGCAACGCAGGTTGCAGGTATCGGTAATTTCCCATAAGAGATTTGTCGGCTTGCGCGGCACGGTGCGGGAAAACCAGGAGCTGTCCAACGTTCATCCAATCCGGCTAAAAGGTTACGCCCTTGTAGGCGACGTCGTCATCGATAAAGTCGTCGTCGGCCGAATCGTCATCGGTGTTCGCACTGTCGTCGTCGGCAATGTTGGTATTGTCATTGTCGTTATCGTCGTCGGAGTTCACGCTGTCATCGTCGCCTTCCACAGTCATTTCCTCGATCGCCGCGGCGATCTGTTCGGGCGTCATGCCGCAGAGTTGTTCGATCAGCGCCTCGCGCTGCTGGTCGTTCATGCTCTCATATTCCTCGATCGCCGCCGTGCGGTCCTCGTAGGAAATATTCGGACCCTGATCGATGATGTCGATGAAGTTGTCCAGGCTCAGGTCTTCGACGCACGCGGTTGCCTCTTCATCGTTACCGTCGGCCGAATTGTCCTGGCAGGCGGTGAATAACGACATGCCCAGCAACAGCACGGCGATGAGCATGAGCATGGCGAAGGTGCGCGGCACGGCGAAAGCGGGTACGTTCTGGTCCGGGTGCATCAAAGCGGTCAGTTCCCGCGCCAGTTCGGTGGGATCGACCGTTTCACAGGAAAAAACGGGCAACGTTCCATTTTCCGTGGCGAGGCTGACCAGCAATTCGTTGATTTGTTCGCGCAACGCCGGATTGCCGCGATTCTTTTTGACGTTGTCCACGAGCAGGGCCATGACTTCGTCGGCGCAAGCGTAGGGCGAAGACGGCAAATCCAGCGAGGTTAAAAAACGGCGCACTTGCTGCACGGTGGTCAAAGAGATACGTTCACCCATCCAATTCCTCCTTGCCCCCAAAGATACGTTGGATCTCCGATCAATTAGAACGCTACGCCTTTGTACACCACATCGTCATCGATATAGGAATCGTCGTCGATGCTGTCGTCATCGGGCACTGAGGTGTCGTCGTCGATGTTGTCGTCATCGTCGCCCTGGGCAACATTGGTTTCGATGAACGCGATGATTTCAGCTGGCGACATGGCGCACACACGTGTTATCAAATCCAGTTGTTCGGCTTTGGACAGATCATCGTACAACTCGGTTGCGGCCATGGTTTCCTCGGCGGTCAGGTTGCCGGCGTTGTCGAGCATGTCCAGAAAATGATCGAGGCTGACATCCTCAGAGCAGGCGAGGCAACATCCCTCGTTGTCGTCGGCGCCGCGACAACCGGCGGTGACGGCCAAGCCCAGCAGGAAGACCGCCAGAATGGCCAGAATCGCATACATCGCCGGCGGCACGGCAACGAAACGCTTCGACGGCTCGGCCAGCAGCGTAATCAGTTCCTCGGCCAGCGAATCGGTGTCGAGCGACTCGATATTGGGCGCGGCGGGCATCGTCTGATCGGCTTGCAGTTCGTCAATTAAAACGGCGAATTGTTCGCGCAGACGGGCATCATGCCGATGTTCTTTTACCTTGGCGATCAGCAGGTCAAGCACTTCGGCGGCGGAGCTGTAGGGGGAAGGCGATACATTCAACGCCGCCAGAAAAAGACGAACCTTCTGCACTGCCGACAAAGAAAGTTTATATCCCATATCGTTCATCCTCATTTTCGCTCAACCAGACGATATTTTTATAACAAATCGAGCACAACATCGCAAGTTAATTTGTATCATTGGATAAATGGTTATTCAGGTTCTTGAAATCGGCAATGCCTTTTGTGCACAAACTGATTGAAATCCATTCGTTTTCTGATTAATGTGCGGTTTCTCATTTGAAAACGGATTCAAACGGGGACAACGATGATCAAAAGCAATCTGGTGATCGGACAAAGCGGTGGACCGACCGCTGTGATCAACGCTTCGCTGGTCGGCGTGGTTCAGGAAGCCAAAAAATATGGTTTCGTTAAGCATATTTACGGCATGCGCTGGGGCATTCAGGGCTTTCTGGAGGAAAACCTGGTCGACCTGGGCGCGGAAAGCGACGCGACGCTCGAAGCGGTGAAAATCACGCCCTCGTCGGCGCTGGGTTCCTGCCGATTGAAGATGACCGACCAACACCTGCCGCGCGTGCTGGAGGTGCTCAAGAAATTCGACATCCGGTATTTCTTCTACATCGGCGGCGACGATTCGCAAAACACCACCCACCGGGTGATCGAGTATTGCCGTGCGCAGGGCTACGAGCTCAACGGCATCGGCATTCCCAAGACGGTCGACAACGATCTGTACGGCACCGACCACACGCCCGGGTACGGTTCGGCGGCGCGCTACGTGGCGCTCTCGGCGATGCAGGGCGGCGTGCTGGCCCGCGACATGCAAAAAGTCGATCCGGTGCTGGTGTACCAGGCGGTGGGGCGCGACGCCGGTTGGTTGGCGGCGGCCTCGGCGCTGGCCAGGCGCAATGAGGAAGATCCGCCGCATTTGATCTACATTCCCGAGCGTCCGTTCACGCAGGAGAAGTTCCACGCCGACATCGAGCGCTGCTACGGCAAGTACGGTTTCGTGTCGATTTTCATCGGCGAGGGCATTGTTTATCCGGACGGTTCGCCGGTCTCGGGTACGCAAACCTTCGACAAGTTCGGCAATCCCGAATTCGGCGCGATGGGCGGAGCCTCGGCGGCGATGGTCGTGAAAAACCTCGCCTGCACGCATCTGGACGTGCGCGGCGAATTCCAGGTCGTCGAATCGCTGCAGATGGCCGGAGCCGACCGCGTGAGTCCGGTCGATCGCGAGGAGGCTTATCGGGCGGGCGTCGAGGCGATGAAGTTGGCGGCGGCGGGCAAGAGCGGCTTGATGGTCGCGTTCCGGCGCGCGGCGGGCGCGGAGTACCGTTGCGAGTATGTGGCCGTGCCGTTGCTCAAGGTCAACGAGGGCAAACAGAAGATGCCCGACGAGTTCATCGACGACGACAACAGCTTCGTCACCGAAGCGTTTTTGCAGTATTTGCGGCCGCTGGTCGGCGAGTTGCCGGTGTTCGGCCGCCTCGCGTATACCCCGGTAAAAATTTAAAGGAAGAGGGCAGAGATGACGGAATTTACCTACAAAAACGGACGTTACTACCGCGACGGCAAACCGTTCTTCTTTATCGGGGCCGATTATCAATACTATCGCGACAAGCGCAGCAACTGGTCCGCGCGGCTGGATCAGCTCAAAGAAGGCCGCTGCAACGTCATTACCTTCTACATCCCCTGGCGGCATCACCTGGTCCATGATCCGGTGACCGGCGAGATCACCTACGACTTCACCGGTGAAACGCTCGACAGCCGCGACGTGGTGACCTTCCTCACTATGATCCGCGAGAAAGATCTGCTGGCGATCGCCAAGCCCGGGCCGTTCGTGCATAGCGAATTGAACATCGGTGGA
>DAINPV010000297.1:0-5238 GCA_036743315.1 bacterium | reverse complement strand
CCGCTGATGGTCGTCCTGCACGCATTCGTAAATGCCGCGCGCCACCGCTTCCATGTCGCGGCCGGCCATGCCGCCGTAGGTGTGCAAGCCCTCGTACATGACCACCATGTTCTGCGCGGCGAGGCAGAACTCCTCGTCGTTCATCGCCAGGAACCCGCCGATGTTCACCAGGTGGTCTTTCTTGCTCGACATCGTGCAGCCGTCGGAGTACGACACCGCTTCTTTAAGGATTTCGGCGACCGACTTGTCCGCGTAGCCCGGTTCGCGCTGCTTGATGAACCACGCGTTTTCCGCCATGCGCGTCGCGTCGAGCATCACCTTGATGCCGTGCTTGCCGCACAGCTCGTAGACCTCGCGGAAGTTCTGCATGCTCACCGGCTGGCCGCCGGCCATGTTCACGCAGCCCTCGAAGCTGACGTAGGGAATGCGGTCGGCGCCGACCTTGTCGATCCAGTACTTCAGCTTGTCCAGGTCGATGTTGCCCTTGAACGGGTAGGTGCTCTGCGGATCGTGCGCCTCGTCGACGATCACGTCCACGAATTTCCCGCCGGCCAGTTCCTGGTGCAGCTTAGTCGTGGTGAAGTACATGTTGCCGGGCACGATGTCGCCTTTTTTGATCAGGATCTGGCTCATGATGTGCTCGGCGGCGCGGCCCTGGTGGGTCGGCACGACGTACTTGTAGCCATAGACCTTCTGCACCGCGTCGACCAGGTTGTAAAAGTTTTTGCTGCCCGCGTACGCTTCATCGCCCAGCATCATCCCGGCCCACTGCCAGTCGCTCATCGCGGCGGTGCCCGAGTCGGTCAACAGGTCGATGTACACGTCTTCGCTCTTGAGCAGAAACGTGTTGTATCCGGCTTCCTTGATGCAACGCTCGCGGTATTCGCGGGTCGTCATTTTGATCGGCTCGACAACCTTGATTTTGAAGGGCTCGGCCCAACTACGACGTTTACTCATGGTTTGTCTTCTCCTTCGCAAAAAAATCGCCGGCCGCGCATCGCCTGCCGGGTATCGATGATCGAAAACGGACCGACTGTAACGCGCCGGGTGCACGCTGGCAAGGGCCGGCGCACGGCGGCGGCGAAACGGTTATTCCGTTATTTCTCCAGCGGTTGCCCCGACGCGGCGCTTGCCAAGACCGAAGCGCTCGGCTACGGTACGGCCATTGTTAAACCGGGAGAAAATCCGTGGCGCGACCGGGACGCAAACTGCCGAATTTCACGTTGCTGATTCTGGGCGAATCGGGCAAGGCGCGAAAGGTACGCGTGACCGGGAAAATGCTCGGTGGTTTGCTGGCGGCGGCGGCGATTCTGCTCGTGCTGGGCGTCGGGTTGTTCGTCGATTATGTCGGCGACAAGCGCGAGCTGCGCGAAGCGACCGCGGCGCTGGCCCAGGGAACCGGCGAACCACGCGCGCCGGAGAGCGAGATCGACTGGTCGGACATCGATCCGGCCGACGCCGACCTAGCGCTGAAACTCGATAAGCGTTTGATCGAGCTGGCGCCGGTCGAGCGTTTTTTTGCGCCCGATTTCATCGACACGTTGGCGCTGCCCGCCGCCTGGCCGGTGCGCGGCTGGGTGACCAGCGAGTTCGGACCGCGTCTGGACTCGTTGACCGGCCGCCGCGAGTTTCATCCGGGCATCGACATCGCCGCGCCGATCAGCACATCCATCTATGCGCCGGCCGACGGCTTTGTGTTGTTCGTCGGCGAAATGCCGATCTACGGACACTATTTGATTTTGCGCCACGGCCACGGCCTGACCACGCACTACGGCCACCTGAGCCGCGTGCTGGTGCTCGACGGCCAGACGGTGCGCGAGGGCGAGCAGATCGCCCGCGTGGGCAACACCGGCCAAAGCACCGGGGCGCACCTGCATTACGAAGTGCGTTTGCACGACGTGCCGGTCGATCCGCGCCGCTACCTGCCCGCCGCGCCGGTGGTCGTGGCCAGCGAGGAAACGACCGGCGAAGCTTTGCCGCCCGAGGCCGCGCCGGCCGTCACGCCCACGCCGGAGCCGGCTTCGCCCACGCCGCCGCTGATCGAAGTGCCCACGCCGGAGCCGCAACAGGAGCCCGCGCCCGACTTCGCCAACTGAACTCTCCTTCCGTTGGATAACCGCGGCGAAATCCGGTACCATACCCGCATTCATCCGTACGGAGTGCGCGTGAATCTTCGCCAGACATCCCTGCCGCGCGGGGGCCGCTGATGGGCCGGTCGCTGGTCGTGGCCGCACTGTTGATCATGGCGCTGGTCGGCGCGGGCATCATGGCCTTCCTGGTCGCGATGAACCGCACCGACGACGCGGACCGCGACACGCTGACCATCGAGCCGCTGCATGAACCGGTGGAGAACTTCTACCGCAGTCGGCAACGCGCCGCGCCGCGCGGTTCGTGGATGCCGCTGATCGCCGCCGATAGCGTGGCAACCGTCAACGGTTCGCACGCCGACCCGAACGATGAAACTTTCGAGCTGACCTTCTCGGCCTACGCCATCCCCGACAGCATCCTGTACGCGTGCCTGGGCGAGGGGCGGACGGTCTGCTTCGGCCTGGGCCACAACGCGAGCCTGGGCTACAAGCGCATCGGCTGGTATCGCGCGCCGGGCATGGCGCCGGCGTGGCGCTGGGAAGACGCGGCGGACGATTACCTGTCCTTCGCCGTGTCGTTGCGGCAGGACGGCGGCGAGGTGATCGCCAAACTCAACGGCAGCGAGATCGGCCGCCACCCGGCCGACTTCCGGGCGGGACCGGTGCGGTTTTTCGTCGGCTACGCGCCGGTGCGGCTCGACGAGGTGGTTGTTGCCACGCGCGCCGGGCGCATCGCCACGCGCCAGCAACCGTCCTATTGGCCATATGCGGCGTACTTCATCGCCTCGTTGATCGTGTTTTTTTTGTTCCTGCTGGAACGAGGCGTGTGGATCGCGCTCGGGCTGGATCGTCCGGGCGTGTGGATCGCGCTGGGCTACGCGTCGATCTTGATCGTTTATGCCTACAGCCCGCGTCCCTTGGCCGATGTTCCGTGGCTGGCGCTGATCGGTGCGGTGATCGGCACCCGCGCGTTGAGCCTGCCGCTGTTTGCCTCGATGTTCGATCCGGAGACGTTTTCGCCGCGCCGACCTGCCTGGCGCGATTGGCTGCCGGCCGCGGCGCCGGCGCCGGTCGGAGCGGCCGTATTTTTTCTCGTCTCCCTCAACCAGACATCTGGATCACGGTTCGACCTCCTTTGGTTTTTGGTCGCGGTCGTCGCGGTGAGCGCTTTGACGCTCGTTGCCCGATTGCGCCCGACGGCAGCCATGGCTTGTCTGTGGTGGCCGATCGTCTTTCACGTGCTTCATTTCCTGCTGAAAGACGAGGCTTGGGATGTTCTCGGTGGGGTTCTGGGCGTCATGACCTTTTGCGGTATCCTGATGACGCACGGAGTGATGCGGGGTCGCTACGTGCTGCGGCCGGTGTTGAGCCTGGCGCTGATTCTCGCGGCGACGGATTATCTGCTGGCGGCGGGTCAGCATGAGGAGCGCGGCGATCTACCCGCCCAGCCCGAGCGCATTTCTTACCACGGCGACGAGATCGTCTGGTCATTGCAGGACGACACGAAGTTCGACGGCAAGAATTCCGCAGGGATCTCTTTTGGCCGGCCGGCCGCCTTGATCGGCCATGATGTCGACCTGAGCGACCCGTTCGAGTCGTGCGCCCGCAGTTACGTCAACAGTTTTCAAGCGCTGGTGTTTTTTCAGGATCTTTTTTTACCGAACCAACAAAATTGTCGAGCCATAATCCTCTTTCTGGGTCGGCACGAACAAAACGGCGCGCTGGCGCGGTTGTTGTATCGAAAACTCCAGGCGTCGCCTGAGCCGCGATCGCTGGAGGAACTGTACAACAATACGATCGAAGGACCGCGCTGGCTGCCCGGGCTGCTGCGCGTCAGCTCGTTGGCTCGTTGGCGCTGGCGGCGGCAGATGGAAATCGAAACAGAAAAGTATCTACGCGCGATGACCGAAACGACGGTCGCGCGACAGCCGCAAAACACGCTCGAGCCGACCGGCCGCCAGGTGCTTGAGCAGTTTATCGACCTGGGCCGCGAGCACGGCATCGAGATGATTTTTGCCCCCGTGCCCACGCTGCACGGCGAGTTTTACGATCCTTTCCACGCCGGGCTGATGCGCGAGGTGGCGCGGGCCAAGGGCGCGGTTTTCGTCGACCTGCGCGAGGCCGTGCGCGAATACGACGAGCCGTTTCTGGATCCGCACTACCTGTCAACGCGGGCGCGCGAGTCCATCAAGCGAGAATTGGAGAAGGTCGTGCTCCCGCTGCTCGGCGAGGAGCCGCCGGAGGCGGAGTGAACAGCAATATTCATTAAAGGTCAGGAAGGGCCTCGACTGGTTCTGGATTCCGGGTCGTCGGAGACCGTCAATTTTCTCGTTTTGAGGTTGTTTTGCCCGGCGCTCACGCGCCGGGCTACCCTCTATCGCCCCTGACGGGGCTGTTGGTCGCCAATCGGCGTATTGATCGACAGTCTCCTCGATGCGGGATCCGGCTACGACGATCTCCGACTTCCGTGCGGCCTTGCCGCCGTCCGAGGCTCCACGCAATGAAAGCAAACATAGGTTCAGGAATTGTTACTTGTCCCAACCGCCTTCTTTGCGCAGTTTGTCGACCTCGTCCTTGGCCTGTTTTTTGAGCAGCACGTAGTCGGTTTTGGCCACGCGGTTGAGCGGAAATTCGCCGGGATTGAGAATCACGTAATGCGCCGGGCGCATGTAGGCGGCGATGCCCTTGGCGTGCTCCTCCAGATCGGCGACGGTCAGGTTCGCGCCGGGCTTTTGCTCGACGAAGAGCATCACGCCTTCGGTGAACACGTCGTGCTGCGCGCCCACCGCGGCGCAGGCGGCGACCTTTTCGGTCAGCGCGGCGAAGTGTTCTTCGATCTGCGCCGGGTGCACCTGGTAGCCCTTGGGTTTGATCACCAGCTTGCTCCGGCCGGAGAAATGCAGCCCCGTTTCATTTTTAAAGCCCAGGTCGCCGGTGTAGCAGACGCCGTCGGTGGAAACCGTCGCCCGGTAGGCTTCCTCGTTGTTGACGTAGCCGATGAAAATTTGCGGGCCCGCGAAGCAGATTTCCCCCGGTTCGCCGTCGGGCAGTTCCGCGCCCGCCTTACCGTCGGGGCGCATCGGCCGGCGGATGGTCATGGGCGTGACCGGCATGTCGTAGCCGACGCCGGCGAGGATGTCCTCGACCGTGC
>DAINPV010000296.1:0-5259 GCA_036743315.1 bacterium | reverse complement strand
CCCGCCGCCAACCTGCTGGGCGAAGAGGGTCAGGGCTTTAAAATCGCGCTGTCCACGCTCGACGGCGGCCGCATCGGCATCGCCGCCCAGGCGGTGGGCATCGCCCAAGCGGCGCTGGATGAAGCGGTGAAGTACTCGAAGGAGCGCGTGCAGTTCGGCAAGCCGATCGCCAAGCTCCAGGCCATTCAGTGGTTCATTGCCGACATGGCCACCGAAATCGAGGCCGCCCGGATGCTCGTGCACAAAGCGGCCTGGATGAAATCGCACAAGATGAAGGGCTTCGGCCACTACTCGGCGATGGCCAAACTGTATGCCGCTGAAGCGGCCATGCGCGCCACGACCAAGGCGATTCAGGTGCACGGCGGCTACGGCTACGTGAAGGAATACTCGGTCGAACGGCATTTCCGCGACGCGAAGATCACCGAAATCTACGAAGGCACCAGTGAAGTGCAGCGCCTGGTGATCGCCGCCAACCTGCTGAGGGACTAAATGGATTGGCAACTTTCCGACGACCAGCGCATGGTCGTGGACATGGTTCGCGATTTCGCCGCCAACGAGGTGCGTCCGTTGGCGGCCCACCTGGATGAGGCCGGTCAATTCCCGCTGGACAACCTGCGAAAAATGGCCGGCCTCGGCCTGATGGGCATGAACGTCCCCGCCGAATACGGCGGCTCGCCGGTCGGCGCGGTCGCCCTCTCGCTGGCCATCAGCGAGATGGCGCGCGCTTGCGCCTCCACCGCGATCACCATGAGCGTGACCAACATGGTCGCCGAGGCGATCAACGCCTTCGGCACCGAGGAACAAAAGCGCACGTTCATTCCCAAAATCGTCGGCGGCGACTATCCGATGGGCTCGTTCTGCCTGACCGAACCCAACGCCGGATCCGACGCCGCGTCGCTGGCCGTGCGGGCCGTGCGCGACGGCGACCACTGGGTGCTAAACGGCACGAAGGCCTTTGTCAGTCACGGCGCCTACTCATCGGTGCTCGTCGTCTGGGCGCGCACCTCCGACGCGCCCAAGGCCGCCGGCGTCAGCGCCTTCATCGTCGAGCGCGAAACGCCCGGCCTGACCGTGGGCAAGGCGGAAGATAAAATGGGCCTGCGCGGCTCGAACACCGTCGCGCTCAACTTCGAGGATTGCCGCGTACCCGCCGACCAACTGCTGGGCGAGGAAGGCAAAGGTTTCCGCATCGCGATGATGGCCCTGGACGGCGGGCGCATCGGGGTCTCCAGCCAGGCGGTGGGCATCGGTCAGGCGGCGCTGGACGCGTCGGTCGAATACGCCAAAATCCGCGAGCAGTTCGGCAAGCCGATCGGCCGTCTCGAAGCGATTCAGTGGTTCATCGCCGATATGGCCACCGAGTTGGAAGCGGCGCGCAACCTCACCTTGCGCGCGGCTTGGCTCAAGGAAAAAGGAAAAAAGTTTTCGCGTGAAGCGTCGACCGCCAAGCTCTTCGCCACCGAGCGGCTGAACGTCTGGACGAAGAACGCGGTGCAGATCCACGGCGGCTACGGCTACACCAAGGAATACGTCGTCGAGCGGCTGATCCGCGACGCGAAAGTCCTGACCATTTATGAAGGAACAAGCGAAATTCAGCGCCTGGTCATCTCGCGCGCCCTACTCGAAGAATGACCTTTGCCCCTTGACAATAAATCAGAAACGATTATTTTTTTCGCCGGTAAGCGGTTACCGGTTCGTTTCGTCGAGGAACGCCAGATGCCCATTTACGAATACCAGTGCCAAAGCTGCGGCGCGCATGTCGAAAAGATGCAGCGCATCACCGAGCCGGCGCTGACGGTCTGCCCGGACTGCGGCGGCGAGCTGCAAAAACTGGTCAGCCTCTCCAGCTTCCACCTCAAGGGCAACGGGTGGTACGTCACCGACTATAAAGGCAAAAACCCGAGCAACGGGAACGGACACGGCGACGGCTCGTCCGAAAAGGCGGAAAGTTCTACCTCGACGACGGCCGCGGACGGCGCCGCCGACGCCAAACCGAAGGCTGAAACCGCTCCGCCCGCCAAGGCCGACTGATCCTCCACTTTTTTTCACCGTTTCCTGTTTCACAGGACTTTACAAAGGCCCATCGACCGCCTAGACTTAGCGCACTTTTGAAGGTGTTTCCGACACAACAATAGGCGGCATAAACGATGGGGCGCACTTTCGAATTTTTTCCGTAACCGAATTAAAACAGGTGCGCCGGCGACAAACGCATCGCCGGTGCGGCTCGAACTATCTGCAACCCTATCAAACAATAAAGGAGAGATAGGATGAACGTTCCTCAGGACCTGCGCTTTACCAAAGATCACGAGTGGGTCAAAGTGGAAGGCAACGTCGCCGTCATCGGCATCAGCGACTACGCCCAGGACGCTTTGGGCGACATCGTGTTCCTCGAACTGCCCGATGTGGGCGCGACCTTCGGCGCGGGCGATGCGATCGGCGTGGTCGAATCGGTCAAGGCCGTCAGCGACATCTACTGCCCGGTTTCCGGGCAAGTGGTCGAAACCAACGAAGCGCTGGTCGACGCTCCTGAAACCGTCAACGGCGACCCCTACGTCGGCGGCTGGATGGTCAAAATCAAAATGTCCAACCCGGCCGAACTCGACGAGTTGATGGACGCGGCCGCCTACGAAAAATACCTCGCGGAAGAAACGGAATAACATCGCGGAGCTGACATGCGTTACATCCCGCACACCGCGGAAGACGTCGCGCGTCTTCTGAGCGTCATCGGCGTCGAGACTATCGATGAACTGTTCGCCGCCATCCCGCCAAATTTGCGCTTTGCCGGCGAACTCGATCTGCCCGCGCCGCTCGACGAACAGGCGCTGACCCGGCAGATGAACGGTCTGGCTGCACGGGGCTGTTGCCGCACAATCTTTGCCGGCGGCGGCGCCTATCGCCATTACATTCCGGCGGCGATCGATCATCTCTTGCGGCGCAGCGAATTTTACACCGCCTACACACCCTATCAACCGGAGATCAGCCAGGGCACGCTGCAGGCGATTTTCGAGTTCCAGACGATGATCGCCCGCCTGCTGGCCATGGAAGTCGCCAACGCCTCGATGTACGACGGCGCCAGCGCGGTCGCCGAGGCGGCGCTGATGGCCAAACGCGTCAACCGTTGCGATAAAGTGCTGGTCAGCGCGGGATTGCATCCGCAGGCGCTGGTCACGCTGCGCACTTACACCAAGTGGATGGACGTGCAGCTCGTCAGCGTGCCGTTGGCCGCCGACGGGCGCACCGACCTGGCGCGGCTTGCCGCGCTGCTCGATGACCAAACCGCCGGCGTGATCGTCCAGTCGCCCAACTACCTGGGCGTGATCGAAAATGCCAAAGCGGTCGGCGAGCTGCTGGCCGGCAAGAAAGCGCTGTTCATTCAGTCCTTCACCGAAGCGCTGGCATTCGGCCTGTATGCGCCGCCGGGGGAAGTCGGCGCCGACATCGCCTGCGGCGACGGACAATCGCTGGGCATTCCGCTTTCGTTCGGCGGACCGCACCTGGGCTTGTTCGCCACCACGAAAAAACTGGTGCGCCAGATGCCCGGCCGCGTCTGCGGGCAGACGATCGACGCCGCGGGCGATCGCGCTTACTGCCTGACGCTCTCCACGCGCGAGCAGCACATCCGTCGCGAAAAAGCGACCAGCAACATCTGCACCAACCACGCGCTGTGCGCCCTCGCCGCTTGCGTCTACATGGCGCTGATCGGCAAACAGGGCCTACGCGACGTGGCCCAGGCCAACTACGCCAAAGCGGAATATTTAAAAGCCCGCCTAGCCGAAGTCGGGACGCTGCCCTTCGCCGGGCCGACCTTCAACGAATTCGCCTGGATCCCCCAGGCTCCGGCCGACAAAGTCTTGGCCGCGCTCGACGCCGCAGGCATCTTCGGCGGTCTGCCGCTGGCCGGTTTCGCCGCCGGTCTGGACAACGCCGTTTTGACTTGTGTCACCGAAGCCAACACCCGCGAGGAGATCGACCGCTATGTCGAAATTGTACGGTCCGTGTGATACCCCCGGCAGCACCGGGATCGCCTTTTGCGAACCGACGCTCTTCGAGCGCTCGACGCCCGGTCGCGTCGGTTGCTCGCTGGGCGCGCTGGACGTGCCCGCGCCCTCGTCGCCGCCCGCCGAGTTGCGCCGCGTGGCCGACGCCGCCTGGCCCGAAGTCAGCGAGGTCGAGGCGATGCGGCACTTCGTGCGTTTGAGCCAGTACAACTACAACATCGAGGACGGCCTGTATCCGCTCGGCTCGTGCACGATGAAGTACAATCCGAAAATCAACGAGGACCTGTGCCGCCTGCCCGGCTTCGCCGACGCACATCCGGCCGACGAGCACCAGGGCCTGCTGCAACTGATTTACGAACTACAGCGCGACCTCGCCGAAATCGCCGGGATGGATGCGGTCACCTGTCAGCCGGCCGCCGGCGCGCACGGCGAGCTGACCGGCATGCTGCTCATCCGCGCCTACCACGAAGCGCGCGGCGAAAATCATCGCCGCAAGGTGCTCATTCCCGACACCGCGCACGGCACCAATCCCGCCTCGGCGGCGATCTGCAATTATCAGGTCGTGCCGGTGGCGTCGAACGAACAGGGTATTCTCGATCCGGCGGCGGTGGCGGCGGCCTGCGACGAACATCTGGCCGGCATCATGATCACCAATCCGAACACGCTGGGCCTGTTCGAGTCGAACATCGAGCAGGTCGCCAAGATCGTCCACGAGCATGGCGGGCTGGTCTATTACGACGGCGCGAATCTCAACGCGATCATGGGCATTACGCGGCCGGGCGATTTCGGGGCCGACGTGCTGCACTACAATCTGCACAAAACCTTCAGCACGCCCCACGGCGGCGGCGGCCCGGGCGCCGGACCGGTCGGGGTGAAAAAACACCTTGCGCCTTTCCTGCCCGCGCCGATCGTCGTGCGCGACGGCGACGGCTACCGGCTCGATCACGATCGTCCGCAGTCGATCGGCCGCCTGCGCGCCTGGTACGGCAACGTCGGCGTGCTTATTCGCGCCTACGCGTACATCCGCGAGATGGGCGCGGCGGGCCTGCGGCGGGCCAGCGAAATGGCCGTGCTTAACGCCAACTACGTCCGCGCGGCGCTGCAGGATCTGTATCATCTGCCCCATCCCGTCCCGTGCATGCACGAGGTGGTGTTCACCGAAAAGGATCTGCCCAACGAGATCGCGACCATGGACGTGGCCAAGCGGCTGATGGACTACGGCTTCCATCCGCCGACGGTCTACTTCCCGCTGGTGGTCAAG
>DAINPV010000295.1:0-5302 GCA_036743315.1 bacterium | reverse complement strand
AACGACGACAAGCTCAGCGGCGAATGGCCGCGCTTCCGTACATGCCGCTGTTGTAATTATCATGATGGAAGCGCGGCCATTCGCCGCTGAGCTTGTCGTCGTTGCAGGCTTGTCCGATGGTCTGCCAGGCGAATAGGTTGCCCTCGTGGGTCATTTGCACGACTTCGACTTTCCCGTCGCCGTCCAGGTCGCCGACGGCGGGGCTGGAAATCGACCAGTTTTGCGTGAATTTCGGCCAACCGTCGGGCTGGGCCAGATCGATGTCGCTGGCGTGAATGATGTAGCCGCCGGACCCGGCGATCATCTCCTGTTTGCCGTCGCTGTTGAGGTCGGCAAGGACCGGGTTGACGAAGAAGTTGATGTCCTCGAAGTGCTTGCGGTAATCGAAGGCGGCGTCGCCCAGGCGCCACCCGACGACGTTGAACGATTCCAGATAGAAGTTGCCCTCGGTGGCGTTGAGGAATCCGGCGGTGGGGAAGAAGTACCACAGATCGTCGTTGTCCTCGAACTTGCCGAACGAGCCGTTGGCGCTCACGCCGAGGTTCACGCCGGAGCCGAGCGTTTCCATCTCAACCTTGTTGTTGGCCCAGTGGATCATTTGCGGGAACCAGAAAAACGTGCCGATGCCCACCAGCAATTCGCCCTGGTAATAGGCCGCCGCCGGACTGGAAGTGGTGCCGATCGTCAGCGGCGGAATGGGCAGCGAGTCGCCCGCCGGGGCCAGCGTTTTGGCCGGCCAATCGGGGAGGAACGGACCGTCCTCATTGTTCAGGCCGTTCCAATAAATCGCATACACACGACCGGTGGGGATCATGCTTTCGTTGCATGTTTCGGTTGTGGGGATGATCACCGCCGGGTGCGCGGAAATGTCGACGTCGGGATGATCCGAATCGAGAATCGCCACGACCGGTGTGCCCAGCACCTGCGCGGGCATGTCGGTGTCGCAGATTTTCTCCGGCCCGACCAGGCCGAACTCGGGTTTGGAGTTCAGCGGCACCGGCCAGCCGGGCAGGCGATCGGCCGCACTGTCGCCGTCCTCGTCGGTCACCTTCCAGGCGTAACCCTGCTGATCGTAGGAAGCGGCGATGATTTCCAGCATGCCGTCCAGATCGAGGTCAGCCAACACCGGACTGCTTAAAAACGCGTTGCCGTGCGCGAATGACAGCGCGGTCGTGTTGTCGGGCTCGTCGGCCGAAACCGGGAAGCCGGCCACGAAGGGACCGCCCGCGTGGTTGTTGCCGTCGGGGTGCACCGCGTACACCAGACCGTAGTTGGTGGCGGTCACGATGTAGGGCACGCCGTCGCCGAAAAGCGGTCCGACAGCCACCGAGCCGATGACCGCGTCGCGATAGTCGCGATTTTGCGGCAGATCGACCGGGAAGCCGGGTGCCGGTTCATACGCTCCGGTTTCGGCGTTGCGTTTGTACATTTCGATGGTCGGATGCGCGGTGGCGAAGATGATTTCCAGCGCGCCGTCCACATCGCCGTCCATGTCGTAGAGCGCGACGCTCGATTCGCCCGACGCGCCGATTTCCTGCGGGAAGCCTGTCGTCAAGCCGGTGTCCGGATGATCGTCGATGTGCCACGCGATCGCTTTGCGGTACTCGCCGAGCACATCCTCGTCTTTATCGGGTGACCACCACGCCTGCACGCGGATGGTCACCGTGAAGTCGTTCGAGTCGGCCGGCCGCCGGCGCAGCCATTCGTCGTCGATGTAATCATACGGATTGACCGTGGCCAGCACGCCCTCGGTCGGCGCGGCGCCGCTGCCTTCGTCGACGACAATGAAGTCGCGATCTCGCGGCTCGACGCCGAAGCCGATCTGCACCTCGTATTCATAAGGACGTCCGCGCGCGTAGATGTAACCTTCGACGTCGAAGGACGAGGTTGCGGAAGGATTGATCGTCGTCCACCAGCGCGGCGCCGTGATGCGCACCTCGGGCGGAATGCGCTCGGGAAGGCCGAAGTACGGATCGCCGATCGCCTTGAGCGCTTTGTCGGCGTTGACGCGGCCGTAACCGAAATTCTGCTCCCATCCGGCTTTGCAGCCCTGCATGTTGAAGGCGAAGCAGTTGGCTTTGATGTCGTCGGCGGTCATGTTGAGCAACTGGCGGATTTCACCGGGGGTAAGCGTCAGACCCTGCTTTTTCGCCCAGGATTGCAGCAGGCCGGCGATGCCGGCCATGTTCGCTGTGGCTTCGGAAGTACAGGCGCCGGTGACGCCGGTCGTTTCGATGTGTGCCCCGAAGTTGGTGCAGTAGCTCTGCACGAAAGCGAGAATCGACAGGTCGATCGGGCCGAACAATTCCACCGGAGGCAGGGGCATGATCGCGGTCAGGTTGTACACGTCCTCGCCGGCGGCCGGCCAGATGTGATGGAAGCCCAGTTCGTCGCCCGACGCGGCGACGGTGAAAACGCCCTCTTCATAGGCGTCGATGAACACCTGCTCGGATTCGCTCGAATAATTGGACACGCCCATGGCCACTTCGATAACGTCCGCGCCCATGGCCTTCGCGTATTCGACGCCGGCGGTCATGATGTTGAATTCGGTCATGATCGCTTCGCCGACGCGCACCAATAGGATGCTGCAATTGGGGCAAACGCCCGGTTTGTTGCCGCGCCCATTGTCGGCCCGGCAGGCCGCATCGCAGGCGCGGCCCTTGCCGTGGCAGCCTTCGGGGAACTGGTCCACGCCCAGCGGCGTGTTGACGTTGCGGAAGAAATCCCAGCCGCTGATGTCGTCGACCAGCCCGTTGCCGTCGTTGTCGACGCCGTCGGCCAGCAACTCGACGATGTCCTCGGGATCGAAGCGGCCGTTGCCGTTGAAATCGCTGACGTCCGGGTCGTTTTCGTAGTCGCGCGCGTTGAAGCGGCCGTCGCCGTTGCAGTCCCAATCGGCGCACGGGTCGGTGTCGATGCGCGGCTGCGGCAGTTCGCCTTTGTTGAGGTAGAGATTGTCGGCCAGGTCGTCATGGGCCAGCGAGTCGGTGCCGACGTCGACGATGGCGATCACGATCTCCGGATCGCCCGTGGTCATCTTCCAGGCTTCGGTGGCCGACAGGCCGGGAATGTAATTGGTCTGCGCCGGGTCGGTCGATTCGGGATCGAGCGGGTTGAAGCCCAACAGCACGTTGGAGTTGACGAACAGGTCGGTGGAAAAACCGCCCGTACCCGGATCGGGGCGCTCCAGGTCGTTGGGAATGTTGGCGACGAACACGGCCTTGTGCGGCAGCTCGCCGGTGAATTCCCCGCCGGTCAGATCGCGCAGGTCGTCATCGAGTTCGACCAGCAACCGCCGCGCGAAGGGGAAACGGCCGCCGGTGGGCGTGAACACGAGGGAGTCGTTCTCGATCGTGGTTGTGCCCAGCGCGGTCGCGCCGACGATAGGCGCGCCGGTTTCCAAATCCGCAACCGCCACAGCCGTGGTCTGCACGGTGGCCGCATCCAGCGATTGGTCGAATACGATCACCAGCGGTTCGTCGGTAAAGACTTCGAACCGGCCGTAATTGGGCTGCATGGAAACAAGCGAGAAAGCCATCGCCACGGCGGGCAGGCAGACGAATAGAGCAACCATGGAGAAGAAAATCGTACGACGCATTCGCAATACTCCCCTTGTTTTCGTCCTCCCGATCGAAGGGCGTACTTTACCATTTCCTTAAGGCAGCGCCAAGCGAATGATTTAAATGGATAATCGAAAGGCCGGCCGGGAATTACCGGCCGTTCGTCGGTTTGCGTAACTGCCGTTTCCGCCATTCCTGGCGGAACATCAGGTAGACCAATCGCGTCGGCAACAGGTGCGCCAAGGCGAAGAGAATTTTGCTGAACACGCCCGGCAACACCACCGCTTTGCGCCCCAATCCGGCGAGCGCTTCCTTGACGACCGGTTCGACGTCCATGGCGATCGGACTCGATGGCGTGCCGGCGATCTGATGAAATTCGGTGCGCGTCAGGCTCGGGTCGAGCGCGAGCACATCCACACCCTTTTCCTTCAACTCGTAGTGCAGCGCCTTGCCGAAGAAATGCGTGTACGCCTTCGTGGCGGCGTAATTGGTCATCAGCGGCGAGGGGAAGGCGGACATCATCGAGGACGTGAAAATCATCCCGCCGCGCCCCTTGGCGACCAGGTAGTTGCCGAAACGATGCGCCAGGATCATCGGCGCGCGGACATTCAGATCGACCATGGCCAGTTCGCGGCGATAATCGTTGAGGATGAAGTCACCCATCAGGCCGAAACCGGCGTTGGCGACCAACAGCCCGATGTCCAGTTCGTCCAGCACCGGCTCGATGGCCGCGAGGAAGTCGGGCTGCGTCAGGTCGACGACCACGGTGCGTGTTTGAATTTCGTGCAACACCTGCAGTTGCCGCGCCAGCTTGTTGAGTCGTTCGGCGCGACGCGCGACCAGCACGACGTTCAACCCGCGCGCGGCCAGTTGATGGGCGAATTCCGCCCCGATGCCTGAGGAAGCGCCGGTGATGACGGCCCAGGGACCGTATTGTTCCTTGAAGTTTTTCATGGGCGCTATGATTAGGCCGTTTCCCATGCTTGTCAAACACAACATTGCGTTTCCGCAAGCAATTGGTATAACCGTATCGACCCTGCTTAAAATGACGAAAGGAGAACGAAACATGGCGTCGATGCGTGCGCAAGCCGCTCGTTTTTTCACCCAGGAGCCGCCCCGGGACGGACAGGCGTTCATGCACGTCGAATGGGCGTCGATCGAACCGTTCTTCAACGATTTGCTGGCCGTCGAGCTCGCCGCCGACAACGTTTCCGGTTGGCTGAGCGCCTGGTCGTGGCTGAGCAACGTGATCGACGAGTCCTACGCGCGTCTGCACGTCGCCACGACGGTCGACACCGAGGACAAGGAGGCTGAGAAACATCATCGACGCTTTTTGGAGGCGATTTATCCACCCGCGCTGACCAATGAGCAGAAGCTGAAGGAGAAGCTGCTCGCCTCCGGGCTGGAGCCGGATGGTTTCGCCCTGCCGTTGCATCACATGCGCGCCGAGGCCGAACTGTTTCGCGAAGCCAACCTGCCTTTGATTACGCAAGAGCAGAACCTGGTCACGGAGTTGAATAAGATCTACGGAGCCCAAACCGTCGAGTGGGAAGACGCGGAAGTCACCCTCGTGCAATTGACGCCGGTGTATCAAGACACCGATCGAGCTCGGCGCGAACGGGCGTGGCGGTTGTCGATGGATCGTTGGCTGGCCGATCGCGGCAAGATCAACGACGTGTGGAAGCGCTTTCTGGCGTTGCGCAAACAAATGGCGGCCAATGCCGGCCAAGGCGATTACCGCG
>DAINPV010000294.1:0-5318 GCA_036743315.1 bacterium | reverse complement strand
GATGACGAAAGCGGTAGAGCAGATGTTTTTTATTCCTTTGTATTCGAATAGTTACCATCGGGAGACCGTGGTCGTCGATTTGACCGTCACCCTGAGCCTCCGCAACACCGACCCACAGCGCTCGATAGTTATCCAATCAGTGAAATAGGACGAAATCGGCAAATAAACACGCACTGCCCAGCGATGACCACTCGATCCACATTACCATGTTGATTATTCGGTGAAAACAGCGCTCTCCTGCCTCCGAATGTTAGAATTATTGTCGGAACGAGCCGGCATCTTACCTTGACACATTTCATAAAAAATGGTATGCAATGACTATCATTGAAAACCACTGGAGGGTAAAGTCTCATGGCCAGTGAAGAACTTTTCCTGACATTAGAGAATATCGCGGAACGACTCAAGGTTTCGATCAGCACTGTGCGGCGCTGGGTAAAATCCGGCGACCTTAAGGCGATCAAAGTGGGCAATCGTGGCCAGTACCGAATCAGCTCCGAGGATCTCGACGACTTCTTGATCGAAAACGAGGCGTCCACCGATCGCGAAACGCCCATCACCTTGCGCCGAACGAAAAACTGGAAACAGGCGGTCGAATACGCGAAGAAGAACACCAAGTACATCATTGTCATCGGCGGCGTGCTCTCCGGCCTGGGCAAGGGCATCGCGGCAGCGTCGATCGGCAAGCTGCTCTCGTCGCGGCTCAACATCGTGCCGATCAAGTGCGACGGTTATTTGAATACCGATCCCGGCACGATGAATCCCATCGAGCACGGCGAGGTTTTCGTCCTCGACGACGGCGGCGAAGTCGACATGGACTTCGGCCATTACGAGCGCTTTTTAGGCGTGACCACGCGTTTCGACTGGAACCTGACCATGGGCAAGGTCTACAAGACCATCCTCGAGCGCGAGCGCGAGGGCGAGTACCTCGGGCGCACGGTGCAGCTCATTCCTCATGTGACCGACGTGATCAAAGAGTGGATTTACGGCATCCCCGGCCAGATGCAGGCGGACATCGGCCTGATCGAGATCGGCGGGACGATCGGCGACATGGAAAACGAGTTGTACATCGAAGCCGCGCGGCAGTTGCGCCAGGACATCGGCGACGAAAACGTCATGTATGTGCTGCTGACCTACGTACCGATCCCCACCGGCGTCGACGAGCAGAAGTCCAAGCCGACGCAGCAGGCGGTGAAATTGCTCAACGAACGCGGCATCCGGCCCGATGTGATCGTCGGCCGCTGCTCGCAGTTCCTTACCGACAAGATCAAGGCGAAGATCGCGCTGTTCTGCAACATCCAGAAGGACGCGGTGATCACCGCGGTGGACGTCGATTCGGTGTACAAGATCCCGCTCGTCTTCGAAGAGGAAGGGCTGACCGAGATCCTGCACAAGCGCCTGAAGATCTACTCGCCGCCGGAGCTCAACGAGTGGCGCTGCCTGGTCGAGCGGCTGCTGGAGCCGACGGGGCCGGTGCTCAAAGTGGCCATCTGCGGCAAGTATACCGATCTGCACGACAGCTACGCGAGCGTTATCGAGGCCATTCGCCATTGCGCGGCGCACATGCCGGCGCAGGTGCACATCGAATGGCTCGACACCGCCGAACTCGAACGCACCCACGGCGATCCGGGCGATTACCTCAAGGGCATCGACGCGGTGATCGTTCCCGGCGGCTTCGGCACGCGGGGCATCGAGGGCAAGATGGAGGTCATCCGCTGGTGCCGGCAGAACGGCCTGCCGTTCCTGGGCATCTGCTACGGCATGCAACTGGCGGTGGTCGAGTATGCGCGCAACGTGCTGGGGCTGGCCGGCGCAAACACGGTCGAGGTGGCCGAGGACGGCGTCGAGATGACGCACCCGGTGGTCTGCATTCTGCCCGAGCAGATCGGCATTACGGCCAAGGGCGGCACGATGCGGCTGGGCGGTCACGACATCATCATCAAAGAAAACACGCGCGCGCAGGCGATCTACGGGAAAAACAAAATCCGCGAGCGTTTCCGGCACCGCTACGAGATCAACCCCGATTACGTGCCCGAATTGGAAAAAGCGGGACTCGTCTTTTCCGGAAACAATCCTGATGGTAGTATCATGCAGGTCATGGAACTGCCGGACCATCCGTACTTCCTGGGCTGTCAGTTCCATCCGGAATTGACCTCGAAGCTAGAAGCGCCGGCTCCACTCTTTCGCGAATTGATCCAAGCCGCGTTCCGACGGGAGCGCGAAAGGGGATAGTAAAACCGAATGAACGACGGGAAAAAGAAGGCCTGGCTGGTGTTGGCCGACGGGCGCGCCTTCGTCGGTCACGCGCTGGGCGCGACGGGCGAAACGTTGGGCGAGGTCGTGTTCAACACCTCGCTGATGGGCTATCAGGAAATCATCTCGGATCCGTCCTACCATGGGCAGATCGTCGCCATGACCTATCCGTTGATCGGCAATTACGGATTCAACGACGAGGACCACGAGGCGCCGCGCGACTACCTGGCCGGCTTCATCGTGCGCGAAGGCTGCTCATGGCCCAGCAACTGGCGCAGCCGTGACGACCTGGACGGTTATCTGAAAAAGCGGGGCATCGTGGGCATCGCCGGCATCGACACGCGGGCGCTGACCAAGCACATCCGCGACGCCGGTGCGCAGACGGGCATCATCTCCACGGTCGATCATCACCGCGAATCGCTGCGGCGCAAGGCGGCCGAATACCCGACACTTGACGGGCGCGACCTGGTGCGCAACGTCACCTGCGACAAGCCCTATGCCTGGAAAGAAGGAGTATGGGCGCGGGAAGGCGGCTACCCCAATCCCGCCGCGAAAAAAACGAACTTCCACGTGATCGCCTACGACTACGGCATCAAGCACAACATCCTGCGCAACCTGGCGGCCTGCGGCTGCCGGGTCGAGGTCGTTCCGGCGCAAACGAGCGCGGCCGAGGTGCTGGCGAAAAACCCGGACGGCGTTTTCCTGAGCAACGGCCCGGGCGATCCCGCCGCGGTGACCTACGCAGTGGACGCGGCGCGCGAGCTGATCGGTAAGAAGCCGATTTTCGGCATCTGCCTCGGGCATCAGATTTTGTGCCTGGCGCTGGGCGGAACCACTTACAAACTCAAGTACGGCCATCACGGCGGCAACCAGCCGGTGATGGATCTGACCACCGGCAAGGTGGAGATTACCGCGCAGAACCACGGGTTCGCGGTGGACATCGATTCGCTGGGCGGAGACGTCGAATGCACGCACGTGAATCTCAACGACCGGACCGTCGAAGGCATGGCGCATAAAAAGTTGCCGGTGTTTTCCGTGCAGTATCATCCGGAAGCGTCGCCGGGGCCGCACGACGCGAACTACTTGTTCGCGCGTTTCTGCCGCCTGATGAGCGAAAACAAACGCGCCTGACGCGGCGCACCCTCGGGAAGACGGAGCGAAAGTTGCCCAAAAGAACGGACATCCACAGCATCCTGATCCTCGGCAGCGGGCCGATCGTCATCGGTCAGGCATGCGAATTCGATTATTCCGGCACGCAGGCCTGCCGCGTGCTCAAGTCGCTGGGTTACCGCATCGTGTTGGTCAATTCCAACCCGGCGACGATCATGACCGACCCCGAGCTGGCCGACGCCACCTACGTCGAGCCGCTCACGCCCGAGGTCGTCGAGCAGATCATCCAGAAGGAACGGCCCGACGCGCTGCTGCCCACCATGGGCGGCCAGACCAGCCTCAACCTCGCGTTCGCCCTGCACAAGCTGGGCATCCTCGAACGCTACAACGTCAAGCTGATCGGCGCGCAGATCGACGCGATCGAAAAGGCCGAAAGCCGCGAACGCTTCGAAAAAGCGATGCGCAACATCGGCCTGGAAATGCCGCGCGGTCGCTTCGTGCGCACCGTCGACGAGGCGATGGCCCTGCTCGACGAAATCGACTTCCCGGTCATCCTGCGCCCCGCGTTCACCCTGGGCGGCACCGGCGGCGGCACGGCCTTCAAGCGCAGCGAATACCGCGCCAAGGTGACCAAGGCGCTGACCCTTTCGCCGGTGCACGAGGTGCTGGTCGAAGAATCGATCATCGGTTGGAAGGAATACGAGCTCGAGGTGATGCGCGACTGCAAGGACAACTTCGTGGTCATCTGCTCGATCGAAAACCTCGACCCGATGGGCGTGCACACCGGCGACTCGATCACCGTCGCCCCGGCCCAGACGCTCACCGACAAAGAGTACCAGATCATGCGCGATGCGGCCCGCAAGGTCATCACCGAAATCGGCGTGGAAACCGGCGGCTCGAACGTGCAGTTCGCCGTCAACCCCGCCGACGGCCGCATGGTCATCATCGAAATGAACCCGCGCGTGTCGCGCAGTTCGGCGCTGGCCTCGAAAGCCACGGGCTTCCCCATCGCCAAGATCGCCGCGATGCTCGCGGTCGGTCTGACCCTCGACGAGATCCCCAACGACATCACCAAAAAAACGCCGGCCTGCTTTGAGCCTTCGATCGACTATGTGGTCACCAAGGCGCCGCGTTGGGATTTCGAAAAATTTCCCGACAGCGAAGACGTGCTGGGCGTGCAGATGAAATCGGTCGGCGAGGCGATGGCCATCGGCCGCTGCTTCCCCGAGTCGCTGCAGAAGGCGCTGCGTTCGCTGGAGATCGGCCATTACGGCCTGGGCGCCGACGGCAAAGACTATCTTGACGTCTACGATCCGAAAGCGGACCCGCGGGAACTCAAGAGGATCGTCCGCCACCGTCTGAGCAAGCCGCACCCGAACAACGTGTTCTTCCTCAAGTACGGCCTGCAACTGGGCCTATCGGTCAAGGAGCTCAACCGCATCACCGGCGTGGACCCGTGGTTCATCAATGAGATCGGCCGCCTCGCCGAAATGGAGCGGCGCCTGCGCGGGCAGGACATGCTCAACGGCTCGCGCGAGATGCTCGAAGAAGCTAAGCGCCTGGGCTACAGCGACCGCCAACTCGCCTTCCTCGGCCACTGCCGCGAGGACGAGGTGCGGCAGCGGCGCAAGCGCGTGCACCTCAAGCCGGTGTTCAAAACCGTGGACACCTGCGCGGCGGAGTTCGTCGCCGAAACGCCTTATTACTACTCGACCTACGAGGAGGAGAACGAGGCGCTGCCCAGCAAGAACAAGAAGATCGTCATTCTCGGCGGCGGGCCCAACCGCATCGGGCAGGGCATCGAGTTCGACTACTGCTGCGTCCACGGCGTCTTCGCGCTCAAGGAACTGGGCTACGAAGTACAGATGATCAACTGCAACCCCGAGACGGTCTCGACCGACTACGACATCACCGATCGCCTGTTCTTCGAACCGTTGACTTTCGAAGACGTGATCGCG
>DAINPV010000293.1:0-5325 GCA_036743315.1 bacterium | reverse complement strand
CCCGGGATTCCTCACCGACATCACCGGCCTGACGTTGCTCATCCCGCCCGCGCGGCGGTGGGTTGCGCGTTTCATCAAAGAGCGGTACCGCCGCAAGATGCGCACGGACCAGGGGATCATCGACGTCGAGGTCATCGACGAGGAGCCGCGCGCATGAGCAAACGCAAGCTGCGTAATGATCCGCTGTGGAGCCCGGTGATTTATTCCCTCGCCGTCATGCCCGGCCTGGGGCAGTATCGCCTCGGCTACCGCTATCGCGGCTTGCTTTTCGTCGTGCTGACGCTGGCGTGCCTGGCCGGCTTCGTCGTGCAGTTCACCGGTCCGTTCCAGGCCGTGCTGATGGCGCACCTGGACATCACCGGCGACGCGACGCACAGCGCGGCGCGCCTGCTGCCGATCGTCGTGCGCTGGGTCGTCATGCTGCTGCTCGTCTGGGCCGGTTCGGGCGTCGACGCGTATTTTCTTTCGGCCAAACTGCTGCGCGAGCATCGACATCCGGTGCGCTACGAAGCGGCCAAGATCGCCACGCGCAAAAGATCGTCGGCCGATCTCCCGCCGCCGCCGACGCCGAAACTGGGAGGATAAGCCATGGGTTGGTTCAGCAAAAAAGAAACGAAGCCGCAAGCGTCCTTCACGCAGATCACGGACGAAGAGTTCGGCGAAAAAGTCTTGCAGGCCGACAAGCCGGTGATGCTTTTTCTCTGGTCCGACACGTGCCCGTTCTGCAAAAAAATGGCGCCCAACGCGCTCGAATTGCTCCGCCGGCATCCCGACGACCTGCTGGGCTTCCACGCCCGCGCCGCCGACGCGCCACGCATTGCGCAGGCGGTGCAATTGCGCGGCGTGCCCGCGACCGCGTTTTTTCTCCGGGGGAAGATGGTCGCCTTCGCTCCCGGCTTTCAACTGGTCGACGCGCTCGACGAAGTCGTGCACAAAATCCTCGGAGCCGCGCGGTGAGGATCGCCCACCTTTCCGACACGCACCTGGGCTACGCCGATCTGAACGTCATCGGCGACGACGGCGTGCCGTTGCGCGAACGCGACATTTACGACGCGTTCGACCGGGCGATTGAGGCGATCATCGCCGCAGGCGTCGATGCGGTGGTGCACGCGGGCGATCTGTTCCACCGCGCCAGCCCGACCAATCGTGCCCTCACGCGCGGGCTGGCCGGCCTCAAACGCCTGACCGACGCGGGGCTGCCCGTGGTCGTGCTCGCGGGCAATCACGACGCGCCGCGCACCGTGTTCACCGGGCCGATTCTCGCCGCGCTGGAAAGCATCCCCGGCGTTCATCCGCTGTACCGGCCGCAGGCGCAGTCGGTGCGCCTGGGCGAACTGGTCGTGCACGGCGTGCCGCACTTGCTGGACGTCGAGGAGTTCTTTGCCGCCTACGATGCGCTCGCGCCGGTGCCCGGTGCGCTCAACGTGCTCGCGCTGCACGCGTCGGTCGGCGCGAAGTTCATGATGGAAGAGTTCGGCGAGCAGGTGATCGAGGGCGCGCGCCGCGAAAAATTCGCCGCCTTCGCCTATACCGCGCTGGGCCACTGGCACGGTCACCGCGTGCTCGGCGGGCCGGGGCTGGCCGCGTACAGCGGCTCGACCGAGCACGTCGGCGAGCGCGAACTCGACAAGCAAAAGGGCTGGGTGCTGGTCGATTTGGCCGATCCGGCACACCCACAGGCGACGTTCCAACCGCTGGCGGTGCGCCCGCAATACAAGCTGACCGTCGAGGATTGCCGCGTGAAAACCGACGCGGAAATCCTAGCGGCGCTCGCCCAACAGGCCGAGCCGCTGGCGTTGGACGGCGCGATCGTGCGCCTGCATCTGGCCGGGCTCGATCCGGCGCAGGCGGCGGGGCTGACCAACCGTCGCCTGAGTGAACCGTTCGCCGCGGCGTTGGCCGTGCTGATCGCGCGTTCGTTCGTCGGCGGATCGAGCAAACTCGAGGTCGTCGAACTCGCGACCGTTTCGCTGCCCGATTTGTTCGCCGATCATCTCGCGCAAACGTTGTCCGATCCCGAGCGTCGCGCCCGCGTGCTCGCACTGGGCCGCAAGTACCTCGCGGAGGTCGAGCGATGATTCTCCACCGTCTGGCATTGCGCAATTTCAAAAGCTATCGCGCGGCGGAGATCGTCTTTCCGGAAGAAGGTTTGATCGGCATCATCGGCGCGAACGGCGCGGGCAAATCGACGCTCTTCGACGCGCTGCTGTTCGCGCTGTACGGCAAGATGCCCTTCGACAAGGAGCTGATCCGCACTGCCGGCGCCGCCGCCAAGGAAGCCGTCGAGGTCGAGGCGGAATTTTCCGTGCGCGGCGAGCGCTGGCGTGTGCGGCGCGAACTGCGCGGCAAGGCGCTCACGCACAAGGCCTCGCTGATCGACGAGAGCGACCGCGTGCTGGCCGAGCAGGATAAGCCGGTCGGCGAGCAAGTCGCGCGGCTGCTGGGGTTGGACGAAACCGCCTTCGTGCGCTCAGTGTTTGCGCGGCAAAAGGAGTTGGCGGCGCTCAGCAGCGACCAGGGCGAGGTGCGCAAAGGTCACGTGCGGCGCATGCTCGGCCTGGATCGCCTCGACGAGGCGCACCAAGCGGCGAAGGCCGATCAGAACGATCTGCAAAAGATCATCGAGGGCATGCAAAGCTCCCTGCTCGACGAGCCGACGCGCGTCGCCCTGCAAGAGGAAATCGCCGCCGCCCGGGAGAATGTGCGGGTGCTCGACGAGCGAATCACCAAGGCGGACGCGGCGGCAACGAAAACGCGCGAGGCCTATCACCATGCCGAACGAGATCGCGACGCCCTGCAAACGCGCAAGGACGAGCGCGCGAAAATCGAACGTGGGCAGTCGTCCGCCCAAGCGCGTCGGGAAGCCAACGACGCGGCCCTGGGCAGGCTGCAACAGGAATTGAATGACCTGAAGGCAATGGACGAGGAGAGCGCACATCTTGCAGCCGCCGAGCGGGACTATCAGGCCGCGGTGCGCGACAAGGACGCGTTGATCGTTGCACGTGAGCGCTTCAACAAACGCGAGGTGCTGGTTGCGCAACGGGCCGAGCGTGAGAACGATCTGGCGCGCGCCACGGAAGAGTTGACGCAACGCAAGGCCGCGCGCGAGGCGTTGGGCGATGTCGTTGCCCGGCTTGCCGCCGCGCAACGGCAAAACGAAAAGGCGACCGCCGATGATCAACATGCGCGGGCGAACGAGCGCGAGGCGACCAAAACGATTTCCGCAATCGAGGAGCGCATCGGCGAGCGCGAGCGCAAACGGACGATGATCGAAACCCTTGGCGAACAGGCGAATTGTCCCACCTGCGATCGTCCGTTGGCCGGCGATTATCGGCATATCCTCGACGACATGGCCGGCGAACTGCGCGCCCTGCAGGAACGGGATTTGTGTCGCGCGCAGGACGAACACGACCAAATGCTGACGGCCCTGCGACTGGCCGAAGACGACAAGAAAAAGGCCGACAATGCGCTGGCGCAAGCGCAGCAGCAAACACAACTGGCGCAGGCCGCCGAACTGGAAATCACCAAGGCGCAACGTGCGGCGGACAAGGCGAACCAAGATTTTCAGGCGGCCGATCAAGCGTTGGGCGATTTCGGCGAAGCGCCTTTCGCTGCGGCGTCGTTGGCGTCGGCGCAAGCCAAGGTGGGTGAATTGCAGTCGGCGCACGAGCGTTTCGCCGCGCTGTCCGCCAAGCTCGAACGCCGAGCGACGGTCGCGCGCGAACTGGCCGAAAAGGAAATATTACGCGAGGATTTGCGCGTCGCCTTGGCGGATCTCACGGAGCAACTGAACGCCTTGCCCTTCGACGAAAACGAACTGCGCGCGGCGGCGGATGCTTCGCGGATGGCCGCGCAGGCGATGAACGACGCGGTGAGAATTCTCGGTGAACACAAAAGCGAGCGCGGTAAAATCGACGCGGCGAGCGATGAGCGCCGACAACGACTCGCGCACGACGATCAACAACGACAGACGGTCGCCCATCGTCTGTCTCAACTGGAGGATCTGGCGGCCTGCGTCGAGGCGTTGCGCACCTTCCGCACCGCCGCGCTCGCCCACGTCACGCCGGAAATCGACCGCCTCGCCTCGGCGCTGTTCGCCCGCGTCACGCGCGGCCGTTATCCGCGCATTCACGTCACCGACGATTTCGAGTTCGTCATCACCGACGACGGCGCGGCGTATCCGATCAAACGCTTCTCCGGCGGCG
The DNA here is from genome assembly GCA_036743315.1 of bacterium. GTDB lineage: Bacteria > Lernaellota > Lernaellaia > Lernaellales > Lernaellaceae > CALBTQ01. The sequence continues at coordinate 1,120 of DAINPV010000293.1, read as the reverse complement.
AAATCGACTTGGCCAACCTTTGCCTGCGCGTGGCCGTCGGCCGTGTGGTCGCGCATCTGCACGGCCGGACCGCGCCGGGTTTGCTGGCCTTCGACGAAATCTTCGGCAGCCAGGACGACGACCGCCGCACGCAACTGCTCGAGGCGCTGCTGCAACTGGAGGGGCAGGTGCTGGTCATCAGCCACCAGGACGCGGTGAAGGACGATTTCATGCACGCGCTGCTGGTGCGCCGCAACGACGACGGCTCGACCGCCGCGTGGCTGTAATACTCCCAACGAATTTTTTCCGGATATGCGAACGCGCGAGAGGCCGCGCAACGTTCAGTTGGAAATGACCGTCAGCGCGTCTTCATCGATGAAGAACAGCGTGAGCAGCCCGTTGTCCTCGACGGTGAAATCGAACAACAGCAGATCGTCGCTGACCAGCGGAATTTCCTCGGACGTCCAATCGCCCGGGGTACCCTGCAGATGCAGCAGGAAGGATCGCGTCTGACAAAGCAGGTGTAATTCCCCGTCGCCGTCAAACGCGATTTTCGGACCGTAGCATTCCTCGCCGCCTTCCGGATAACTCAAGTCCCACGCGCCGGGCCGACCGAATAGGTAAGCCGTCTTTTCGGCGGCGACATCATAAAAGGCGATGTGCAGATCGCCGTCGTCGTCGCGCAGCGTCGCGAAATGGTTGTCGGGATTCGTGTAGTAATTGGGATCGGCGAACAGGGAATATTCCGTCCAGATGCCGCTTTGATCGGTTAAGTAATCGACATTGTTATAGCGGCGCAGCACAAGATGATTGCGATCGGCTTCGTCGATGAGCAGTTGCATTTTGTGCGGCTGCCCGGAAAAGGAGGTCAGCGTTTCGACGTCGTACCCGCCGGCGCCGGGCGTCAGCAGATCAAGATGTTCGGTGACGACGTTCCAGTAAACCAGCCGCAGGTCGTCGGCCGAGGTCTCCACCGCGGCCAGTGAGCCGATCGGATCGACCACCGTGTCGTCGTCGTCATCGTCGTCGTCGGCGACGTCGTCGTCGATCGACCGGTCGTCGCCGTCGGCCGGATCGTAAAGCAGTTCCCATTGCCAGTCGCCGCCGTTTTGTCTGGCGATCTGAACGATGGTCATGAGAC
>DAINPV010000292.1:0-5353 GCA_036743315.1 bacterium | reverse complement strand
TGCCGACGAGTACAGCGACGCACGCGAGATCTCCGAGGAGCTGGGGACGATCACCGGCCAAAAAGCGGTGGTGACCCAGGCGAAGAAGTCGGTGGCCGCCTTCAAACTGCGCGAAGGCATGTCCATCGGCACGCGGGTTACGCTGCGCCAGGACCACATGTACGAGATGTTCGACCGCCTGATCAGCATCGCCCTGCCGCGCGTGCGCGACTTCCGCGGGGTGAGCGACAAAGCGTTCGACGGACGCGGCAACTTTACGTTGGGGATTCGTGAGCAGATCATCTTCCCGGAGATCGTGTACGACAAGATCGACAAGATCCGGGGGATGAACATCACCATCGTCACCACCGCCAAAACGGATGAAGAAGGCCAGGCCCTGCTGCGACTGATGGGCATGCCCTTCCGCAATCGATAGGGAGAAGGCTGTGGCAAAGAAATCGATTCGTATCCGCTCTAGTCGTGAACCGAAGTTCAACGTGCGCAAGTACAACCGTTGCCCGCTGTGCGGGCGCCCGCGGGCGTACTATCGCAAGTTCGGCATGTGCCGCCTGTGCTTGCGGAAACATGCCTTGGCCGGCAATTTGCCCGGCGTGGTGAAATCGAGCTGGTAAGAGGAGACCGAAAATGGTCATGACCGATCCGTTGGCCGACATGTTCACCCGTATTCGGAACGGCAGCAAAGCCCGGCACGACCTGGTGGAGATGCCGTCGTCGAAAATCAAAGAGGCGATCGCCAAGATCCTCAAGGACGAAGGCTACATCAAAGCCTATCGGGTCATCGAGGACGACAAGCAGGGCATGTTGAAGGTGTACCTGCGCTACCTCGAAGACGGCCGTCCGGTGATCAGCGGCATCCGTCGCATCAGCAAGCCCGGGATGCGCCAGTATGTCGGCTCGACCGACATTCCGCCGGTGCTCGGCGGCATGGGCATTTCCCTGTTGAGCACGAGCAAGGGCTTGATGACCGGCACGAAAGCGGCGAAAGAAAACGTCGGCGGCGAGCTGCTGGGCGAAGTCTGGTAAGTAGGAGAAAAAACCATGAGCCGAGTGGGCAAACTTCCCATCCCGATTCCCGATAAGGTGTCGGTGAACATAAACGGACAGGAAATCGCGGTAAAGGGACCGCTGGGTCAGTTGGCGTACCACGCGCCGGCGGGCGTGCAGGTGGTCCAGGACGAAAAGCATCTGCTCGTCAAGATCGGCAACGACGACCGTAAGACGCAAGGTCTGCACGGGCTGGTGCGCACGCTGGTGTTCAACATGGTGGTCGGCGTGTCGGCGGGCTTCAAGCGCGAACTGGAAATCGTCGGCGTCGGTTACCGCGCCGAGGTCAAGGGCAACGCGCTGGTGCTGAGCGTCGGTTTCAGCCATCCGGTGGAGATGGCGCTGCCCAAGGGCGTGGCCGCGGCGGTGGAAAAGAACACCCGCATCATCCTGACCGGCTCGAACAAGCATGTGCTCGGGCAGTTCGCGGCCAATGTGCGCCGCGTGCGGCCGCCGGAACCCTACAAGGGCAAGGGCATCAAGTACGTGGAAGAAGTGGTGCGCCGGAAGGTCGGCAAGGCCACCGGTTAATAGAAGGAGACGCATCGTGTCCTACAAGAAGTTGAATTTGTCGCAACGGCAGAAGCGGCAGCGCCGCGTGCGCAAGAAGGTGCTGGGCAGCCCGGAACGTCCGCGGCTGTGCGTGTTCCGCAGCGCCCGGCACATCTACGTGCAGGCGATCGACGACACAACCGGCGCCACGTTGGCCTCGGCGAGCACGCTGGATAAAGAATACAGCGCGCCCAAAGAGAAGGGCAAACTCGCCAAGGCGCAGGTGATCGGCGAACTGATCGCCAAGCGGTTGCTGGCCAAGGAACTGAAAAAAGTCGTATTCGATCGCAACGGATTTTTGTATCACGGCCGGATCAAAGCGGTTGCCGAAGGCGCCCGCAAAGCCGGTCTGGATTTTTAGGGAGCGTGGACGATGAGTAACTACAATCGCCCGCAGCGATTCGAGGAAGAAAGCGAATTCATCGATAAAGTAATCCACATCAGCCGCGTGGCCAAGGTCGTCAAGGGCGGCCGGCGGTTCAGCTTCTCGGCGCTGGTCGTCGTCGGCGACGGCAAAGGGAAAGTCGGCGTGGCGATGGGCAAAGCCAACGAAGTGCCCGAAGCGATCCGCAAGGGCGTGGACAAGGCGAAAAAATCGATGTTCCGCGTGCCGTTGGTCGACGGCGAGACGATCCCCTACCAGGTGGTCGGTCGGTTCGGCGCGGGCCGTGTGCTGTTGAAGCCGGCCAGCGAAGGCACCGGCGTGATCGCCGGCGGACCGGTGCGTGCGGTGCTCGAAGCGGCGGGCATTCACAACATCCTGACCAAGAGCCTGGGTTCGCGCAACGCGCACAACCTGGTCAAGGCCACGGTGGCCGGTTTGCAGGATCTGCGTTGGCCGCACGAATACCTGCGGACCATGGGTCGCAGCAAAACCGCGGAATAGCGCGGCGGGAGTTGGAAAATGGGCAAACTCAGAGTGACGCAAACCGGCTCGACGATCGGTCGCCCGCAGAATCAGCGGGTGATCATCAAGACGCTGGGTTTGGGCAAGTTGAACCGGACGGTGGAACTTCCGGATAACCCGTGCGTGCGCGGCATGGTGAAAAAAGTGCTTCATCTGGTTCGTGTCGAGGAGGTTTCCTGATGGATTTGAGCAACCTGAAACCGCCCGCGGGCGCGGTGAAAAGCAAGAAGCGCGTCGGTCGCGGCGCGTCGTCCGGATCGGGCGGCACCGCCGGCAAAGGTCACAAAGGCCAGCGGGCGCGCGCCGGTCACGGCAAGGGCCCCGGCTTCGAAGGCGGCCAGATGCCGTTGCAGCGCCGCTTGCCCAAGCGCGGTTTTTACAATCGGTTCAAGAAAGAGTACACCGTTTTGCATCTGTTCCAGTTGGCCGAACGTTTCGCGACGGGCGAGACGGTCGATCCGGCCACGGTGGTCGAGCGCAAGCTGGCCAAAAAGATCGCCAAAGACGGTTTGAAGATCCTGTCCGACGGCGAGTTGAGTGTGTCGCTGACGGTCAAGGCGCACAAGCTGACCAAGCGCGCCGTGGAGAAAATCCAGGCCGCCGGCGGAACGATTGAACAACTGTAAGCGGAAACGAGGATAAGCTCGTGGTTGGTGCGTTTTCAAATATATTCAAAATTCCCGAGCTCAAACGGCGCGTGCTGATGACCTTCGGCCTGTTGGCCGTGTATCGCATCGGCTGCGTGGTGCCCACGCCGGGCATCAACGGCGCCGCTTTGGCCGATTACTTCAAAGGGCTGCAGGGAACGATCTTCGGCATGGTGTCGATGTTCTCCGGTGGCGCTTTGGAAAACGGGTCGATCTTCGCCCTGGGCATCATGCCTTACATTTCGGCGTCGATTATCCTGCAGTTGCTCACCGTGGTCATTCCGTACCTGGAGCGGTTGAGCAAAGAGGGTGAAGTCGGCCGGCGCAAGATCACGCAGTACACCCGCTACGGCACGGTCGTCCTGTCGCTGTTTCAGGGCTTCATGATCGCTTACGGTTTGGAGCGCGGCATGATGGGCCCGGGCGTCGTGACGCATCCCGGCATGGCCTTCAAGTTGATGACCATGGTCACGCTGACCGCCGGCACCGCGTTCATCATGTGGCTCGGCGAGCAGATCAGCGAATACGGCATCGGCAACGGCATCAGCCTGATCATCTTCGCCGGCATCATCGCCCGCATGCCCGCGGCCATCGTGCAGTTGTTCATGGACGTGTGGGAAGCCGAGCGGCGCGTGCTGGAAATCGTGCCGATCATCGTGCTGATGGTCGTGGTCGTCGGCCTGATCATCTACGTCGAACGCGCGCAGCGCAAGATTCCGATCCAGCACGCCAAGCGCGTGGTCGGCCGGAAGATCTACGGCGGCGCGAGCACGTACCTGCCGTTGCGCATCAACACGGCCGGCGTCATTCCGCCGATCTTCGCCAGCTCGATCCTGATGTTCCCGACGACGATCGCGCAGTTCTTCGAGCATCCGTGGCTGCAGGCGATCGGCGACCAGCTCGCGCCGGGCCGGTTGCTGTACAATCTGATCTATGTGGCATTAATCATCTTTTTCTGCTACTTCTATACGGCTGTTACGTTCAACCCGGTGGATGTCGCCGACAACCTGAAGCGGAGCGGCGCGTACATCCCGGGTCGTCGTCCGGGGAAACCGACGGCGGACTACATCGACCGGATTCTGACTCGGATCACCTTCGGTGGTGCGATTTATGTCGCGGCGATCTGCGTATTGCCGACCATTTTGATTTCCAAGTTCAACGTGCCCTTCTACTTCGGCGGCACGTCGCTGCTTATTGTCGTCGGTGTGGCGTTGGATACGATTCAGCAGCTTGAGAGTCACATGCTTACCCGTCACTACGAGGGCTTCCTCGGCAGCAAGGGCAAGTTCAAGGGACGGAGGTAGAACTCATGCGGCTGGTCATGTTGGGACCCCCGGGAGCCGGCAAAGGCACGCAGGCTCAGGCGCTGATCGACAAGTTTGCGATTCCGCAGATTTCGACCGGCGACATGCTGCGCGCCGCGGTGAAAGAGGGAACCGCGCTGGGCGTCGAAGCGAAGAAGTTCATGAACGCCGGGAAGTTGGTGCCCGACGAGGTGATCGTGGGTTTGATTCGCGAGCGGATTCAGGGCGCCGATTGCGGCAACGGGTTCCTGCTCGACGGATTTCCGCGGACGGTGAACCAGGCGGATGCGCTGGCCAAGATGCTCGACGAATTCGGCATCGGGCTGGATCATGTGGTGAGCATCGAAGTGCCCGACGAGGAACTGGTCGGCCGCTTGACCGGACGTTGGACCTGCCGCGGCTGCAACGCGATGTATCATGTGAAGTCCATGCCTCCCAAAAAGGAAGGCGTGTGCGATAAATGCGGCGGTGAGCTGTACCAGCGCGACGACGACAAGGAAGCGACCATTCGTCAGCGCCTGGCCACTTACCACGCGAACACCAAACCGTTGATCGACTACTACCGCCACGAGAGCCTGTTGCGGGAAGTCGACGGGTTGGGAACTCCGGCCGATATCGCCAAGCGGGTCGGATCGATCTTTGAATAGTAAGGTTATCAGTCTCAAGACACCCGAGCAGGTGGAAAAACTGCGCCGGGCCAACCGGATCGTCGCCGAAGTGCTCCAGCAAATGAAGGAGCAGGCGGCGGCGGGCATGAGCACCCAGGACCTGGACGATCTGTCGGTCGACATCTGCCGCCGACACAAGGTCAAACCGGCGTTCCTCGGGCTTTACGGTTTTCCGCGCGCGCTGTGCATTTCGCTCAACGAAGAGGTGGTGCACGGCATTCCGTCGAAAGA